>JADLBJ010000087.1 GCA_020847765.1 Dehalococcoidia bacterium
CCGGCCGCAGCGCCTGAGGCTCACCCCACTGGTGACCGGCGATGGCCGGTCAGGGTGACAAGGAAAGGGCCCCGCGACGCGGGGCCCTTTCCGTTTGGCTTGGAGCGGTTCTCCTAGGGAACCTTCACCATACCCAGGCAAGTGCCCACGTTGCCGGCGGCGTCCGTCGCCGAATAGGTGAGCGTGTAGGTGCGCGGCCCGCGTGCCTTCTTGCCGCGCAGCTGCCCGACAAAGTCGGCTGTACCGGTCGTCCAGCCGGACATGTCGGCGGCGACGGCGCCGTCGTTCCCCGTCACCGAAACCAGCTTTATGACCGGCTGGCCCGGGTCGGGGGCGAACGGCGGCCCGAAGGGCGGGTCGGAGACGGAGACCTGCACGTAGATCGTGCGCAGGGTGTTGTTGTTCGCGATCGTCAGGTTCGACACGAACGGGCCACCGGCCGCCAGCGACGTCAAGACAGTGCAGACGGGCTTCTGCTTGTCGATCTTGACCTTGCCGAAGGTGAACGTCCCGCTGAGGACGTTCCCGGCGCGATCCTGGCAGGAGCCTGTAACGGACGCCACGTAGACGCCCGAGTTCGAGTACTGGAGCGTCTGCGTGATGGTGTTCGGGGCGAGCGGGTCGATCCCGGAGCCGCTGTCGACGCAGGTGAAGGCCACCTGCACGGTGTAGGTCGTCCAGGTGTCGGCGAAGTAGGGGTTGATGACCGGCAGCACGTTCCCCTTCATGGTCACCGTCGGCGGGCTGGTGTCGCACGGGCTCACGCCGTAGGCGCCGAGGTAGGGCTGGAAGCCGGCCGCGCCCGAGGTGTCGGTCCCTGTGCAGAGCCAGGGGGCGAAGTCAACGGACGGCCCCGTCACAGCCGCGCCGGTACCGCCGGGGTTCGCGCCGTTCGTGGGCCCCGTGCCGCTGCCCCACCAGTTCAGCTCGGCGTCCACGGCGATTGCGGACGAGTTGTCGAGCCCGATGGTGTTGCCGGCGAGGTGGTTTGATTCGACCTGCAGATTCGCGAACCCGGTGCCGCTGCACGAGCTGGTGCAGAGGTAGAGCTCGACGCCCGTCGCCCAGCCGTTGACGAAGTTGTTCGTCGCGGTGAGGTCGATGTCGGTGCTGCCGTAGCCGCCGTCGGCTTCGACGCCGGCGACTGCCGCCGCCGTGCCGTCGCCGGCGAAGGTGCTGTTCGTGATGGAGACGGCGGTCACGGGGACGACCGCTGGGCCGATCTTCGGCAGCACCGGCTTCACGATCTCTTCCGGCGACGACGGTGCGTGCCCGGGCGGCGGCGCGTCGACGATCTCGCCCCAGAAGCTCGGCGCGCCCGTGCCGGCACTGGTCGCGCTGATCGTGTTCGCGTCGTCCCAGCCGGCGGTGTCGAGCCGGTACAACCCGACCTGGTTCTGGGAGATGGTGTTGCCGCTCGTGTTCGTCGCGCCCGCGCCATAGAGGAGCAGGCCCGTCGAGACCCAGTAGACCGGCGAGACCGTGTAGGAGTTCCCGCTCACCTGGTTGCCGGTGATCGTTGCGGTTGCGCCGGACGAGATCTGGATGCCGTTCTGGGCGATCGTCGCCGTCGGCCCCGCGCCGGTGACGACGTTGTTCGTGACCGTGGCCGACGACCCAGCGCCGCTCACGGTGACGCCGTTCTTCTGGTAGTCGTCGATCGTGTTGTCGTGAATGTCTGCGCTGCCGCTCGTCGCCCAGAGCGCGCGGCCGACCTGGACGGCGACGCCGTTCTGGCAGCCGCTGAAGGGGTTGTCGCGGATGGCCGTGACGCGGTTGTGATGGATGTCGGCGGTCGCGCCGTCCCGCACGAGGATGCCGAAGCCGATGCTGCCGCAGCCCGAGGGGCCGGGCCCGGCGACGCGCCAGCCTGTCACTTCGACGTTGACGGCACCGGCGATCTTGACCACGGCCGAATCCGGGTCGGCGGCTGCGGGGATGGAGGCGGGTGCACTGATCGTGCTCAGGCTGCTCCCCGCACCGACCAGGTGCAGGTCCTTCGTGACCACTACCTGCTCCGCCCAGCTCCCCGCCGTGGCGAGGACGGTGTCGCCGCTGCTGGCGTGGTCGACTTCCTCCTGGACGACGCCGCCGATGTGGCGGACATGCAGGAAGGTGCCGCAGCCGGTCGGGTAGCTGTACTCGGTCAGTGTGGCGGGCGGCGTCGACCCGGCGACGACCGCCCCGGCCGTGAAGGTGTTCCCGGTGAAGTAGCTGGCCCAGTTGAACTGGCTGTTGTCGTAGTCCGCGCGGGCGCGGATGTACTGGCTCGCGTGCCCGAAGGTGTTGCCCGTGATGACGGCGCCGCCGACACCATAGGTGAACCAGGCCACGCAGGAGCCCGAACCGTTGAAGCTGATCATCGGCCAGCTGCCCATCGTGTTCGCCGCGAAGGTGTTGCCGGTGATCACGCGGTTGGCGACCAGGCCGCTGTATCCGGCGCCGCTTGCCAGATCGACGCTGACGCCGTCGGCGAACTGGTTGCCCGTCACGGCGTACGACTGCACATGCGAGACGTCGCCAATGTTGTCGAAGCGGAAGTCGTTGACGTAGAGCGACCCGCCCGGGTCGTTCACCTGCGAGTCCTTCAGCGTGAAGGCGTCGCCGATGACTTCGACGGTCTTGTTCTGGCCGCCCGTGTTCGTGCCGACGATTACCCCGGCGATGGTCACGCCGTCGCCTTCGACGAAGACGCCGCTGGGGCCGAAGTTGTTCGTGGCGTTGGTCGTGATTGTGGCGACGGCGGCGGCTGCCGTGGCGATCGGCACGCCCCCGGCCGTCACCCCGCGGACCGTCAGGTTCGGCTTGGCGTCCGGGAAGAAGAGGCCGAACTGGTAGACGCCGCCGATGCTCGTCAGTGTCCGGCCTGCTGCCGTCTCGCTGTAGGCGCCAGGGCCGACGTTGACGGTGTCGCCGGCGCTGGCCGCGTCGATCGCCGCCTGGATGGAGCGCTTGGCGCAGTTGGGCGCCGAGGCCGCCGAGGCGTTCGCCGAGCCGTTGCAGGCGCCGTCGCTGCCGTCGGCGCGCACCCAGAGCGTGCCCGCCGCACGTGCCGGCGTAACGCCCGAGCTGCCCAGGCCGCCGAGGACAGCCCTGAGGATGGTCGCCAGCCCCACCGCGAGGAGCCAGCGGTGGCCGCGCCGGGCGGCCGGTGTCGATCGTGACATGGAGCACCTCCCTGGAACTGCCGGGCACGCCGAAGCGGCCCGCTGTCGTCCTGGCGCCAGAAGGAAGGTGCCCTCGCTCTTCCCGCCCGCGCTCGCCCTCGCCTGACGGGTCGATTCTGCCCGTTCGGGAAAGTGTGTCAAGAGTGAACAACGGGTAACAGACCAATTTCCGACGATGACGACAGCAGGTGACGCGAAGCGCGGACGTCTTTACCATTCGCGCGCCGACTGGGCTGGCGGCGGGTCGAAACGACCGAACAGGACGACGCCGGGGACCGTTCGACCCTCGCCGCCCTGTCAGCCGATGCGCGACGCTGGGCGCAGCAGCGGCGGGAGAGAGCCCGCACGGGGAGCTGAGATGGCCGAGCTGCACCTGAGATACGAGGATGGTTCGTGGATCCTCGTGAGCCCGCATCGGCGGGTGCAATTCCCACACTTCGCTCAGGCGCTGGACGCAGCCGTGGCGTGGCTGACGTTCGTCCCGGGAGACGAAGTCGTTGTCCACGACGGCGACGGCAACGAGTGGATCTACCGGCCGCGGGACGCCGCGCGTATTACGGAGATGCACTCTGGCTGAAGGGCCGCGGACCCCGTGGGGGTCTGCTCCGGTCTCCGTCGCGCCCCCGCTGCCGTACCAGCGACCCGGGCGTTGGCCGCGGGCGGGCGCGGTGACTCCTGTGCCACCCCGGCTTGCCTCCCGGTTGGGCAGGCGCACGAAAAGGCCTGGCGCACGCCGGCACTCGGGGTGCGCACGACCCCTATACTGGGCGCCATGGAGCCCGTGAGAGCGCCCCTGCGCCGGCGTTTCGAACAGGAGCGCCGGCGCGCCGCCTTCCTCGCCTTTCTGCCGATGGCGGGCGTGGGCATCATCGCAACCGACACATGGGTGGACCACTGGCTGGGTGCGCTCGGCGGGCTGGCACTGGGCGGACTCGGCTACGCCGTTGTCTATGCCTACGAGACGGTCATGTGGAGGCTGCACCATGGCTGAGAGCCCGCTCTCTCACCTCGACGAGCGGGGCGCGGCGCGGATGGTGGACGTTTCCGCCAAGGCCGAGACGGAACGCGTCGCCGTGGCCGAAGGGTACGTGCAGATGGCACCGGCAACGCTCGCTCTCATCCAGGAGGGTGGCATCGCCAAGGGCGACGTCCTCGCCGTCGCGCGGGTGGCCGGCATCATGGCGGCGAAGCGTACGAGCGACCTGGTCCCCATGTGCCACCCACTCGCCATCACGGGCGTCACGGTGGACCTCGAAGCGGTCGGGAAAGACGCCCTGCACGTCATTGCCCGCGTCAAGACGACCGGCCGCACCGGCGTCGAGATGGAGGCGCTCACGGCTGTGGCGGCGACGGCCCTGACCGTCTACGACATGTGCAAGTCCGTCGACCGGGGGATGCGGATCGAGGGCGTGCGCCTGCTCGAGAAGCGCGGCGGCAAATCGGGCGAATGGCGGGCGCCGGAGCCCGCTGCCGAGCCCTAGACCGAGCGGGCCCCCAGCCAGGCGTCGAGCTGCGGCCAGAGCCGATAGAGGGCGTTGCCGCCGGCCACGAGGCTCACGTGCCCTCCCTTGAGCACGAGGTCCTGCTTGTCGCTGCTGCCCGCGAGCGACACGAGCGGGCGCGAGGCTGCCGAGGGGACGATATGGTCATGCTCGGCCGTGACGTGCAGCAGTGGCACGCGCACGTCTTCCAACTTCAGCGGCCGGCCGCCGATGGTGAGCTCGCCCTTTACCAGCCGGTTCGCCCACATGAGCTCCTTCGTCGTCTGGCGGAAGGCTTCACCAGGGAACGGGATCTGGTCGGCGCTCCAACGGTCGAACAGACGGAACGACTTCACGAACTCGTCGTTCCACATGTTGTCCCAGAGGCGCAGGCGGCCTGCTGCCCGCGAAGCGGGGCGCAGCATGTCGAACGCCTGGAAGAGCATCTCCGGCGGCACGTTCCCGAGGGTGTCGACGATCCGGTCGACGTCGAACCAGCGCGGGTCTGTCCATCGTCGGTGGAGGCCCATGCCGGCGAAGTCGACGGGCGTGGTGAAGCAGGCCAGGTTCTTCAGCGGCCCGTTTGGTTCAAGCGCGGCATAGACGACGGAGAGCAGGCCGCCCATGCAGTAGCCGACCATGGAGAGCTCGTGCTCGCCGCTGTCGGCCAGGACCTCCGCGACGCACTCTGGCAGGAAGTCGAGGAGGTAGTCCTCCAGCCGCAGCCGGCTGTCCTCGGGTCGTGGCGTGCCCCAGTCGATCATGTACACGTCGAAGCCCCGACCAACCAAGAACTCGACCAGGCTCTGCCCGGGCGTGAGATCGAGGATGTACGGCTTGCTCACGAGCGACATGACGAGCAGCAGCGGCACGCGGTAGACCTCGTCGGTCACGGGCCGGTAGTGGTAAAGCTGCAGCGTGCCTCGACGGTGGATCACGTCGCGGGGCGTGAGTCCTACGGGCAGGTCGCTCGCGGCCAGGTACTCCAGGCCCTTGACGTTGCGCTGGATCGTGCGCTCGATGGCGTCGGCAACCCGCGCGGCGACGTCCGCGTCTCCCTCACTCAGCGGCTCCCGGGCTGCCGACGGGCGGGACATGGGCGCGGCCGGCCGGGGAGTCAGCCGGAACTGATCGGTCGTCGGAGTTTGCCGGGGACGGTGGGGTGCTGCGACTGCCATGCGTCGTATCCCTCTTTGTAACGGGATTCACAAAGGATAGCGAGCAGGCCACGGTATTACAGCAGCGAATGGCTATGCCTGCCATGGAAGTTGGCTATGACGCAGATCATACGCACGCCGCCTTTACGCCGCGTCCCGGGCGAGGGCAGCGACGAAGAGCGCCGTCAGAAGATCGACGGCGGTCGCGATGCGCCTTCGGTGCTCGTTGCGGGAAGGGATGGCAGAGGCGGCCCATCCTGGACCGAGGCCGGAGCGCCAGGGGCAGGCGTTGGCGGCCTCTCGTCGTCCTCGCGGACGGCGCGGCGGAACTCTTTCACGCTCTCGCCGAGGTCCCTGCCCAGCCGCCCGAGCTTGCCGACGCCGAAAAGCAGTGCGACGAGCGCCAGGATGACGAGCAGCTCCGGGACGCCCAGGTCACCAATCATGGCAAGAACAGTTCTCCTGGCTCGAAGTATCTGCCTCCCTCGCCGGCGACGGAAGGGGGAGACCGGCTGGCCTCCCCCTTCTTTCCGCTCGCTTTCCGCCATCTTGCCACGGCGGCCGTGGCCGCCGACTGCTAGCGATAGATCGTGAACGGGTTGCTGCTCGGGTGGACTGAGTAGCGGCCGGCGAAGATCTTCCCGGTCGGCACGCGCAGGCCGAACTCCTCGAGGCGGAGCGTCAGGCGATGGCCCCCGTCGACGCGGAAGTCCACCCCGTCGATCCCGTTCCAGGTGTGGAACTTGATTACCAGGCGGGTGTGGTCGGCGCTGAGGGCGATGTCGTCCGCCCCTTCGAGGCGGGTCTTCTGGACGTCGCGGAAAGCGCCGTCTGTCGTCAGCACGGCCTGGAAGGGATGGAGCCGGTCGGCAGGCGTGGTTGTTCGGATGTGGAGACCGTCGGCGTCGTGCCAGAAGTAGTAGCCGTTCGGCGCGCCCGCTTCGAGGCTCAGGGGGCGGCCCTGAATCCAGAGCGGCCAGCCCCCGCCCGCGGCGTCGCCTGGTGTGCTGTCGGCCGAGGCCGCTGCGCTGCTCCCGACGAGGGCGAAGGCGGCCGCAACGAGGGTGAGGGCGATCCCGGCGACGAACGCGGGCCGGGCGGTGATCAATCTGGGCATTGCGTTTCTCCTGAGTCGTTTGCGAAGCACTTCGCCCGTTTCATGGCGTGAGCCGGCGAGAAGGTGCCGGGGTGCCGCGCTTTTTAGCCCAGGGCGCGTTCGATCATCGCCGCGATCTCGTCGTAGCCGTACGGCTTGGCGATGACCTCGAGGCCGTAGGCCTCGCAGAGCATGACGACATCGGGGTCGTTTGCTGCTCCGGTCGCGATGACGGTGCGGCCGACCAGCTCGGGCGCGGTGGCACGCAAGAGGCGCACCACGTCGACTGCCGTCTCGGTCGCCAGGCGGAAGTCGCAGAGGACGACGTCGAATGCAGCGCCGGCGGCGAGGGCGGCCGCCTCCATGCCCGACGCCGCCGTCTCGCACACATGTCCCATTCGCTCCACGACGCGCTGGCAGAGCTTGCGCAGGTTCGGCTCGTCGTCGATCACGAGGACATGGAGGGGCGCCCGCGGCCCTTCGCCCGGCGAAGGCTCACCGGCGCGGCCCGCCCGCGGGCAACCGCTGCGCCCGCTCTCGGATTGCGCGCTCAAGAGGCCCCTCCCGTCGGGCGCAGTCTAGCCGCCGCCCGCGCTGCTATCTACCTCAGGCGGCCCCGTAAAGCGCGGAGAACGTACACTCTCCGCCATGGCGCTCGCATCACGCTGGTACGAATCGCAGCGTCTCCGCCTCCACTACCTTGTCTGGGGCGACGAGGCGAACCCACCGCTGCTCCTCATCCACGGCACCCGCGACCACGCCCGCTCGTGGGACCGCACCGCGCGCGCGCTTGCGGACCGCTACTGCGTCTACGCGCCCGACCTCCGCGGGCACGGCGACTCCCAGTGGGCGGTCGGCGGTGACTACTCGATCATCGACTACGCCCTCGACATCCATGCACTCGGCGAGCAGGTCGGCCGGGCGCCCTACGTCGTCGTGGGCCACTCGCTGGGCGGGGGTGTGGCGCTGCAGTATGCCGGGGCCTTCCCGGAGAAGGTGACGAAGCTGGTCACGGTTGAAGGGTTAGGGGGCCTGGGCTGGGCCAGCGGCGTGCGTCGTCCGGCCCACGTCCGCATGCGCGCCTGGATGGAGAGCATGCGCGAGCTCGAGCAGCGCCATCTGCACACGTACGAGACGATCGAGGCCGCCACGCACCGCATGGAGGAGGTCAACCCGCATCTCTCGCCGGCGCACGCCCGCTCGCTCACCGAAGAAGGCGTGCGCCCCGTCGAAGGTGGCGGCGGCTAC
>JADLBJ010000247.1 GCA_020847765.1 Dehalococcoidia bacterium
AGGCGGTTGTTGCGGTTGATGACGCGGCGGTAGAGGTCGTTGAGATCGGAGGTGGCGCCGCGGCCGCCATCGAGCGGCACGCGGGGGCGGCGTTCGGGCGGGATGACGGGGATGACGTCGAGGATCATCCATTCGGGCTTATTGCCGGACTTGCGGAAGCTTTCGGCGACGCGGAGGCGCTTGGCGTACTTGAGCTTTTTCTGGACCGAGGTTTCGGTCTTCATGCGCTCGCGAATTTCGATGCTGAGGGATTCGACATCGATCTTCTTGAGGAGCTCTTTGATGCCTTCGGCACCCATCATGGCGACGTACTTGCCGTAGTACTCGGTATCGAGCTGGCGCTTCTTTTCGTCGTTCATGACTTCGCCGCGGCTGATGCCGGGGACTTCGCCGGGATCGACGACGACGAAGGCTTCAAAGTAAAGGACGCGTTCGAGTTCGCGGAGGGTGATATCGAGCAGGTAGCCGATGCGGCTGGGGAGTCCCTTGAAGAACCAGACATGGGAGCAGGGGCTGGCGAGCTCGATATGGCCGAGGCGTTCGCGACGGACGCGGGAGAGGGTGACTTCGACGCCGCACTTGTCGCAGATGACGCCGCGGTGCTTCATACGCTTGTACTTGCCGCAGAGGCATTCCCAGTCGGCGACGGGCCCGAAGATGCGGGCGCAGAAGAGGCCATCGCGTTCGGGCTTGAAGGTGCGGTAATTGATGGTCTCCGGCTTGGTGACTTCACCATGGGACCAGGAGCGGATTTTTTCCGGAGAAGCGAGACTGATGCGGATGGAGTCGAAATCGGCGATTAAATTGGCGCGGTCGTAGGGGGAGGAACGGTACATGGCTAGTTAGCTCCTTTCGTCAATCTGTTACGTACTGCGGGCAGGGGTGGCCTAGAGGCCACCCCGCAGGCGTGGACGCCTGCCCTACAGTGAACGAGCATCAGTCGGCCGCGAGGGCTGTATCCGGCACCTCGCGGGGTTTCTTCATGAGTTCGACGTCGAGACAGAGCGACTGGAGCTCGCGGATCAGGACGTTGAAGGATTCCGGTACGCCGGGTTCGGCGGCGGCTTCGCCCTTTACGATGGCTTCGTAAATTTTGGCGCGGCCGTAGACGTCGTCCGACTTGGCGGTGAGCAGTTCCTGGAGGACGTAAGCGGCGCCGTAGGCTTCGAGCGCCCAGACTTCCATTTCGCCGAAGCGCTGGCCACCGAACTGGGCCTTGCCGCCCAGCGGCTGCTGGGTGATGAGGGAGTAGGGTCCGATGGAGCGGGCGTGGATCTTGTCGTCGACCAGGTGGCTCAGTTTGAGCATGTAGATGTAGCCGACCGTGACGGGCTGTTCAAAGCCGATGCCGGTCATGCCGTCGTAGAGCTGCACCTTACCCGAGGTGGGGTAATTGGCTTCGGTGAGCTGTTCCTTGATGTTGAGCTCGGTGGCGCCGTCGAACACGGGCGTTGCGAAGTGCAACCCGAGCGCCTTGGCTGCCCAGCCCAAGTGCGTTTCGAGGATCTGTCCGACGTTCATACGGGACGGCACGCCGAGCGGGTTGAGGACGATCTCAACGGGGGTGCCATCGGGCAGGTACGGCATATCCTCTTCGGGCACGATGCGGGCGATGACGCCCTTGTTGCCGTGGCGGCCGGCCATCTTATCGCCGACAGAAAGCTTACGCTTCATGGCGATGTAGACTTTGACCATTTTGATGACGCCGGGGGGCAGTTCGTCGCCCTTCTTGAGCTTGGCGATTTTCTCTTCGGTGATCTTTTCGAGCACCGCGATCTGCCGCGAGGTCATTTCTTCGATTTCGTCGATTTGCTCGTTGAGGCGCGGATCCTTTTCCTTGAAGCGGAGGCGCTTCAGGTCACGGGCGCGGATTTTTTCGAGCAGGTCACGGGAAACGAAGGTGCCCTTGGAGAGGAGCTTTTTGTTCGTCTTTTCGTCATGGAGGTCGACCAGGATTTCCTTGCCTTCCATGAGGTTGCCGAGGCGCTTGGCGCGTTCGTCGTTGAGG
>JADLBJ010000248.1 GCA_020847765.1 Dehalococcoidia bacterium
ATGTGCTTTTGCCGCATCCGCTAGGGCCGACGACCGAAACGAAATCGCCTTTTTCAACCTCTAGCGAAATATTCTGTAACGCCGAAAGGACTTCGCCGCGTTGCGTCTTGTAAGTCTTGTTGAGGTCAGAAATTTGAATGAGCACTAAAAGCACTCGATTGCGACGAATATTAACGAAACCATCCTCACCTACGCACTGTCAAGCGAAGGCGAAGACGGTACGTTGCCGCAGATGGTGCGATGATTACGCGGGAACGGCGAATCCCTGGATCTCGATCATCATCGTCGGATCGGCAAAGCCGGAAACGGTGATCGCTGCGCTACCGGGAAAATCCTTGGGCAAAAATTCTGCGCGCAACTCACGCATGCGAAGCGTGTAACGTGCATCGATCAGGAACGTGGTTGTAGTCACGAGGTCGCTAAGCTCGCATCCAGCCTCGCGCAGTGTCCTTTCGATATTGCAAAAAGTCTGCCGGCACTGTGCGTCGAAATTGCCGGCAAGCGAACGGCCATCGTCCGCTGTTTGCCCGGAATGCCCCGCCAACCAAACGATGCGACTGGCTCCTTCGGTAACCACTGCCGCCGAGTAGCCATGTTGTTTCTGTCGCGTGCCGTGAACGAATAACTTTTTCATTTTTGCTGGTCTCCAAAGACTGAGTATCAAACGAAATCGGACTTCATTGAAGTGGTCGGCTCAATTTATCCGTGCTCTCGTTCTGTGCTTGGCTCGCGCAAGTCTGGTATAAAAAATTGTAAGTTCAATGAAGGGTTGAATTCCGAAGTCTGATCGCTAGCAAGTCCGCATCAAAACGAACAAAAGTATGGGATATGGAATCGGAGGCACAACCAAAAGCCAAGCCGAGAGTCTTCCTTGACTACAATCAGGAAGAACTTGATGCCGCTTACGATCAAAACGCCTACGAGGCCAATCTGGCGCAGGTTGTAAAACGCTGGAGCACAAACAGCGAGGTAACCCGCTCTCGAATTGGAACGCCAGAGCGCCTCACCTACGGGCCGACGGAAATCGAGCGGCTCGACATATACCGGACCAGAAACGCGGGCGCGCCGATCTTTGTTTTCCTGCATGGGGGCGCATGGCGG
>JADLBJ010000088.1 GCA_020847765.1 Dehalococcoidia bacterium
CGGGCAGCATGCCGGCCGAGGTGGAGCTCCGGCGTACCGGGCGCATCGGAGACGGCACGCAACGTATGCGCCGCCCGCCCCGCCCGTTTGCGCTTCGTTTAGCGGCCGAAGATGCCGCTGAGGCGCGTGCCGAGGTCGTCGCCGAGCAGGGTTGAAAGCTGATCCGGGGTCTCCTTCAGGAAGCCGAGCATCGCATTGACGGCCTTCTCCGCCTGGTCTCGCTGTATGCCGGCGCGTTCGGAAACGATGTCAATAAGCCTGTCCACGTTTGCCTCCCTGGCTGGTGGTCGGTGTGGGCGCTCGTCTCAAGGTAACGCTCCCGCGGGAAGGGGACGGTGCAGGGACACGGGGCGCCTATGGCCCCAGCTGCCGGCTGAAGAATTGTTCGACGCGGGCCCAGCTGTCCTCGGCGGCGCCCTCGTTGAAGCCAACCTTCATCGGGCCGTGGCGGTTCAGCCAGGCGAACAACCCGTCGTGCGAACTGAGAAACCCGTGGCCCGCTTCGGGATAGGTCTTGACGTCGTGATCGACGCCGCGCGCAGTGAGCGCCGCTTCGAGGCGGGCCGGCGCCTTCTTCAGGCTTCTGTCACGGCCGCCATACCCGGCGACGACGGGACAGATGCCGTCGAACGCCGACTCCTCCTTCGGAAGCTGGCCGTAGAAGACGGCGGCAGCCCCGTAGGGCGCGCGGGCAGCGTCGAGGAGCGCGAACCCGCCGCCCATGCAAAATCCCGCGACGCCCAGCCGGGAGGCATCGACGAAGGGCTGTGCCGCCAGCCAGGCGCGAGCGGCCTCGATACGCGCGAAGGCGCCCCCGGCGCCGCGCCCGAGGTCGCGCATCGTCCGCATGACGCAGAACGGCTTACGCCCACGGCCTTCGAAGAGGTCGGGCGCGAGAGCGACATACCCCATGGCCGCGAACCGTTGCGCCTTCCCGGCCATGTCGGCATTGAGGCCGAAGACCTCGTGGAAAAGCAGCACTGCTGGGGCCGGAAGCGTGGCCGGACGGGCGAGATAGGCAGGTATCGCATCCGCCTCGAAGGGGATGCGGACGGTCTCGACAGGGCTGGTAGCGGGTCTCGTCGTCATCGGTTGTCCTCCGCGCTTCGCGTGTGGGGTAGTCTGAAGAATCGGGCGGCGGCCTCGCAACCAGACGCGGCCAACCACGCCGGCGGCTACGATGGGAAGGTGATGATCAGCCACGCGAGGATCGAATGAGCAGCCGCGCCGAGGTCGCCCGGGCGATCGCGTTCTTCGAAGAGACCGACGACAGTGTGCTGCTGCACGAGCTGACGCGTGACATCGCGACCCGCGTGAAGTCGCAGGTGAAGAAGCTGCTCGCGAAAGGCGACGAAGACGCGATACCGCCACCGGCGGAGCTCTATCCCTCACGGCAGGCGGCGACGCAGGAGCAGGCGGTCCGCACGCTGCACAGCACGACTGATTTCGCCCTCCTCCAGGCGCTTGCGCGGGCTATCGGCAGGCGGATCGAAGCGATCGAGATCGTGGCGTCGGCCGAGTTCCACGAGGGCACCCGGGTGTCCGTGCCCGAGAAGGCGGTTTTCCCGCCACCGGCCACACGGCTCAGCGGCGAGGTGGTGCAATCGGGGACGATGCTCGTCGTGCAACTGGACAGCGGCGAACGCTGGGAAGGACCGCCGAGCCTCGCTCGCCGCGAAGCGGCGGCGGCATCCGATGAGGCGCCCGGCTAGCTAAATGAACAGCAGGATAGCCGGGACCGCGGCGATGGCCAGGACGAACCCGGCGAAGCGTGTCGTGCTGCTGGTCGCGTAGTGGGCGGTGGCAAGGATGCCCCTGGAATAGGACCCGTAGACGAAGGGCAGGATGAGCGCGGCCACGGTCGTCATGGCGAGCATCTGGGCGAGCACGACCACGAACGCCGCCTGGCCACCGAGCAACATCGCGACGACGAGCGTGTCGACAAACGTGGTGATGTTCGCGCCCATGACGTACGGGATGACATGGTCGCGGCGGACGTAACCGCGAAGCGCGAGGGGGACCAGGAGCGACACGGAGACGGCAACGCTGAGCGTGAGGAGCGTTATCGCCGCACCGAGGCCGAACATGGCGAAGACTGCTCTGCGTTGAGGGCGGACCGCGGTGTCGCGGACGGGCCGCTCCCGTAAAGGCGGCATGGCGCGGTCGACCAGCGTGAACGAGAGCAGGAGGACGCCGGCGCCGGCCGCGAACTCGGCGAACCCGGGCAGTGCATCGACCAGCGGCGTGACGAGCGGGGCCGTCATCTTCTCGACGGCGTCGAGGAGAGCGGCCGGGGTGTCAACGCGCACGTCGTCGAGGATGCCCGCGTCGAGCATCAGCAGGCCTATGAGGAGTGCGGGCACCTGCGTGGTCAGCGTTGTCAGGAACGCGATCACACCGACGGCGAGGCCGTCGGGCTGGCCTCGATGACGGGCGTACGAGATCAGGCCGACCAGGATGACGATGAGTGAGGCGCCGAGGCGCGACCCGCCGATCGCCGCGAAGGCCTCAAGCTCGCTAAACGCACCGCCACTCAGGAGCGTCACCGACAGCGCCGCAACGGGCGAGCCGCTGAGCGCCAGGTAGGCGAACGCCCAGCCGAACCCGACGGCGTTGACCGGGCCGGAGACATCGAGCCGGGTCAGTGCGTCGGACAGCCCACCGGCTCCCGCTTTGGTCAGCTGCAGCGCGACGAGCAGGAGGTAGAGCGCCGTAACCCCGTACACCGTCCGCGCACCCCAGCGGCGCGCGGACGGGGAGGAAGCGGCGACGAGGCCGGCCCTCATGGCAGGGGCCAGCCCCAACCCTAACCGACCGCCCGCATGCTCTCGATGAGCACCCGGGCGACCTCGGGCCGGGTGAACTCGACGGGGGGCACCTGGCCCGCGCGCAGCATCTCGCGGACCTTCGTCCCCGAGAGCACCACACGCTCGTCCTCGCGGGCGGGACTCGTCTTGGTCGTGGCCATGGCGCCGCTCCTGTTGAACCAAAAGGCTTGATATAAGAAGAGC
>JADLBJ010000089.1 GCA_020847765.1 Dehalococcoidia bacterium
GCGGATGAGGTCGGTGCGGTTGCGGGCGTGGAGCTTGGCCATGATGTGGGCCTTGTGGGCTTCGACCGTCTTGACGCTGATGAAGAGGGCGTTGGCGACGCCCTGGTTTGTGTAGCCTTCGGCGATGAGCTGGAGCACCTCGCGCTCGCGCGAGGTGAGGGCTTCGACGCCGGTGCGCTGGTCGGCGCGCTTGGCCTGATAGAGGACTTCGGCGAGGTCGAAGCCTTCGCTGAGGGCACTGGAGAAGTAGCTGTTGCCGCGGTGGACCGTCTGGATGGCGAGGACGAGCTCGGAGACGTCGGACTTCTTGATGATGTAGCCGGAGGCACCGGAGCGGAGGGCGTCGAGGAGCTGGTCTTCGTCGACGAAGCCGCTGAGCATGACGACGCGCGTGCCGGGCGAGGAGCGGCGGATCTGGCGGGTGGCTTCGAGGCCGTTGAGGCCCGGCATGACGACGTCCATGAGGACGACGTCGGGGCTGTGCTTGTCGACGGCGGCGACGGCTTCGCGGCCGTTCTCGACGTCGGCGACGACTTCGAGCTCGGGCTGGCTTTCGAGGAGCAGGCGCAGGGCCTGGCGGATGACGGCGTGGTCGTCGACGAGGAGGATGCGGATGGGGCGCTGACGCACGACTCCGGGTGGCGTCTGGGACGGGCTGAGCGCGCGTCCGGCGAAAGGCCGCGGGGTGAGGCGTGCGTTGTTCATGCGTGGTCCTTCCTGGCGTGTCGGCAAGCGGGGGGCCTGCCGCCGGATGGTCCCTTAGGAACCCTTACGACGCATTGCAGTCTATCGGCCGCCTCTTCAGGCCGTATCAGGGTTTCCCCTGATACGGCGGGCGCGGTCGCCCGAGACGGGCGCCGGACCTCCCCTATCGCAGGCCGCCGCAGCGCCGGGGGGCTAATCGACGGTGACGAAGGCGCGCTCGGTATGTCCGGGCTCGCAGAGGAGGTGCTGCTCGGAGCGGAGAGCGAGGACGTTGCTCTGCTGGGCGACGTGCTCGGCCGACGCTTCATCCTTATAGACGGAGATGCGGGCGATGTCGCCGCTGCCGTCGCTGCTCTCGAGGAGATAGGTGGCGAGGCAGCCTTCGCTTTCGGTGGAGATGGCGCAGAGCCGGCGCATCACTTCGAGGAGGCGCGCTTCTTCGCCCCTGCGTGCCTTGGCAATGGAGAGACGGATGTAGGCCATAACACTCACTCCCGCGTGTCGGTTGCCGGATTGTAGGCGGTCGCTGCCGTCTGCAAAAAGAGAGACGGCCACCCCGCGGGGGTGGCCGTCTCTCGTTGACGGTTGGCGACGTGGTTCAGAGGCGGAGCTTGCCGTGGGACGGCTGCCGACGCCGCTGCCGCTGGGGCAGTGCCGCCTCTTCGGCGGCGAGATCGACGGGTGGGCTGGTGAGCACCTCATGGACGTAGCCGCACATGATGCAGCTTCCATAGGTGCCGTGCCAGTCACGCTCGACGATCATCGAGCCCCGGCACTTGGGGCACGACTTGGGCGGCGCTTCCTGCAAAGCTGGCATGATCCTCCTCCTCGAACGTCGCAAAGCGACGATTGTCTCTGACGTTGGACAGGGGACAGTACCCCGCAGCGGGCAACCTGCCCGCCAGGCCTTCCTGCTGCGTACGGGGTTAGCTGACGGGTTCGGGCGGAAGGACGCCCTATCGGCCGAGAGAGGGGCCGAATTCACCCCCAATATGGTTCCCCCGCTGCGCCGGTGCGCATTCCGCAGTGCGGCTCCTAGGACCGAGCGCGTAACATTCGCTCTCGCGAACGCTCCCCGACGCTAACAACCCCGTATAAGGCTGTCAAGGCTTTCTTGCGATTTCCATCACAAATTTACCGCTCAGTTAGCATAACTGTGACAAATGACGGCCGACCGCGCTGCTGATCTCGGGAGGGAGCCCTAGTCGAGCCGCAGCTCCCCTTCGAGGAGGCCCATGACGAGCACGTCCTGGTAGCGGCCGTGCTTATAGTGGGCGTCTCGCCGGCGGCCCTCGAGGCGGAAGCCGACCTTTTCGTAGACGTGGCGGGCGCGTTCGTTGGCAGCGAAGACGTCGAGCTCGACGCGATGGAGGTTCATCATCTCGAATCCGACGCGGCAGACGGTGCGCATGGCGTCCGTGCCGTAGCCGCCGTCCCAGCACGTGCGGTCGCCGATGGCGACGCCCAGGACGGCGCTGCGGTTCTCAGGGCTGGTGCGTTCGAGGGAGACGCCGCCGATCAGCCGGTCGTCGGCTCTGGTGACGACGGCGAAGCTCGCGCCGGCGTAGGAGACGGAGGCGGCGCGTTCGAGGAAGGCGTGCTCGTCGCGGTGCGAGAGGGGGTAGCGGATCGCGAGGTGCTCGGTGACGGAGGGGTCGTTGAACCAGGCGTAGAGGAGGGGTTCGTCTTCCGGTTCGCGGGCGCGGAGGCGGACGAGTCTGCCTGTGTAGGTGGACGGCGTGTCGGTCATTGCGCAGCCTCGTTGGCAGTCATCTCCGGAAGTGTCTCTCTTATTTTGTGTGCATGGTCTAGCGCCGGGGTCGCTGTTTACATTTGGCAAGCGTACGCGTCGGCGTCGCGCCGAACAGCAGACCGCCCCCTTTCCAACCTGGAGAGGGGGCGGTCTGCGGTGCGCCCAGGGGCAGAGCTAGGAGATGAACAGCGGCGCGAGCACGAGCGTGATCGTGCTGAGAAGCTTGACAAGGACGTGGAGGGCGGGGCCGGCCGTGTCCTTGAAGGGGTCGCCGACGGTGTCGCCGACGACGGCGGCGGCGTGGGTCTCGGTGCCCTTGCCGAGGACGGCGCCGCCTTCGTCTTTGAGGCCGCCGGATTCGATGAACTTCTTGGCGTTGTCCCAGGCGCCGCCGGCGTTGTTCAGGTAGGTGGCGAGCAGGACGCCACCGATGGTGCCGACCATGAGGACGCCGGCGACGGCCAGCCAGCCTTCGTTGCCGTCGCCGCCAAACGCGTAGCGGAAGATGACGCCGACGGCGATGGGCAGGCCGACGGCGAGGATGCCCGGCAGCACCATCTCGCGGAGGGCAGAGCGGGTGGTGATGTCGACCGCGCGGGTGTAGTCGGGGCGGACTTCGCCGGTCATGATCCCCGGGCTCTCGCGGAACTGGCGGCGCACCTCTTCGATGATGCTGCCGGCCGTCTTGCCGACGGCGCGGATGGCGAGGGAGCTGAAGAGGAAGGCGAGCATGACGCCGAGCAGGGCGCCGACGAAGACTTCGACCTTGCCGAGGTTGATCGGCATGATGCGGGGCAGGGGGATCACCAGTTCGCCGGGCTGGGGCGCCTTTTCGGCGTCGGCCTGGCTAATGACACCGTCCTTGACCCTCTTCTCGAGGAAGGCGGTGCGCTCCTGGTCGTCGGCGACGGCGAGGGTCTCGCGATCCCGAAGGCTGAGGTCGGGATAGGTGGAGTCGAGCGCTTTGGTGTATTGCTGGACGGCGGTGGCGGCGGCGGTCTTGGCGGCGTCGCCCTGCGGAATGAGGTTGAGGTCCTGCTGGAGGTCGGCGTAGCGGACCGGGTCTTCGTGGGCGATCTTGCCGAATTCGACGCGCACTTCGTCGAGGTAGGCGGTGAAGAGGAGGAAGGCGGCGAGGGCGGCGGAGCCCACGGCGTAGCCCTTGGTGAGGGCCTTGGTAGTGTTGCCGACGGCGTCGAGGGCGTCAGTGATCTCGCGCGCTTCGGGCTTGGAGTCTTCGGCCATCTCGGTGATGCCGCCGGCGTTGTCGGTGATGGGGCCGAAGGTGTCCATGGCGAGGACGTAGGCGGCGGACATGAGCATGCCCATCGTGGCGACGGCGGTGCCGAAGACGCCGGTGGAGATGTCGCTGACGTTGGTAAGGTCGGCCTGCTGGCCGAGGACGAAGGAGGCGACCAGGGCGACGCCGACGGTGATGGCCGTGACGGCTGTCGTTTCGAAGCCCACGGCGGTGCCAATGATCATGTTCGTCGCAGAGCCAGTGCGGCTGGCGCGGGCGATCTCCTGGACGGGGCGCCAGGCGCCAGCAGTGTAGTACTGCGTGATGTAGACGAAGGCGATACCGGTGGCGATGCCGACGATGCCGCAGAGGAAGAACCAATACCAGACGTCTTCCAGCATCAGGGCGGTGGCGGCGGCCAGGCCCCCGACGCTGAGAACGGTGATGACCCAGTAGCCGCCGTTGAGGGCGCCCATGGGGTCTTTGATGCGCTTCGCCCAGAAAGGCACGGTGAGCATGCCGAGGATGGTGGCGAAGACGCCGAAGGAGCGGAGGACGAGTGGGAAAAGGATCCATTCGACGCGGCCGGTGGCGGTGAAGATGGCCACGCCCAGAATCATGGCGCCGATGTTCTCGGCGCTCATGGACTCGAAGAGGTCGGCGCCCACGTCGGCGGCCTTGGTGTAGCTGCCGCCGCCGAGCTGGGCGAAGAGGGCGACGAAGCTGGCGCCGAAGCCGAAGCCGACGATGAGGAAGGGAGTTTCGTCGATCGGGTGGTCGAGGAGCTTGCTGTAGATAGCGAAGATGCGGGAGACGCAGATGAGGCTGAGGGCGACGACGAGGACGCCGGAGACGGCGCCGCCGCGAAGGGCGGTGTTGATGGCGTCGGCCAGGCTCCGCTGCGCAGCGGCGGCGGTGCGGCGGTTGGCGCGGACGGCGATGGACATGCCGATGTAGCCGGAAACGCCCGAGGCGAGGGAGCCGACAATGAAGGCGATGCCGGTGAGGACGCCCGTCTCGGTGGATTCTTTGAAGACGCCGACGATGACGCCGACGATGACGGCGGTGACGAGGGCGAGCATGCTGATGGTGCGGTACTGGCGGCTGAGGAAGGCGTTGGCGCCTTCGAGGATGGTGCCGGCGACCTCTTGCATGGAGGGCGTGCCCTTCTCGCGGCGGAGGACGTCGAACGCCAGCCATACGGCGAACAGGACCGCGGCGGCGCTGGCCACCGGGATGATGATTTGGGCCAAAAGCATGGACCCTCTCCCCTCTGGTCGAAGTGCTGCTTTGCGGCCGCGAACCTTCCGGGCACACGAAACCGCCGGCCGCCCCGCGTGACGCGCCGAATCTGCCGGATCCTAGCAGCGCCCGGCTTTACGGGGAATTCACGTGGGATGGTGGGCGGTGCGCGCTGACGAGGTGAGGGCGCACCGGCGCGGGATTGCCCGCATTCCGTCGGCGGCGCCGGGCACGGCACAATGAGAGCAGCCACCGAGGAGGTTTCCCTTGCGCGACGTGGCGGAGCTGAACGGCGACGGCATCGCCCTCGAGCTGCGTGACGCCATCCACGCGGTCAACGACGCTCTCGGTCAGCCGGTGGCCTTCCGGCCGGTTGACTGGTCGCTGGAACGGCGCGAGGCGGGCTCGGCGGCGCTCGACGAGGCGATCGAGCTCACGCGGGCGCTCGGTGCAGCGATGAAGTACCCAACGGTCACGCGCACGGTGTCGCCGAACCAGGTGCTGCGCGACCGGCTAGGTCTGGCGGTCATCCACCGGCCGTGCCGTACCTACCCCGGAGTGAGCCGGAATTACACCGGGAAGATCGACGTCCACGTGGTGCGGGTGGCGACGGGTGGTACCTACGAGGATGCGGGTCATCGCATCGGCTACCACTCGGCGGTGAGCATTCGGATCATGGAGCGGGCACCGGTGGAGCATGCGGCGCACTTCGCCTTTCGGCTGGCAGAGCGCGGCCGCCACGGTGTGGTTTCGACCTCGAAGTACACGATTCAGCGTGCGGCCGACGGGCTGTTCGAGGAGATAGTGGCGGAGGTGGCAGCGGAGTACCGGAACGTGGAGCACCGGCGCGAGCTGTTCGATTCGATGCTGGCGAGCCTGATCATCCAACCGGAACGCTATGACGTGATCGTCACACCAAACGAGTACGGCGACTTTCTGAGCGACATGGTGTACGGGCTGATCGGGTCGATCGGACTCGGAGCGAGTGCTTCGTACGCCTTCACGGCGAGCCATCAGCCGACGATCGGCATTTTCGACGCGGCGGGCGGGACTGCACCGGACATCGCCGGGAAGGGCGTCGCGAACCCTTCGGGCGCCATCGAAGCGTTTGGCTACCTGCTGGACTTCTGCGGGCAGCGCGAGACGGGGCGTCGCCTCGTGGACGCGGTACACGACTGCATCGCGAGCGGCGAGACGACCGCGGACCTGGGCGGGAATCTGGACACGGCGGCGTTCACTGGCGCCGTGATCGGCCGTGTGGTGCCGACGCTCTAAGGGCGCTCTGGAAGCGGGAGCGGCTCCAGGTCCTCCGGCAGTGCGACGGCTTGGCCCAGGCGCGCGGCGGCGGCACGGTGGACGGTGGCCATGGTGAGGTCACCGCGAGTTCGTTCGAGGATGGCGCGGGCCTGGTCGGTGGTGCGCCGGAGGCCGCCGGTCATGGCGTCGGGGAAGTCGACGGTGACGAGGGCGGCGTAGATGTCGTCCATCGCCTGGAGGAGCTCTTCGCAGCCGCTGTAGGCGCCGCGGCGGAGGCGGTCGAGGAGCATGCGGCGCATCTCGCCGATGGCCTCGGCGATGCCGTTGAGGTAGGCGGGGTACTCCACGCCGAGTGCTTCGGGCGAGGGCATGGCGCCGCCGGAAAGGAGGGCCAGGGTGGTGCGCGCCTCGGCGTACTCTTTCTGGGCGTCGTGGAGGAAGCCGGCGTGGTAGACGTCGGCGTGCCCTGCGAGGGCGGCGACGGCGGCGTCTCGGACGGTGCGCGCTTCGTCGAGGAGGGCGGCCGCGCGGGCGAACTCCCCCCGGTGGACGGCGCGGATGCTATTGGCGCTGAGGCGGATGAGATGGCGGCTGGCGGCGAGGGCCTGCTCACGGGCGGCGTTCTTTTCGGCGAAGTGCAGGAGGATGCGGGGAAGGATGGCCTCCAGCGGCGAGGTGTCGGGCGTCGGTGAATCGTCGGGCGAGGTGGTCACAGGTCCTTGATCGGCTCGGGGAACTCCCCCTCGCGGGCGGCGTCGATCATCTCGCGGGCGCCGTCGGGCAGATCCATGCCGTATTCCTGGAAGCGCTTCTCGACCCAGCCGCCGATCTGGCGGGGGTCCCGGTAGTCTTCGGGGCCGCCGCGGCCTTCAGCGGGGTCGCCATACTTCTCGATCACGTCGGCGCGGCTGTAGGTGCGGCCGAACTTCGACATCATGCGGGCGGTGCTGGCACTGCCACAGTGCTGGCAGGGGACGGTCAGGGCGGTGTCGATCTTGCGCGTGAAGTGGCTGGTGACGCGGCCGCAGTCGGCGCAACGGAACTCGTAGATCGGCATGCCGACATGGTAGCGGATTCGGGGGCGTCGCCCCACTGCGCCGCGATCAGTCGGGGATCTCGAGGCCGCGGAAGTGCTCGACGGCGGCGAGGCGACCGCCGCGGTCGAGGTCGAGGGCGACGAGGTCGATGCGCACGCGTTCGGGGTTCTCGCCGTGGGTCTCACAGTAGTCCATCGCGCATTGCCACATGCGCCGGAGCTTCGGGGGGTGGAGGGATTCGGCGGCGACGCCGGGTGGGGCCCGGCGGGTGCGCACTTCGACGAAGACGAGGTCGGTGCCGTCGTGCGCGACGATGTCGATCTCGCCGCCGGGGGTGCGGACGTTGCGGGCGAGGACGGTCATGCCGGCGGCTTCGAGATGGGCGGCGGCAAGGCGTTCGCCGAAGGCGCCGACGCTGCCGCGGAAGCCTTTCACAGCAGGGCGAACTGGGCGACGGGCGCGAAGCTGCGCCGGTGGACGGGGCTCGGGCCGCGCCGGAGCAGGAGGCGCTTGTGCTCGGGGGTGGGATAGCCCTTGTTGTGGCAGAACCCGTAGCCGGGATGGCGCGCGCACAACTCGTCCATGAGGGCGTCGCGGGCGACCTTGGCGACGATGGAGGCAGCGGCGACGGCAACGCTGAGGGCGTCGCCGTCGATGACGGGGCGGACGTTGGGGAGGGGGAGGTCCAGGGCGTCGGAGATGATGGCGTCGGGGGCGACGCGCAGCTGGTCGAAGGCGCGGAGCATGGCGAGCTTGCGCGCCTGGTAGACGTTGACCCGGTCGATCTCTTCGACGGCGGCCCAGCCAATGGCGAAGGGGACGGAGGTTCTGATGGCGGCGGCGAGCTCGTCGCGGGCCTTTTTGGGGAGGACTTTCGAATCGCGAACGGCCCGGTACCAGCGGAAGCGGCGGCCCTGGGGAAGGGCGACGCAGGCGGCAGCAACCGGTCCAGCGAGGGGGCCGACACCCACTTCGTCGACGCCGGCGACCCAGGCCGCGCCGGCGCGCCAGGCTTCGCGTTCGAACCGGAGTGTGGGGACGGGGCCGACCATGGCCCAATGCTACGCTCGCCCCTCTACCGAGGGCAGGGCGTCGGCCCCAATTCGGACAGAGGCGTGGCGATTATGGTCACAGCATTTCCGTCTGGGGTGGCGCCGGGCTCAGGGGGCGCGAAGGAGCTCGACGCTGAAGGTGGCCTGGCGGTGGTCGATGGCGTGGATCGAGACGCGGGCGACGCCTTCGAGGCGGGACACGCCGCGTTCGAAGTCGAGCAGGGCAGCGGGGCCGTCGCCACGCAGCCGGATTTCGACGAGGTTGCCGTCGAGGGGGCGAGCAGCGAGCAGCTCGCTACCCATCTGCTCGCTGAGGGCCTTGATTCGGGCCATCAGCGAGCGCTGACGCTGCCGGGCAGCCTCCTGAGTCGTCGCTCGACGCTGGACCATGACAAACCGCCTTCCGGCGCGCCCGGATGCCTGCGGCCGCCCTCCCCGGTGTTCGTGCCTGTCTGGCGGCAGCTGCGGCTACCACTCGCTGGGAAGTATGTGCTCCAGTTGTGGGTCACGCATCAATCTGGTGTAAACGCCGGGTATCCGTTGCGTAAAACATCTGTGGCAATTGACCAGCAGGGTCAGTGGGCAGAGATGGCGGTGTCGTACACCTCGGCCATGCATTCGAGGACGACGTCAGCGAGCTCGAGGATGTTCTCGATCGCCTCCATGGCTTCCTCGGAGGGGAGGCCGGACTCAGTGGCGATCTGCGAGGCGGTCTCTTCCACGGAGCGGCGGAGGGAGTTGAAGGTGGCGACGGCGGTCGTGAGCTTGACGCTGGACGCGACGAGGGTGCGGCCGTACTCGCGGCCGATGGTGCGGGCGTCCTCGGTGAACCGCTCCTTGCGCGAGCCTGTGGCGATGTACCGGGCGAAGAGGTCGACGAGCTGGCGGCCCATGAGGCGGAGGCGGTCGCGGGCGTCGTTGGGAAGTGCGTCGAGGCCGCTGGTGTGGCTCTGGCGGCTGCGGCTGAGGCGGCGCTTGATGCGGGTGAGGGCAAGGTCGCTGATGCGGTCGCTGTCGCGGGCGGGCTGGGCGGGGGCGCTGGTCATGAAGTTGCGGAGATCCTGTTCGAGGATGCGGCGGTGGCCGCCACGGGTGCGATAGAAGCGGATGTCGCCGGCGTCAGCCCAACGCCGGACGGTGGATTCGGAGACGCCGAGAAGCGTTGCCGCCGCGCCGAGAGTCAACCAGGTCTGGGTTTGCCGTGCGTCCGTCTGTGGCACCTTTCAAACCTCATTAAACCGCTGCAAGCATCTCGGTTGCCGGGGGGTGATGTCAACTGTCAGATGGGACCCGACGGTGGCCCAGCTCGGCGGCCCGACGGATAGCCGCGTCGCCGAAGCGCTCGCGCAGACCGCCGATCGTGCGGGCGAGCGCGTCCGCTTCGAGGCTCTCGCCGAGGCGGAGCTGGCGGGCGCGCTCTTGCAGGTTCGCGACACCCATGCCAAGGAGGCGCACCGGCGCGCGTCCGTGCTCGGCCCAGGCGCGTTCGAACAGGTCCGCGGCGGCGGCGAACAGGTCGTCCGCGAGATCGAGCGGGTCTCCCGGCGTGGACGCACGGGTGACGGTGTCGAAGGGTGGAAAGCGGAGCTTGAGGGTGACCGTGCGGCCGCTGCGCCCCTGGCGGGCGAGGTCGGCGGCGACGCGCTCGGCCTGGCCGCGGAGGACTGCGCGGAGGCGGTCGTGGTCACGTTCGTCCCGTTCGAAGGTCGTTTCGCGGCTGATGGACTTTGTCGGGTCGCGGCCGGCGAGGACTGCCGTCCGGTCCTGGCCGAGAGCGCGCTCGTGCAGTGCGCGGCCGTGGCGGCCGAAGCGCGCTTCGAGGACGGAGACGGGGAGGCCCGCGAGGTCGCCGATGCGGTGAACGCCGAGGCCTTCGAGGGCAGCGGCTGTCTTGGGGCCGATCATCGGAAGTTCGCGGAGGGGGCGCGGGGCGAGGAAGGCGGCCTCGTCGCCCGCCGGAACGACGACGAGGCCGTCGGGCTTGGCGGCGTCGCTGGCGACTTTGGAGACGAGCCGGTTGGTGGAGACGCCGGCGGAGGCGGTGATGCCGACCTCGGCGCGGACGCGGCCACGGATGGCGGCAGCGATCTCCGCTGGTTCGCCGAAGAGACGTTCGCTGCCCGCCACGTCGAGATACGCTTCGTCGACGCCGGCGGGTTCGACGCGCGGGCTGTAGGCGGCCAGGATGGTGTGGAACGCGCGCGACGCGGGGGCATAGTAGCTGTAATCGGACGCGAGGAAGACGGCCTGCGGGCAGAGCTGCCGAGCGCGGCTCACGGGCATCGCCGAGCGGACGCCGAAGGCGCGGGCTTCGTAGCTGCACGTGTTTACCACGCCGCGCGGACCGAGACCGCCGGCCACCACGACGGGCTGGCCGCGCAGGTTGGGGCGGCGAAGGATCTCCATCGACACGAAGAAGGCGTCGAGGTCGACGTGGAGGATGGTCGCGCGGCCGATCGAGCTCATCCGAATATCTGTTCGAAAGGGTATGCGATCGGCCGCGGGTTGCCCACCGGGCGGGACGTCAGGGGGCGGTTGGCTTGCCCTCCGGCTGCGGCAGGACGGGCGTCTCTAGCCTGCTCTCGTCGAAGGCGGGGTCGACGCTACGGGCGACGGCGAGGAGGGTGGCGCGAGGGACTTCCCCC
>JADLBJ010000090.1 GCA_020847765.1 Dehalococcoidia bacterium
AACACGGTCAGCGGCAGGGTCAACGGGGCCGGGTGAATTCCCGCCACCACGAGCACGCCGCCGCGCTTGAGGACCGGGAGCGCGTCCGTGATCGACGGCGGGTGACCCGTCGCCTCGAGCACGACGTCTGCCGGCCTGCCGCCGGTGAGAGCCAGCACCTGCTCGGCCAGCGGTGCGTCCGCCACGTCGACGGTGTCGGTGATACCGAGCCGCCGGAGCACGTCGAAGCGCGGTCCGTCCGCCCGACCGGCTACGATCACACGACCGGCCCCGGCCGCGCGCGCCAGCAGGGCGATGCCCTGGCCGATGGTGCCCGGCCCGAGCACGACGACGGTGTCGCCGAGCCCGCCCTCGCCGACGAGCACCGCATCGGCCGCCACCGCAAGCGGCTCGACGAGGGCGCCGAGCTCGGCGTCGATGCCGGCGGGCAGGGCCATGACGTTGGTCGCCGGCACACGCACGAGCGGCGCAAAGCCGCCGTCAAGCGTCAGGCCGATCGTCCGGCGCCGCCCGCAGCTCTCCGGCTCCGAGCGGCGGCACATCGGGCAGCTCCCGCAGGCGACGGAGGGCAGCACGGCGACCCGCGTTCCGACGGGCACGTCGGTCCGGGGGCCGGCGCCTGCGACGTGCCCGGCGAGCTCGTGCCCGAGCGTCACGGGAAGGTGGGGGCGCATGAAGTCGTAGCCGTCGGTCCATTCGTAGACGTGCACGTCGCTGCCGCAGATGCCGACGGCCTCGACGCGGACGAGCAGCTCGCCGGCCTCGGGCGCGTCAGGCTCGCGGACATCGACGGCTTCGAGACCGGGGCCGGCGTGCAGTTTGCGAAGGGCGAGCATGTCCCGTGTCTCCCGATCGGTCGGTGGCGCACCTGTCGAGTTGTCCGTGAAGAGAGTTGCATGCAGCGAAACGCGCTGCAACGGCCGCACACACGCATGTGTTGCCGACGCCGGCGCAAAGCGTTGGCGGCTTCGCCCGGCCCGCGCTCCAATGGCGCCGACGGCGCGAGCGTCGGACCGGGCATCCTGCCGTTCCTGCGCCGTGCACGTCTCTTGATCGAGGTCAGTGCCGGGCACACGAAAGGGGACGCAAGGTCGACGCCGTCGACCGGGTATCGACCCGGCCGATCATCATCGAGAGGAGGTCACCGCCATGTACCGTACAGCGCGGCCTGCCTTGCTTGCAGGCTCGATCATCGCACTTTCTGCCGCCGCCGCCCTGGCTCAAGGCCCGGCTCCCGGTAGCGGGCCGGGCACAGGCATGGGGTCAGGCATGGGACCGGGCATGATGATGGGGCCCGGGATGATGGGCATGGGCAGCTTCGGCTTCTCGTGCCATCCGAGCATGGCCGGCATGTCCTAATGGCGGATCGACCGCATCGAGGCGGCGGTGAAACCCAACGATGCCCAGAAGGCGAAGCTCGCCGACCTCAGGACGGCGTCGTCGAAGGCTGCGGAGACGATCAAGGCGGCGTGCGCCGGAGACATGCCGACGAAGCCGACGGATCGGCTCGCCATGATGGAGAAGCGCGTCGAGGCGCAACTGACGGCCATCAAGTCCGTACGTCCGGCTTTCGAGGCCTTCTATGCCTCGCTCGACGACGCGCAGAAAGCCAAGTTCGATGCCGCGGGCCCGCGTCGCTGGGGCTGGGGCCGCTGGCACTGGCGGTGGAACTGACCGCCACAGCTTGACCGACGACCGGCAGGCCGCCTGCCGCGGCGCTGCGCGACATCGCGTGCGAAAGCTCGGCCATGTCGACGAGTGCCTGTCGCGCGCGGCCGCAAAACCCGAGCAAGACCCGACCCGAGACGGGGGCGTCGTGGGAGTTGCTTGCTGCGGGCTCCAGCGCTTGGTCGCGTTAGGCTCAGGACTGGTCGCGCTCGAGCCGGGGGAGCGCCAGGCGAGCGTCAGACGGCTCCAGTCTCGGCAACGGATGCTCGCGCCCCTCGGATGCGCTCGATCACGGGGCGCCCGCTCCCGGCCGGCGAGCTGCGTGGGGGCCACGCGCGCGCTCGCTTTGGGCATACCATCGATCGCGATCGAGCGTGACGGTGACGGCCCTCTTCCGGCGCCGCTATTGGCATTGAACTTGTCCGGCGATGACGCCAGTATGCTGCAAGAGCCGGCTCGCACGAGAATAGCCGGCGGAAACGAAGGAACAGGCAGGGAGGCAATGAACGTGATGCGACGCCGTGATTTCCTTTCGCTCGGAGCCGGCTTCTTGCGAGGCGTGCTCGCCGTTGCCGGCTTGACCGGCGGTCTTGCGGGTGCGGCTCTGGCCCAGTCGGACAAATGGCCTGACAAGCCGGTGAAGTTCATACTCCCCTATGCGCCCGGCGGCGCCACGGACCTGATCGGCCGGCCTTGGGCCGAGGTGCTCACCAAGGAGCTCGGACAGCAGGTCGTGATCGAGAACCGCGGCGGCGCCTCGGGTATGATCGGGGTCGAGGCGGCGATGAAATCGCCGGCCGACGGCTACACGTTCCTGCTCACGCCGAACGCTCCGCTGACCGTGCTGCC
>JADLBJ010000091.1 GCA_020847765.1 Dehalococcoidia bacterium
CAGCAGCAGCACCGCCAGGGCGACGAGCGCGCCGCCCGCGCCCAGCCAGCCGCCGCTGCGAAGGGCGCGGTGGAGGAGGGTGGACACGGGAGCCGGGGGCACGGCGCAAATCTACGCCTGAATGTGGGCGGCGAACGTAAAGAGGAGTAAGGAGTGAGGGGTGAGCCGAGGTTCAGTTTGCCGACCTCCGGGCGCCGTAATCGGGCGCCGCAGTTCTGACGCCCGATGCCTTGATGCTTGACGGTCCATTATGTCCGCCATAACAGTCATTTCCTGGCCGGGTGTCCAAAAGTGACCGCGTGCACGACATAACGCAGCCGAACTGGCCTTCCGGGCTGGGACGCTCGGCGGCTCCGGGAAAACCCTGATTGATTGGGGGGGGGGGGAAGGGTTACAGGATAACGCCAGGAGGTGCCACGATGCGAAAGTGGATAGGCACGCCGCTGGCGGTGCTCATGAGACTCATTACCGCGGTGTGGCTTTCGGCCGACGCCGAGGCGACCCATCAGACATCGGCCTACAAGTGCGTGAGCAACGTTTCGTACTACGGCTTCAACCGGTGGCATTCCGGCTCCTCGTGGAACTGGTGCTACACGGACAGCTACGGGCCCCCCGAGTGGATGTACTGGAACTATTACCCCGGGACGCCGGGTTACGATAATCCCAGCTTCGGCCCATACCTCAGTCTCATACAGCAGGGGATCTCCGACTGGGGGAGCGTCCAGCCCGGCTGGAAGGCAACCTGGAAGTCAGGTGACTGGTCAACGGAGACAGATTTGTTTATCTGGCAGGCGAACCTCGACTCGACCTGCGGAGCCATCTGCCGGGGCTATACTCCGACTTACTACTGTTCCTCGCCCTCTAGTTGCGTGGTACGAAATTTCAATTGGTCATATAATCTCAGCTACGTGACTCTCGACACCACGGGAGTAGACAGGGCGGTGCTGAACCATGAGTTTGGACATGCATACGCTTTGAAACACCCCACTCAGGTAAGCTGCACGAACTACACGATCATGGATCCCAGCTGCATCAATTACTATCCATATATGACGACTCCCAACATAGACGATAGCATCGCCGTCGATGCGATCTATCCGGAGGGTAGTTGGTGATGGCCAAGCGTGCTCGCTTCTTTCTGGCATCCTGCATAGCCGCGATCGCGGTGCTCGCCGCCTGCGGGGACGACGCCGCCGCTCCGACCACGGCCGCTCGGCCGGCCGCCGACCCGTCGCGTGAGGCTGCGGCCGTCCAGGCGGCCTTCGGTGACGTGCGCGAGCTGCCCGGCGTGGCCTTCCTGGAGCCGCACGCCTCGCTCGCCGCCCTCGTCGCCGACGCCGACCTGATCGCCCTCGTCACGCCCGTGCGCGCGGTCGGTGAGTACTGGCCGGCCGACGGCATGGGCGTGCTCGCCGCCACACGCTTCGAGCTGCGCGTCGACCGCGTCCTCAAAGGCGCCGCCCAAGGGCCTACGATCGTCGCGCACGCGCCCGGCGGCACCTACTCCTTGTCGTTCCCTGCCAACGGCCCGCAGCGGGGGGCGGTCGGGCAGGCGGGCGAGCGGCGCATGGACCTCGCGCGGCCCTTCTACCGGCCCGGCGTGCAGGAACTGGTCTTCCTCT
Organism: Dehalococcoidia bacterium; assembly: GCA_020847765.1. GTDB lineage: Bacteria > Chloroflexota > Dehalococcoidia > Tepidiformales > Tepidiformaceae > JADLBJ01. Next base: position 1,623 of record JADLBJ010000091.1, read on the forward strand.
CGCGCCTGCAGGAGCCGGACCTCGGCACGTACTACTTCGACCTCGGGCCTGAGGCGCGCTACCGCGTGGAGAACGGCCACCTCGCACCCGCGGACCCGCGCCTCGGGGCCGACGCGGCGGCGCTCGCCCCGGGCGACTGGCGGGCGGCGCTCGTGGGCAAGACGCCGGCCGAGGCCGAGGCGCGCGTGCGGGCCGCCCTCCGCTGAGAAGTCGCTACCAGGGCCGGCGCGCGCGGGACCAGTCGAAGGGCGCGAGGCCGTCCTCCGTGAGCTGCCAGATGGTCGCCTCGGCGCGCCCGCCGCTGATTTCGAGGAAGCCCAGCGTGCCCAGCTGCGTGTTCAGGTTGTGGGGGTAAGTGGGCGACCCCGGGTTGACGCAGAGCGTCGCGCCAATCGTGTCGATCGCCTCCACATGGGTGTCCCCGTAGACGAGCACGTCGAGGTCGGTGCGGCCGAAGTAGCGGCGCATCGCCCGCTCGACGGTGAAGTTCGGCGGGTACTCGGGGATCGGCATCTCGTGCGTCAGGCCGACGCGCAGCCCGCCGAGCTCCAGCAGCCAGGCCTCGCGCAGGCGCGGGTCGTGCGGCTGCACTGGCCGCCCGCCGGAGCCCTCCTCGCCGTTGCCGCGGGCGGCCCAGGTGGGGGCAATGTCGCTCAGCTGGTCGATGACGACCAGGTCGTGGATGTCGCCCGCGTGGAGGATGGCGTCGACCCCGGCGAAGGCGGCGAAAACCTGCGGCCAGAGCTCCGGCCGCGACTCGGGGATGTGCGTGTCGGAGATGAGGCCGATGAGCAGACGCACCTCCCGGGGTCAGGCGACCCCGAGGCATCGTAGCGGCTCGGCCGCGGCCCAGGTAGTCGCCCTCAGGGCGTGGGCAGGAAGAGCTGGTACTTGCCCGCTGTTGGCTTGCCGCCGACGAGGGG
>JADLBJ010000249.1 GCA_020847765.1 Dehalococcoidia bacterium
GTTCGAGGCATCGTAGGCGTCCGTGCAGGCGGCGTCGCTCGGATTGCCGCCTCTGATGAAGTTGAGGACCGTGCTGCGTGCCGCATCCGACATGCCTGCATTGCCGAGCATGGTCTTGCTGATGCGGGCGTTCGCTTCGGACACGAGGTTGGTGCTGTCCGTGAGCAGCGCGTCGCGTCCGCCCGCGGGCGGGTTCGCGCTCCGGACCGTATATACCCGGCGGCGCGACGGCGTCGGTGCAGGCGTTCCGTCGGGCGCGGGGTTCATGAGCAGGTGGCCGGTGCCGCCCTTGTCCGGCTTGCTGCCGTCTTGGAACGCGTTGCCGGAGGCGGCCGGAAACTCGAGGGGATTCCAGAAGCTGACGGCGGCCGGATCGACGACGGTTTGCGAGAGCGTAGTCGCGGCATCGACCTCGACCTTCTCGATGTTCTTGTAGCCGCTCGCGAGCGTGGTTTGGCCGATCAGACAAAGAGCGGTGTTCGGGCCGCATTCGGCTTCTGTCGAGCCCAGTCGGAAGCGCTTGACCGTGCCTTTCCAGGACTGGCTCGGCGTCGGCGCGAAGAAGGCGAGATAAACGTCTAGCGCGTTCTGCGCTCGATTCATGGCCGAGAGCGGCACCGTGGGTGCGGCCACGGTCGGGGTGTACGCCTTGATCTGCACCAGCGCGTCGACGAGCGCCTCCGACAATTGCGCGCTGTCCTCCGCGACGTAGTACAGGCCGCCGGAGCGCGTGGCCGCGCTCTCCAGCACCGGCGAGTTCGCGCCTGCGAATCCGATCGTATACGTGACCACCGACTGCTTGCCGATGAGCTGATCGGTCGACGTATCGGCAGCGAGATGGGGCGCGCCCGGGCTCATGTCGGCGTTCGACATGAAGTAGGTGAGCTCGTCCAGCCACACATAGCCGCCGTCGGGACGCGTGGTATCGGCGATGCTGGCCGGTCCGTACGGCAGGGAGGGCGTGCCGGTTTCGAAGTGTCCGGACGTGGTGTCGGTCTGCGTCGTATCGACGCGGGTGTCCGGAGCGATCGTCCCCGACAGCGCGCTGTAGCGCAGCGGCGTGACCTGATCGTTCGCGTCGACGTCCTTCTCCGGACCGCCGTCGGTGAGCAGGATGACGAAGTTCTTCTGACATGAAGACGGCGTCGCCGTTGTCGGATTGCGCATGATGGGCGACACGTAGTTGCCGCCGCTGACTGCCGTCGCATCGGCGCCGTCGGTGACGTTGCCGCCGCCCACGGCGGGCAATGCAGTCGCCGTGAAGTTCGTGGTGATCGCGCCGGACGTGCCGAAGCGCGGCGCGCGCCCGCTGTAATACAGATAGGCTTCGTAGATCGATTCGGTCAGCGGCGTCGACGCCTTCGCGAGCTGGCTGTTGATCACCGTGACCAGCGCCGCGCGATTGGCGTAATCGGTGTCGGCCGCGTTGCTGCCCATCCGTTTCACCGGAAAGACGATCTTGCCGCCCTGGCTGCCTTGGGTGGAACGCAGCGGGATGTCGTTCGGCAACGAGTTGAAGGTTTCCAGGCCGAAGCGCACGCCGTCGGTCGTGCTGACCAGGACGGCGAGCGCATCCTTCGCGATCTGCAGCCGGGTCTTGCGGCCGATGGGATTCCCGTTCGGGCCTTTCGGTCCGTACTTCCAGTTCA
>JADLBJ010000250.1 GCA_020847765.1 Dehalococcoidia bacterium
ACTCCAGCTCCCTGAGCTCCGCGTTGACCTGGTCTGCCAGAGCTTTCAGGTGGTCTGCCGCCGCGAAATCGCCCGTGGTGGTGTGCCGCAAGATCGCGCCCTCCAGGCGATTGCGCAGGCGGATGAGCTGCTCGCCGTCCAGCTCTCCAAGGCGGAGCAGACCGCTCTCCAGCAGCACCTGGAGGTTCTTCGCATCCTGATCGTCGGCGGGTTCATCGAACCGCTTGTCAAAATCGAGCATGGGGTTTCTCTTTCCGGGTCCGCGCCCTGGTTTCAGTTTCTCTGCCTGAGGCTAACAAAGGATAGGGTGACGTGCAAGGGTGGGGGACAGTCAGCCCGGGCGATCCCGCCCCGGGCGATCGCCCGGGCCGGGCTCGAGCCGCAGCAGGTTGCCGCAATGGGGACAGAAGCTGGCGACCAGACTCTGCCCGCGCATCTTCCTTGTGGTCCGGCGGATGGCGTCGGGAGCGAGCTGAGCCCCGCGGCAGGGGCAGGTCTCGTCCGCCGTGCTCGTCATCCCTGGACCTGGCCCGATAGCTTGTCCGCGATGTCGGCGCGCAGGTCCTTCTTGGAGATCTTGCCCACCGTGGTCAGCGGGAACTGCTCCACCACCTCCAGCCGCTCGGGCAGCTTGAACCGGGCGATCTGCCGCTCCCCCAGGAAGGCCACCAGCTCGGGCAGGCTCAGCGTGGCCCCGGGGTGCAGAATCACGTAGGCACAGGCCCGCTCCCCTAAGAGCGGATCGGGCATGGCCACCACCGCCACATTCTGCACCGCCGGATGCGCCAGAATCAGGTTCTCCACCTCCTCCGCGCTGATCTTCTCGCCCCCCCGGTTGATCATGTCCTTCTTGCGTCCGGCCACGATCAGGTTGCCGTGCGCGTCCTGGTAGACCACATCCCCGGTGCGGTAGAAGCCGTCGGGGGTGAAGGCCTGCTGGTTGTGCTCGGGGGCGCGGTAGTAGCCCCGGATGGTGTAGGGGCCACGGGCCAGCAGCTCGCCGGGCTCACCCGGGGCCACCGGCTCGCCCGCGTCGTCCACGATCTGGATCTCGTCATCCGGGGAGATCGGCCGTCCCACCGTCTCGTAGATCCACTCCTCCGGATCATTGAGGCGGGTGAAGGTGAGCAGTCCCTCGGCCATGCCGAGGATCTGCTGCAGCTCGCATCCCAGCCCCGGCCGCACCCGGCGGGCCACCTCCGGGTTGAACTTGGACCCGCCCGTGAGCAGCAGCTTCAAGGAGCTCAGGTCGTACTGGGCGAGCAGGGGTGAATTCATCCAGGCGATGGCCATGGCCGGAACGGCCGAGGCGCAGGTCACGCGCTCCTGCTGGATCAGCGAGAAGATCTCGGCGGGGTCGGTGCTGGCCGAGAGCACCACCCTCCCCCCGACGAGCATGGTTGCCTGCACGCCGGGGCAGGCCAGGGTGAAGTTGTGAGCGACAGGCGTCGCGGCCAGAAAGACGGTCTCACGATCCAGTCGCGACATCTTGGCGCTTTGCTTGGAGTTGTAGACGTAGTCGTCATGGGTCCGGGGGATGAGCTTGGGCAGGCCGGTGGTGCCACCCGAGAGCAGAAATACCGCCGCTTCCCGAGGATCCGGGCGCAGCCGATCCAGGTGGGTGGGAGGAAAATCGTTCTCGATGGACGTGTCCAGCAGCTCCGCGAAGGAGGTTGTGCCGGCATCCGGGGCCTCGCCCGCCACCAGCACCGTGCGGATCGTGGGGACGCACTCCCGCACGGCTCGGGCCAGGGACAGGTAATCGAAGCCGCGGTACGTGTCGGGAATCGCGTAGGCGACCGCGCCCGAGAGCTCGGCCAGGTAGGCGATCTCGGTTTGCCGGTGTGGGGGCAGGCAGAGCACCGGGATGGCGCCGATCTTCGCCAGCGCAAAATACAGGTACATGAATTCCGGAAGGTTGGGGAGCTG
>JADLBJ010000251.1 GCA_020847765.1 Dehalococcoidia bacterium
GGCATCGCGAGCGCCCGTTACGAATTCATCTCATTCATTGACGACGACAACTGGGTCGCGCCAGACTGGGTCGAAAATGTCCATCGCGTCTTCGAACAACATCCCGACGCGGCTGCCTTGAACGGTCACAATTCCGCCTCCGTCGACGGCCCGCTGCCCGGCTGGTTCGACCGGTTTTCCGTCGCCTACGCCGTTACTCCCGCTGACTGGCCCGGCGGCGACGTGACCGACACTCGTGGCTGGCTCTGGGGCGCCGGCCTTTCCCTTCGCCGGACCGCCTGGAACCAGATCACCGATGCCGGCTGGTACTGGCGACTCACGGGCCGCCAGGGGCTGTCACTTACTTGCGGCGAAGACTCCGAGCTGACTATCGCTCTGCGATTAGCCGGATGGCGCCTCCGATTCGAACCCTCCCTACGCCTACGCCATCGTCTCGACCCTCACCGCCTCCACTGGACTTACCTGCGGCGCATGATGCGCAGCATGGGTGAGGCCAGCGTCTTCCACGACCTCTATGCCCCTCACTCCGGACGCGCCTGGTGGCTTCCCGCCGCTCACTCGATGAAAACGGCCGTTGGAGCCTCACTCGCCGGCGCAGCCCTCCTCTCCTCCACTGGCAGTTGGCGCGTGCTCTCAATGGACCGTGAACTCGGCCGCATTGCCGCGCTACGCCGCCTGCGCCACACCTACGCCGGCCTCGCCGCCGAAGTGCAGTTAGTCTGCGACAGGCTCCGCGCCTTGCGTCCCGCCGCCTTGGTCAGCCGCTGAGTTCCACCAACATCCACTGCACCGAAACCCGTGCCGCCAAACGCGTAAAACCCCAGCTTCGTGGCGGGGTACCATGGGCTTTCAGTTGGAGGCAACGTGTGGCTTCGTACCGCGGTGTGGCTTGGGGTCCTGAGTACGTTGGGTGTGGCTGGCGATTTCCGTCTCCCCATCCCTCTGTCCCTACGCAAAAGCTTTCGAGCTGACGCGACGCTACGATTGGGCGCCACTGCCGGAACGGCGGTGGTGGCCCAAGTAGCGGGCGCGCGTATGGTCGTGGAGCCCGATGCAAACAATTCGGCGATCTCAATCAAACTCATCGAGGCCGGCAAAACCGTTGCTGTCGAAACGATGCGATTGAAGCCCGAAATTCGTAAAGGATGGGGGGCTGGCGTTGAGGAAGATCTCTCGCGGACCGCCGCGGCGATGCCCGGGTGGCGAGAGCGAGCGTTTCCAGTGCGCGTGGAGGCCGATGCGCAGGCCATCTGGTTTTGGTTTGACGGCCGCGCTATCGCTTCCGTGCCGCGAACCGGCGCCGTGACAGAGGTCATGTTCCACACTCCTGGCGACGCGTCGATCCGCCAAGCAACAGTTACCGCGTTGACTGGGCGCCGCGGTGGATTTCAGCCTCTGAATTTAGACGGCTATTCCAATGGCGTGTCTGCCGCGGCCGCGCCATCCGGAGTTACTCTCGTGGGCGGGGTTCCGTTCGAAATCAGCTCGCGGCCCATTGATGTCTCGCAAGCAGGGCTCCGCTTGCGGAAGAAGCCCAGCGGACCGGGCAGCCTCTATCAGAATCCCTTCAATTTCATCAGCGCCATGGATGGCGACCCGCTGACACTGCTGCTGCGCGTACCCAAGCGCTACTACCGGCGAGTCTGGCTCCTGTGCGCCGCGGTGGATGGCCCCGGCTTGAGTCCGAATGTGACCGTGCGCCTCGCGCGGTATCGCGGCGACGGCGGCGTCTTCTTCTCAGACGCGACCGTGCGAGCGCCGCGGCTCACCGATACCGCCTCGTCGCGACCCTCATTGCCATTCGCTAACGGCCGGCTGTGGCTGGTCGAAGTGCCCGTCGACTCGGGCGCGAAGCAGGACATTCTAGCGGCGGATGTCTTAACCAAACAGGGCAACCCGAGCGCTGTGCTGAAGCTCGACGCGGACGTGCCGTGGATCGAGATTGAACTCACACGCGAGCTGCGAGCCGATCTGAACGCGATGCTGCCGCTGGGGCCGCGAAGCGGAGTGCAGGTCTATGGCGTGACCCTTGAGGAATCGCCCGTGCGAATGGTGGCGAGCTCAGCCGTGAATGGTCACCTCTTCGAGACGGGACAGGCACCGCGGTTCAAAGTGTGGCTCGAGAACGTGACCGCGACCGCGCACAAGGTAACGCTACAGGTCGACGGTCGCACGCGTGCCATCGCGCTGGCGCC
>JADLBJ010000092.1 GCA_020847765.1 Dehalococcoidia bacterium
AACCGGCTGGTCGACGAGATCCTCGGGCTCGGCCCGCTCCAGCCGCTGCTCGACGACCCAGGCATCGAAGAGATCATCGTCAACGGCCCGCTCCGGACGTTTGTCATCGAGCACGGGCAGAAGCGGCTGACGGAGGTCGTCTTCGATGACGACGCCGACCTCCTCCGCGTCGTCCGCCGCGCCGTCGGCCGGCTGGGACGGCGGCTCGACGAGACCAGTCCACTGGTGGACGCGCGGCTGCCGGACGGTTCCCGACTGAACGCGATCATCCCGCCGCTGACCACGCGCTACACGCACGTAACGGTGCGGAAGTTCCTGCTTCGGGCGCGGACGCTCGCCGATCTCGTCGCCCTCGACACGCTCACTGACGAAGCGGCTGCAGTCCTCGAAGCGGCAGTCCAGGCAGGCCTCAACATCCTCAGCTCGGGAGGGACCGGCAGCGGCAAGACGACCTGCCTCAACGCCCTTGGCTCTTCGATCGCAGGGACCGAAGAGCGGGTCGTCACCATCGAGGAGACGGGCGAGCTTCACTTGGAGGGGACGCTCCCCGACTGCGTAGCGCTGCAGGCGCGGCTGCCAAACGTCGAAGGTGTCGGCGCCTTCCCTATCCGCAGCCTGGTGAAGAACGCCCTGCGTATGCGGCCGACGCGGATCATCGTGGGTGAGGTGCGCGGCGCCGAAGCGCTCGACATGCTCGCCGCCATGAACAGCGGGCCTGAAGGTTCGATGTGCACGATCCACGCCAACGGGTCGCGCCAAGCGCTGTCGAAGCTGCGGATGTACGCGATGATGGCGGAGGAGGCGCTGCCCGCCGAGGCTGTCACCGAGATGATCGCGGAAGCGATCGACCTCGTCGTCCACCTCCGCCTCGACCCGGCCGGCGCGCGGCGGGTCGTCACCAACGTCTACGAAGTGACTGGCCTCGAGGGCGACACGGTCGCGGGGAGCGACCTCTTTAGCCTCAGCGAAGGCGCCCTGCGCTGGAGCGGTGTTCGACCGCGCTTCGCTCCCCGGCTGCACGGCGGTGCCTTCCCCTGGGACCGGCTGGATCGCGCCCCTGCGCCAGCTCGCGCAGGCCTCGACGGCAACGGGCGGGGGTTGGAGCGATGAGCACCGCCCCTGGAGCCCAGCTGGAACGGATCGCGGTGCTCGGGCGGCGACGATTGGAACGGATTTGGAGCAGACAGGCCCCAATTGGAACGGACGCGCCCGGAACTTGGAACGGAATTGGAACTGCGAAAGGCAGGATGGGGCGCTCGGGAGGTGGTCGATGCCGCTGATCCTGTCGCTCACCTTCGCGGTGGGCCTGCTCCTGGTTTTCCTCTCGGCGACCACCCGCTGGGCACCGGTGCGCGAGGAGCAGCCGCTGCGCTCGGCGCTCCGGGCCTTCCTCGACCGGAATGGCGCGGGGCACGTGGGTGTGCGCGACTTCGTCCTTATAAGTACAGCAGGCGGCACGCTGCTCGGCCTGGCCACGCAGCTCGCCCTTGGCTGGCCGATGGTCGGTGCCACCGCCTTTCTCCTCGGACTCACGCTCCCCAGCTGGTATCTGACCAACCGCCATCAGCGTGAGCGGACAACGATGCAGGCGGCCCTCGCGGAAGCCGTCGACTCGCTCCGTTCGGCCGTGCGAGCTGGGATGAGTGTCGAGGAGGCGTTGGCGTCGCTTGCGAGAAACGGACCCGAAGTGCTCCGTCCGCCACTGACCGAGCTTGCCCGTGACCTCCGCGTCAGCGGTTTCGAAGAAGCGGTTCGCCGCAGCCGCGAGCGGCTCGCCGATCCCGTCTTCGACATGGTCGCCGCCGCATTGCTGATGTCTCACCGTGTCGGGGGCCGGAACCTTAGCACCGTCCTCGAAGCGCTCAGCCGCTCGGTCCGGCAGACCATCCAGGTCGAGCAGGAGCTGCGCGCGCACCAGGCCAAGAACGTCCTCTCGGCGCGGATCATCGCCGCGCTGCCGCTGGCCCTCATCCTCGTCATCCGCGGCCTCAACCCGGACTACCTGGACGTCTTCTCGTCGGCAGAGGGGCAGGGGATCCTTGCGGTCTGCCTCCTGAGCGTCGCCGTCGGCTACGCGGGGATGCTCCGGGCGACACGTCTGCCCGGTGAAGAGCGGGTGCTGCTATGACGGCGGGGCTGGTGTTCGGCGGGCTCTTCGGCGTCGGGCTCTGGCTCGTGGTCACGAGCCTGCCATGGGCTCAGCGCCGGCCGGACCTGGCGTTCGAGCTACGGCGCCTGTCCGCCCAGGGTCGAATGGAGATGGAAGCCGAACGCCGGCAGGCCGGACCGTCGATGTTCCTGTCGCCGGCGCTGGAACGGACGCTCCGACCCCTCCTGGACGACGCCGGCAGGCTCGTTGGTCGGGTGCTCTCGCGCGTCGGGGTGCGGACGGCCGACCTCGAACAGCGGCTGGCAGTGGGCTGGCCGGGGATGACGCCCAGCCAGTTCTTCGGGCAGAAGCTGGCCGTCGCCCTTCTCTTCTTCGCCTGCGTCCCGGCACTGAATCTCGCAGGGCTTCACCCCTTCGGGCCCTGGCCAATCTGGACATGGCTCGCCGGTGGGTTCGTCGGCTTCATCCAGCCAGACTGGCTGCTGGAGCGGCGGGTGTCGCGGCGGCGACAGCAGGTCCTGATGGAACTCCCGACCGTCCTCGACCTGCTCGCGATGGCGGCCAGCGCCGGTCTCTCGCCGGAGCAGGCCCTCCTGGACGTGAG
>JADLBJ010000093.1 GCA_020847765.1 Dehalococcoidia bacterium
GCCATCACCGGGACAGGCGCCGGCTCGCTGATCGTGCCCCGCGCCGTGAGCAACTCGCCGGCGAAGTCGACCTGTCCCGTATGGAGCAGCGTTCGCGTGGCCTGCAGGAATTCGGCCAGGTGGCTCAACGGCTTCCGGTAGCCCATGCCGTACATCTGCTCCACCATCCCCGGCGCGGAGGGGCCAACCCCCAGGCGGAAACGTCCGGGCGAAAGCTGTTCGATCGCGGCCGCTTCCTGCGCCAGCACGACGGGGTGCCGGGCCCACGTGTGGACGATCGCCGTGCCGAGCAGGATGCGCGAGGTACGCACGGCTGCCGCAGCGAAGACAGGCATCAGATCCGCCCCGCCCGCGCCGAACATCGTCGCCCATGCTGCCTGTACGCCGGCCCGCTCCGCCTGCTCGATCTGCTCGACCGCTGTCCGCGCATCCCTTCCCTGGATCGCCACGCCGTACATGAGCTTCCTCCCTCGGTTGAGGGCAGCCTAAGCGGCCCCTGCGAGCCGCGAAACCGCCCGCACTTGGCAACCGGCCGGTAAGGCCGCACGATCGTCGGGCGAAGCGGTCACGGCGTTGTGACCCAGCTCGTGCACAGGGGGCCCGATGGTTACACGCCGCGAACTGGTCCGCGCGCTCGCCGGCGCGGTGGGCGAAGCCGCTGTCATCTACCGGCCCGAAGACCTGCTCCTTTACGAGTACGACGCGACCATCGAGAAGAGCCAGCCGTACGCCGTCGTGCTCCCGGCGACCGCCCAAGAGGTCGCCGACTGCGTGCACGTCTGCCGCAGCTTTGGCATCCCCGTGACTCCGCGTGGCGCCGGGACAGGACTGAGCGGCGGCGCCGTGCCTGCCCGGGCCGGCGTCGTCATCTCCACCGCCCGCATGCGGCAGATCCTCGAGATCGACGTCGAGAACCGGCTCGCCGTCGTCCAGCCGGGCGTTGCCAACCTGCACGTCTCTGAAGCTGCGGCCGTCCACGGCCTCTTCTATGCCCCGGACCCGAGCAGCCAGAAGGCCTGCACAATCGGCGGCAACGTCGCCGAGAACGCCGGCGGGCCGCACTGCCTGGCGCTCGGGGTCACCCAGAATCACGTCCTCGGCATCGAGGTGGTCACCGCCGACGGCGATGTTCGCTGGCTTGGCGGCCGCGTCCCCGACGCCCACGGCTACGACCTCCGCGGCCTCTTTATCGGCTCCGAAGGGACGCTCGGGATCGCCACCTCGGTGATTGTGCGCCTCCTGCCCGTTCCCCCGAGTGTCCGCACGCTCCTGGCGATCTTCGACTCCATCGAGGCCGCCAGCCGCACGGTCTCCGCCGTCATCGGCGCCGGCATGATCACGGCCGCGCTCGAGATGAGGGACAACGACACCATCCGCGCCGCCGAGGCCGGGCTGCACTGCGGCTATCCCGAGGACGCCGGCGCGGTGCTGCTCATCGAGCTCGACGGCGTCGCCGATGCCGTCGAAGCGCAATCCGGCCGCGCGACCGACATCTGTTACGCGAACGGCACCCGCGAAGTACGGAGCGCCAGTAGCGCGGCCGAGCGCGCCCTGCTCTGGCGCGGCCGCAAGGAGGCGATCGGCTCCCTGGGCCAGTTGGCGCCCAACTACTACATCCTCGATGGCGTCGTCCCCAGGTCGCGCCTCGTGGAGACCATGCGCCGCGTCGAAGCCATCAGCGCGGCTGCCGGACTGCAGGTCGCCAACGTCTTCCACGCAGGCGACGGCAACCTGCACCCCTGCATCGTCTTCGACGAACGCGAGCCGGGAGCCACCGCCCGCGTGTTGGAGGCGGGCGCCGCGGTCATGCAAGCCTGCGTCGATGCCGGCGGTGCGCTCAGCGGCGAACACGGAGTCGGCTTCGAGAAGCAACAGTTCATGGCCTGGCTCTACAACGAAGCCGACCTGGAGAACATGGCGCGCCTCCGGCCCGTCTTCGGCAACGATGGGCTCTTCAACCCGTGCAAGGTCATCCCCGAGGGCACAGGCTGCGGCGAGATGGCACACCAGGCGGCGGCGCTCCGCGCGGCGGGTCCCGATGCATACATCTGAGGCCCCGGGCGCGCTCACGGTCGCCGGGGTCGCGCCACGTGCCGTCCACGAGCCCCGGTCCGTTGACGAGCTGGCCGCCGTCCTTCGCGGCGCCGATGGAAGCAACCTCGTCCCCGTCGCCGCGGGCACGCGGCTCGACATGGGCACCGCCCCTTCCTCCCGCTTCGACCTCGTCCATCTGGCCGCCGCCCTGCCCCGGCCCACCGAGCCCCCGGCCGACGACATGACGGTCGTCGCCGGCGCCGGCGCGACCATCGACGAACTGAACGCCGTGCTGGCACAAAACGACCAGTGGCTTCCACTCGACCCCAGCGCGCCCGGCCGGGCAACTATCGGCGGTACGCTCGCAGTGGGCACCAACGGTCCGTCCCGCACGGGATTTGGCCTTCCGCGTGACCTCCTCCTGGGCGCGACCGTCATGCGGGCCGACGGCGAGCTGGTCCGGGCCGGCGGCCGCGTCGTCAAGAACGTGA
>JADLBJ010000094.1 GCA_020847765.1 Dehalococcoidia bacterium
CGTCCAGCGGCACGTTCGGCCGGCGGCGCCGCGCCTCGTCTATCGCCTTGCGATGGGCGATGGTGACGAGCCATCCCCGGATGTTGCTGTTCGGGCGAAGGCGTGGATAGGCACGCAAGGCTGCGAGGAACGTCTCGGACCAGGCGTCCTCGGCCGCTTCAGGGCCAAGGAGTGCCCGGCAGACGCGCATCACCGTCGCGCCATGGGCCGAGACGATCGCTTCGAACGGCGGCAGGGTCATGCTCGGTAAACGGCGGCGACGGCCGGAATGTGAGGTGCGCCTCCTCGCCGTTCGCTATGATGCGTCCGTGCGCCGGGGGCGGCATCCCTGGAGGGGGTAGGAATTCGATGACAGTTCAACTCACGGGCAAAGTGGCGGTGGTGACGGGCGCCAGCCGCGGCATCGGCAAGGCGATCGCACTTGCGTTCGCGGACGAGGGGGCAGCCGTCGTCTGCACCTCACGAACGACCGACACGGAGCCGGCCAAGCTGCCGGGCACGAACGACGAGACTGTCCGCGCGATCGAGGCGCGGGGCGGCCGCGGCCTCGCCGTGCGCTGTGACGTGCGGAAGGAAGAGGACGTGGAGGAGCTGCGCGCGCGGACGATGGACGCTTTCGGGCGCTGCGACATCCTCGTGAACAACGCAGGCATTTCGTTTCCGGGCAACTCGCTGGAGCTCCCCACGAAGCGCTGGGACCTGGTGATGGACGTGAACGTCCGTGGCCCGCTCCTGACCTTCAAGGCCTTCGCGCCGCAGATGATCGAGCACGGCGGTGGGACCGTCATCAACGTCTCCTCGGGCGCCGCCAAGGCCGTGGGCGCCGGCCGCCTGAGCTATGCCGTCTCGAAGGCGGCGTTGGACAAGATGACCGTCGGGCTTGCCGCTGAGATGGCGCCGCAGCACGTGTCGTGCATCAGTCTCGGGCTGGAGCTACCCGTCCTCACCGAAGGCTTCCAGCTGGTGAATCCAGGGGCGAACACAGCCGGCTGGGAAAGCCCCGGTATCATGGGCGAGGCGGCCGTCTGGCTCGCGACGCACGCACCGGAGTACTCCGGGCGGGTGGTCAGCATCGCCGAATTGCGGCGAGACTACACGGCGGCCGCCAGCGGCGCCTGAAAGGCGCGTCGGGCGAACACCGGAAGACGCAGGCGGCGGGGCCGCCGGCGACAGCGGCGTCGCGTTGCCCTCGTGGGCCGCAGGGGCGCATCGTGAGCCGACCGCTCCTCCGTCCGACAGGCGTCGGGTCACGCCGGGAACACCCCCGGCGTGACTCCCTTGCAGTGGTTAGCGGAGCGCGGGCATGGCAACCATCGACGGGAGACGGCCGTTGATGATGACCGACGCCTCGTTGACGATGCGCGAAACGAGCTCCGCGGTGGTGGGGATGTCGTGGATGAGGCCCTGAGCCATCCCTGCCGTCCACACGCCACCTTCGACGTCGCCGCCCTCCATGACGTTGACGCGGCCACGGGCGCCGGAGGCGAGGTGGGCGATGTCCTCGAACTTGGCGTCCGGCTGCGCGGAGACGCGCAGGATCTCCTGCGAGATCGCGTTCTTCGCGACACGGGCGGTGTTGTGGAACTTCCGGTAGATGAGGTCCGTGGCGCGCTCGTCGTTGATGAGGATCTGGCGCTTCACGTTCTCGTGGATGGGAGCCTCGACGGTTGCCATGAAGCGCGTGCCCATGTTGATCGCTTCGGCGCCGAGCGCCAGGGCGGCGACGAGGCCGCGCCCGTCGGCGAAGCCGCCGCTGGCGATCAGCGGAATGCGGACCTTGTCGGCGGCGGCCGGGATGAGGATGAGGCCCGGGATGTCGTCTTCGCCCGGGTGGCCGGCACATTCATAGCCGTCGATGCTGATGGCGTCGACGCCGACCTTCTCCGCCTTGAGCGCGTGGCGCACAGCGACGGCCTTGTGAATGACCTTCACGCCTGCTGCCTTGAACGAGGGCAGGTGCGGCTCCGGGTTGTTGCCGGCCGTTTCGACGATCTTGATGCCGCTGTCGATGATCGCCTCGCGGTACTCGTCGTAGGGGACAGGGTTGATGGTGGGCAGGATGGTGAGGTTGACGCCAAACGGCCGGTCGGTCATCTCCCGGCAGCGCTGAATCTCCTTGCGGAGAGCGTCCGGCGTCGGCGACATCAGGGCAGTCAGGAAGCCGAGCGCGCCGGCGTTGGCGACGGCGGCAATCAGATCCGCGGTGCCCACACCGGTCATGCCGCCGCAGACAATCGGGTGCTCAATGCCGAACGTCTCGGTAAAGCGGGTCTTGAACATGCTGGGTAGCCTCCTCCACGGCCTGAAGGCCGGAATGCCCGGCAAGTATGAGACCTCGTCATGTTGCAGCACAGTGCCTTGCCGAAGCCCAGTGGGACGTGCCACCAATCTCAGGCGCGAAGCTGAGCCTCGCGGACGTTGACACGGATTGACGGTGACGTCAGAATCAGCGCGCTTTCGCAGGGAGGCAACATGATCCTCAAAGGCAGGGTCGCGATCGTGACGGGCGCGAGTCGCGGCCTCGGCAAGAGCATTGCCCTCGAGCTGGCGAAGGAGGGCGCCGACGTGGTGGTGGCCGCGCGCACCGCGGTCGAAGGCGAAGGCCTCGGCGCGGGCACGATCTACAGCGCCGCGAAGGAGATCGAAGCGCTGGGCGTCCGCGCCCTGCCGGTCAGAGCAGACGTCGGCTCGCCCGAGGACGTGTTCGCCCTGGTGAACCGCGCCATCGCCGAGCTCGGGCGCGTCGACATCCTCGTCAACAACGCCGGCATTGGCGTCAACGGCGACGTCGAGACCTGCACGGTCGAGGATTGGGACCGGATCCTCGCGGTCAACCTTCGCGCGCAGTTCCTGGGGATAAAGGCGGTGGCGCCGCACATGAAGGCGCGGGGGAGCGGCGCGATCGTCAACATGTCGTCCATCCTCGCTGACCAGGTCGCGGACGACGAGGCCAACCCGGTCGTTGCCGCGGCCGCCCAGGCCTCGGGCGTCGGCGTCACCGCCTATGGCGTGACAAAGGCGGGCATCATCCGGCTGACGAAAGGCGCCGCCGCCGATCTCGCGCCCTACAACGTTAGCGTTAACTGCCTGCAACCTTCCTGGACCGACACGGAGGGTCTGCGCCAGTGGTTCCCGGACGTGGACCGCTCCACCTGGAGCAAGCCGGAGCAGTGGGGACGCGCTACTGTCTTCCTGGCGGCAGCCGACCCGCGGCGCTTCACCGGTAGGGTGGTCACCGAGGCCGACCTCGACTACATCACGGCGTTGACGGGCCGGGCAGCTGTGCGATGACGGAAGACCTGGACGCGCTCGCCCGGGAGCTCGAGGCGTACATCAACGAGCGTTCGCCGTCCGGCGCTGACGCCCGCGTGTCGGGGCTGCGGCGCATGGCCGAGGGCTGGTCGCGCGAGAGCTTCGCCTTCACGGTCGAAAGCGCGACAGGCGGCGAGCGCGCGTCGCAGCCGCTGATAATGCGGCGCGACCCCGTCGCGAGCTTGATCGACACCGACCGGACGGTCGAGTTCCGCGTCATTGAGGCACTGCACGCCGCGGGCATGGCCGTGCCCCGGCCGTTCTGGCTGGAAACAGACACGCACCGCCCGAGCGCCCCGTTCATGATCATGGAAATGCTGCCGGGCACCGCCGTGCCCGAGGTCCTCTATGCGCCGAACTTCGGCGCCGAACGGCGAGCCCTGGGGCGCCAGTTCTTCACCTTCCTGGGTCAGCTTCATTCCATGAACGTTGGGACCCTGGGCCTCGCCGACGTCCTGCCGCCACCGGCCGACGCGCTCACCGCCACGAGAGCGGAGATAGACCGCTGGGACGCCGTTGTGGCAGCGAAGAAGCCTGAGCCCCAGCCCGTGCTCCGCGAGGTCTCGCACTGGC
>JADLBJ010000095.1 GCA_020847765.1 Dehalococcoidia bacterium
CGAGCGCGATGGGTTCTGGGAGGTCTTCCAGGACGTCAGCCGGGAGGCAGGCGCACGCGGGACGCTGATCCACGCCGCGCACATCGTCGCGCTGATGCGGCAGTACGAGGTCGCCACCATCTGGACCTCCGACCGCGACTTCCGCCGCTTCGACGGCATCCGCGTGGTCAACCCGCTCGTGGCACGTCCTGGGCGTTGACGCCGCGTAGCCCTCTCCGCTCCCTAGGCGGCCCAGGCCGGGGCTTCGAGGGCGTAACCGGCGCCCCAGCGGTTCACGATGTATCGCGGCTCGCTGGGGTTGTCCTCCAGCTTCTGTCGCAGGTAGCGGACGTAGAGCCGCAGGTAGTGCGTCTCGTTCGCGTACTGGTCGCCCCACACGCGCGCGATCAGCGCCTTCGACGGCACGACGCGGCCGGCATTCTCGGCGAGCGTCTGAAGCAACCGGTACTCCGTGGGTGAGAGGCCGACCGGGCGGCCGCGCTTCTTCACCGTCTGCGTGCCGGTGTCGATCTCGATGTCGCCCACGCGCATCACGCGGTCGATGACTTCGTCCGCGGTGTACTGCGGCTGGCGGCCCAGGACACGGAAGAGCGCGCGCATGCGCAGGTCCAGCTCGCCACTGGTCACGCGCGGCGAGCAAACGTCGTCCGCGCCCGCATCGAGGCAGCGGAGCATCTCCGTCGAGTCGCCCGTCACGCCGACCACCACGAGCGGGCCTAGCGTGGAATCGCGCAACGACCAGACCAGCTCGCCAACGGTGCCGTTATCGCGGCCGAGGTCAATAAGGATCGCTTCGGGGTTGAAGTCGCGCGCCTGTACCTGTGCCTGCGGGGGATCGGCGCAAACGCTGACCTTGTAGCCGAGCTCGTCGAAGGGACGCGCGCGGAGGTAGCCGCGTTCGAGGCTGCGCGACACGATCATGAGCTTCGTGCCGACGGGCGGCGCGAGCCTGGTCCTCCGCGATGGGGCCTCGCCAATCAACGGCTCTCTCCTCTCCCCCGGCGCGTGTTCGGGAGATTCCCCGATACTTCAAACGCACACCGGGCTCGACAGTTAAGGCGTGCCGTCGCTCTTTACCTGCACGCTCGCCGCGGCAGCGCTGTGCTCGCTTGCGGCGTCTGTGGTCCGGCCGGGCCCGGTCGCGACGGAGATAGGTCCCGTACCCCAAGCATCGGCATCTCCCGCGTCAGCTTCGGTCTCCGCTACGCGGCCCGCCGCGTCTGTCACCCAAACGTCACCGCCGCCGGCCGAGCCGGACGCGCAAGCCGTCGCCCCAACTGCCGTCGAGGCAGGGGCCGCCGGCGCGCGGTCGGACACCGTGCCCTCCAGCGAGGCGCCGCCGGTTGAAGCGACGCCGGACCCGGGCGCCACGCCCCCGCCGTCGCTCGCACCGCACCCGGCTCTCGAAGTGTCGATGCTCGACCGTATCAACAACGCCCGCCTCGAGCACGGCCTGCCGACGCTTCTTCGCTACGACTACCTGGACGGTGTCGCGCTGGCCCGCGCGGAGAGCCTCGCCGCGTACGGGTACTTCGACCACCACGCGCCCGACGGCAGCAGCGCCTTCTCCGAGCTCGCCGGCCGGGGCATCCTCTATCGCCTCGCCGGCGAGAACCTGGCCCGCAACAACCACCCGGAGGGCCGAACTGTCGATGCTGCGTTCGACGCGTTGATGGCGAGCCCGGGTCACCGCTCGAACATCCTTGAGCCGATCTTCGGCGCCGTTGGCATGGCCGCCGTCGAGGCGGATGGGATGTGGCTGTACGTCACAATCTTCACCAATCCGCGGTAGGGAGCGGGAAACCGGGAACCGTCGGTCGTGAGGGGTGAAAAGTGAAGAGTGGATTGTGAAGAGTGACGTTGTTGCGGCGGGGAAAGAATGCCCGTTCCGAACGGGCTGAACAGGCTTGCTGCACCGACGATGGACAGCGGCGGAGCAGGGAGCGCGGTGGCGCCGGAGGAAGCCGGTCGACCCCGGGATCATCCCGCCACAATGGATGTCCGGGCGGCGACAGCGAAGGCCTGGTTGGCAGCAGGGCGGCCGTCGTTCGAATGGGATCGGCGCCTGGCGGCCGTGCTAACCTGCCGGCGAGGAGAGGTCTTTGCGAACGCTGCTCCGCATAGCCCGGGGAATCGCGGGCACGATCGCCCGTACGTTCGTCGTCCCGCCGCGGATCGGCAGCCGGCTGATTCACGGCGCCCACTTCGTCGACGTGATCCCGTGGCACACGCGCGTCCGTGAGGCCGAGACGCTCCGTCACATGGAGCGCGACCGGCTGGCGAAGGACGACGAGCGGCGGTACGACCTGGCGCCGTAGCTGGCTGGCTCTTCACTCTCCACGCTTCACTTGTCCCTCCTGTCCGGCACGCCCTGTTATCGTGGGGTCCGCTCAACTCCCTAAAGGACAGCCATGCGCAACCCGCTTCGATCTGCCGGGAGACTCGCCCGCGGCATTGCCCGGTTCCTCTTCAAGCCTCCACGAGGGCCTGAACGGATACCCCAGGGCGGCGGCGTCGGCGACGAGTCATTCCCCGGCCTGGGGCTTCCCGGCGGAGGGCAGCGGCATGACCGTGACATCGAGGAACTGCGCGACATGGAGCGCGACCGCCAGGCCAAGGAAGCCGCACGCAACCACGACCTGGCACCGTAGCCGTCGCGCGTCCTGAGCCGGGCGTCCGTGCCTGGTACGACCGCCTGTCCGGGACGGTGGTGGCCAAACGGCGCTAGTTCCTGCCGCGGCGCGTGGCGGTTCGAGAAGCCGGGCCTCGGTATACTCGCCCGCGATGCGCCCGCTGAAGACGAAGGCCGGGACAACGCCCGGCCGACAAGCTGCATGGCTCTGCGATAAACTCGCACCATGACCGCAGAACCGGCGCGCACGAGCCGCGAGGAACTCCACGCGTTGATTGATC
>JADLBJ010000096.1 GCA_020847765.1 Dehalococcoidia bacterium
CCGCCGGCGGGGACACCACGGACAAGGCGATCGCAAACATCTGGTCCCACATGCTTTACACGCGCCCCGACCAGTTCGAGGCGGTCCAGCGCGACCCCGAGCTCTGGAGCAACGTCTTCACCGAGATGATGCGTTACGACCCGGTCGTCCACACCCAGGGCAGGCGGGCGACACGCGAAGTCGAAATCGGCGGCGAAGTCATTCCCATGGGCGCGTCTGTCACTCTCTACCTGGCCTCGGGCACGCGCGACGAGCGCGTCTTCAAGGACCCCGACACGTTCGACATCTTCCGCGACGATCTGCACATGGGCCGGGAGCTGCGGTCGGGCCAGTACGGGGACGGCAAGGCAGGCCATCTCGGCTTCGGGATGGGGCAGCACTTTTGCATGGGCTACGCGATGGCGCGCCAGGAGGCCGTGATCGGCAGCCGGAAGCTCATGAGCGCGCTGCGCAACCCCCGCCCGAAGTTCTCCACGCACGAAGGGATCACGGCGCCGAACCTCGGCGCGGGCGGCTTCCGCGCCCCGCACGAGCTCTGGGTGCAGTTCGATGTCTGATTTGGGCGCAACCGCCGACCCGACCGCAGCCAACGTCAGCGCCAGCTCCGAGCTGTTTCTCGCCGCCCACGGCGACCTGCCCCAGCACGCCTCGCCCGACGCCTGTCCCTTCCTGGGCATGGTCGCCCAGCTGGGGCTGGACGAGGCGGGACTCGAGCGTCTCGTGCACGCGCTGGCAGCGCTAGCAGCCGAAGAGCAGCCCGGTGCGGACGCAGCGCCTGCCATTCCGCGCTGACTCGCCCCCGCCGTTCCGTCGCCGCCCGTGCAGGTGCGCCCCGCCGTGGTGCGGCCCTCAGGCGGGGACGTCTCCAGCGCCGCGCGCTTCGGCCGGCCTCTCCCGAGGGTGTTCGAGCAGCTGGCGAATGAGCGCGGCCTGACGACTGGCCTCCCGTGCACGCTCCTCAAACCGGGCCGCGCTCAGCCAGCGCTGTTGCTCGCGGGCGCGCGCGGCAAGGCGGCCGGTGAGCGCCGCCTGCTCCTCAACCACGGATACCGCCGACCAGAGCGCTGACTCGACCTGGTCGGACTGTGCAGCGGCAAGGACCTCCGGGGCGAACGAATGACCGACGTGGCACGCGTACGTGGTAACCCCGTCCCGCTCCTCCTCCTGCAGCGGTCCGCTGCACTCCGGACAGCGGATCTGCCCCACTGCGGACTGCTCGCCGACCTCGGCAGGAGGACGGTCGAGCGGCTCAGGTTCCTGGCGCCAGACATTCATGCGCTCCTCCAGGGCCATCGTGAGCTTGGGACCGAGATCCCTGGCGGCGGCAACGATGTCCGTCGCTACGTGACGAATGGCGCTCTTGGGCATCGACGGGAAGGGGGCGTCCGCCGGGTCCTGGACGACGACCAGGCCGCGCGCCGCACGAATGGCCGCCGAGCCCGCCGTCCCGTCGTCCAGGTTCCCGGAGAGGACGATGGCCGCAGCGCGCCGGCCGTAGGCGCGGGCCAGGGAGCGAAACATGACGTCGACCGACGGGCGCTGGCGATTGACCCGCGGCCCGTGATCGGGGCGGGCATAGCCTGCTTCGACGACCAGATGGAAGTCCGGGGGAGCGACGAAGATGGAACCAGGAACAACCTCGAGGGGCGAGGTGACATGGCTGGCCGGCCGGCCCGTCGCCCGCGTGAGGATGCTTGGCAGGGCGCTGCCGGCGTAGTTCGCGGGAACGTGAATGCTCACGCAAATGGCCGCGGGGAAGTCCCGAGGAACGCCCTGCAGGAGCGTGCAAAGGGCACCGATCGCTCCGGCGGAACCGCCAACGGCGACAACAGGGTAGGTTTCCAGAGGAGACGCACCCCCGAGCGCGGCCATCGTCCCGCGCGGGACTGGTCGCCGATGTCGAAAGGACGCCGGCGACGCTATAGTTCTGCTTGCAGTCGGGCTGCCCATCGCCGGCAGACCGGGGAATGAGGCCGCGAAATGGGCGAACAGCGGGCACCCGCCGGAGGGGCGGAAGGCCGGCCCGGAGGGGTGGTGGTGGTCGCCGCCTCTGCCGGCGGTCCTGCCGCCTTGACCCGTTTGCTGGAGCGCCTCCCGCCTGACTTCCCCCTTCCCGTGATCGTCGTCCAGCACCTTCAGCCCGGCCGACCGAGTGCCCTGGCACGCATCCTCGGCGTCCATTCCAGCCTGCCGGTCTCGGAGGCCCGCGACGGCGAGCCGGTTCTGTCCGGGCACGTCTACGTCAGCCCCCCCAACTACCATCTGACGCTCGAGCGCGGCGGCAGGCTTCGCCTCTCGGACGCACCGCCGATCCATTTCCTGCGCCCGGCCGCGGACATCCTTTTCACATCGGCCGCGGAGAGCTTCGGCGCCGGCGTGATCGCCGTCGTGCTCTCGGGAACCGGCTCCGACGGGGCGGCCGGAGCACGGAGCGTGCGCGAACACGGCGGGCGTGTGGTAGCCCAGGACAGGGCGACTTCTGAATTCTTCGGCATGCCGAGCGCCACCATCGCGCACGGCGACGCGGATTACGTCCTCTCCCTCAACGAGATCGGTGACCGTTTGAAGGAGATGAGCACGGGGGCGGCGGGATGACCGTGACGGCCAGCGATCCGAACCTCGAGATCCTGCTCAACCACCTCGCCGCCAGCCGCGGCTTTGATTTCACCGCCTACAAGCGGTCCACGCTCGCGCGCCGCATCGCCGTGCGCATGGCTGCCGTCCACTGCGACGACTACGGCGCTTATTTGGACTATTTGCAGGTCGATCCGGAAGAGTTCGGCCGCCTCTTCAATACGATCCTCATCAACGTCACGAGCTTCTTTCGCGACGCCGCCGCCTGGGAGTACCTGCGAGACCACGTGCTGCCGCGCGTCGTCGACCAGCGGCGAGAGGGCGAGCCCATCCGCGTCTGGACGGCCGCCTGCGCTTCCGGCGAGGAAACGTACTCTGTCGCCATGCTGCTCGCCGAAGCGCTGGGGGCGGAGGACGCGGCGCGCCGCGTGAAGATCTACGCGACCGACATCGACGACGAGGCGCTCTCCGTCGCCCGCCACGCCGTCTACACCGCCAAACAGCTGGAATCCATTCCGCCGGATCTCCGCGAGAAGTACCTCGAGCCGGTGGCCGGACGCTACCAGGTGAAGAAGGAGATCCGACGGCTCGCGATCTTCGGACGTCACGACCTGCTTCAGGACGCGCCGATCTCGCGCGTCGACCTGCTCATCTGCCGAAACGTCCTGATGTACTTCAACTCCGAATCGCAGGCGCGCATCCTGGAACGCTTCGGCTTTGCCTTGAGCGACGGCGGCTTCCTGTTCCTCGGCAAGGCGGAGACGCTGCTCAGCCGCAGCGTTGTGGTCACGCCCGAGGACGCAAAGCTCCGCATCTTCCGCAAGCTGCCTGGCGCGCGCAACGTGATTCGCGGGAACGCCGCCGATCCGAACCCGGGCCGCCCCGCGCCGGCCACCGGTCCCGCCCTGGAGCTGGCGTTCCAGCGCGGCCTGGCCGCGCAACTTCTGGTCGACGCGAACGGCACGCTGCTCTTCGCCAACGAGGCCGCGCGGCGGCTCTTCGGCATTTCCCAGATCGACAATGGTAAGGCGATCAAGGACCTCGAACTCTCGTACAGACCCGTCGAGCTGCGCTCCCGCGTCGAGGAAGCCATCACGGAGGGCAACACGAGCGTCGTCCGGGACATTCCCTGGCCGGCGAACGGCGGTAGCACGCTGTGGTACGAGCTCGCCATCATCCCCCTGGCGGGAGCGGACGGGCGTCGCCTGGCGGTGAATTGCGTCTTCACAGACGTCACCCAGCAGAAGCTCCTGCAGCGCGAGATGGATGCCTCCCGCTCCGAGCTGGCAGCCACCTATGAGGAGCTGCAGTCGGCCAACGAAGAGCTCGAAACCACCAACGAAGAGCTCCAGTCGACGATCGAGGAGCTCGAGACGACAAACGAGGAGTTGCAGTCGACCAACGAAGAGCTCGAGACGATCAACGAAGAGCTCCAGTCGACCAACGAAGAGCTGGAGCAGGTGAACGCGGGCATGGAGGAGCAGGCAGGCGAACTGAACCGTGCCAACACCTTCCTCGAATCCATCCTCTCCAGCATCCGCGCCGGAGTGGTCGTGCTCAGCCAGAATCTGGAGGTGCAGATCTGGAATGCGGAGGCCGAGGACCAGTGGGGATTGCGCCGCGAGGAGGTGCGCGGCCGCTACTTCCTCGGCCTGGACATCGGCCTGCCCGCGGAGAACCTGATCCAGCCAATTCGCGACTGCCTGAACGCGGCGAGCAACCACGTGGAGCGCGAGGTCCTCGTCGAGGCCACAAACCGCCGTGGCCGATCGGTCCAGTGCCGCGTCCGGTGTACGCCGCTCCTGGAAGACGACCACCGGGTCGCGGGCGTTATACTGCTCATCGACGACAACCCGGTCGGCTCTTCGAGAGAGGCCGCCGCGACGTGACGGACCCTTCCCGAAGCCCTTCGCGAGACGTGATCGACGTCGCCGTGTCGTTGCTGCGAGACGCACCGGCGGTGACCGCCCAGGCCGACCTGCAGGCCGCGCTCCAGACGCTCCAACATGCCCTGGCCGCCAGCCAGACGAACGCAGAGGCCTCCGCCGTACGCAGCCGCGAGCTCCTCGCCGAAAGAGACGACCTCATCCGCGAGCGGGCGCGGTATGAAGACCTCTTCGAGCGGGCCCCCGACGCGTACTTCGTCACCGGCAGCCACGGCAAGGTCCTCCGTGCCAACGGTGCCGCTGGCCGCCTGCTGGGCACGGCGCGTGCCGCGATCATAGGCAAACCCATCTTCCTCTTTCTCCGGCCGGAGGACAGGCCACCGCTGCGCCGTCTCCTCCTCACAGCCCGGCAACAGCAGACGGTCGGAGCATTCCCGCTGCGCTTCGCGCCCGTGCGCTCGAAGACCGAGATAGACGCGCTCGTGAGCCTGGACGTCGACGAGCCCGACGCCCGCGGCGGCGCGCCCGAGGTGCGCTGGCTCATCCGCGACGTGACCGAGCGCCGACGTGCTGAAGAGGGCGAGCTGGAACGGCGGCAGCTCGAACGGCTCAACCGCGACAAGGACGCCCTGCTGGGCATGGTTTCGCACGAGCTGCGCACGCCCATGACGGTGATCTACGGCTTCGCAGAGGTGCTGCGCCGCCACGCGCGGGCGCTGTCGGACGCCGAGGCAACCGAGGCCGTCGATGAGATCTACGACAACAGCCGCCGCCTGGGGGGCCTTATCGAGAACATGCTGACGCTCGCGCGATTCGAGAGCATGGGGCTCGACCGGGAACCCGTGCTGCTTCAGCGCGTCCTCCCAGAGTTCGTCGAAGCCGCCCGCAAGAGGAACAGGGGTCGCGAGATCAGGCTCGTGCTCGACCAGAACCTGCGCCCCGTCCTCGGCGAACCGACCTATATCCGCCAGATCGTGGACAACCTCATCAGCAACGCCGCCAAGTACAGCCCGGCCGAGACCGCCGTCGAAGTGCGCGCCTCCCAGGGGTCAGAGGCGGTCACGGTGTCCGTGCTCGACGACGGCGCCGGCATCGGCGCGGCGGACATGGAGCGGGTCTTCGAACCGTTCGTGCGATCCGACGACAACGCTGTCGGCGTGCCCGGTGTCGGTCTGGGACTGACGGTCTGCAAGCGTCTCGTCCGTGCCCTCGGCGGCGAGATGTGGCTCAGGCACCAGCCCGGCCACGGGCTCGAGGCCAGCTTCACCGTCCCCCTTTTCGATTCGTCGCGAACGGCGGGATGACGCGAGGCGAAGGGTAAGTTCTCAGGGTTGGCCGCGCTGCTCGAGCGCGAGGAGCGCTCGCTTCACCTCGGCCCCCCCGGCGTAGCTGCCGGGCGAACCGTCGCCACGCACCACGCGGTGGCAGGGGAGGACGATGGGAAGCGGATTGGCCGCGCAGGCCGAGCCGACGGCACGCGCGGCCCCCGGGTGCCCGGTGGCGGCTGCCAGCGCGCCATAGCTCGCCGTCGCGCCGTAGGGAATCGCGGCAAGAAAGTCGAGCACGCTGCGCCGGAAGCCCCTGACGAGGCGGAGGTCGAGCGGCAGGTCGAAAGACCGGCGTCGTCCGCCCAGGTACGCGTCGACCTCGTCCGCTGCCCGGTCGAGCCGGGCCGGGGCGCGGAGGACGCGCGGGCTGACCGTCCGCGCGATCTCGGCGAGGACGCGATCCTCCCGTCCCCCGGCAAAAGCGACGTGCACCAGGCCGACGTCAGTCGCCGCCAGCAGAAGCGGTCCTATATGCGTCGGCATGACGCGATAGGCGACGTCGAGAAGGCCCGCCGTATCCGCCTCCCGTTCGAGGCGTGCGTGCGCCCCGATGAGCGCCTCCTCCTCGTTGCGGAACAGCGGTGCCAGGGCGGCCCGAGCAAGCGCCGAGTACTGCGCAGCCATCAGTCAAGCTCTCCCTTCAGTGCCATGCTTCGTAGCCGGGCCACCCCGTCGGCGGCGGCACGGCGGGCGGCGGCCGCGCTGCCACCGAGCAGGCAGGCAACCTCCGCATACGGCATTCCCGCCAGATAGTGGTAGGCGATCGTCTGCCGTTGCTTCGGGGGAAGCTCCCGCAGCGCCGCCAGTAGCGCGGTGGTCTCATGCGCGCCGGGCGGATTGTCTCCGGCGGCGAGCGTCGCTGCTTCGTCCAGCGGCACGTTCG
>JADLBJ010000252.1 GCA_020847765.1 Dehalococcoidia bacterium
TCGTGACCTCGAGGATCCCGACCTGTGGCTGGCCAACGACGGCCGCGGCACCTGGGGCGAAGTCAACGGCAGCGTGCGATCGGAGCTGCGGAACTGCACCGACGTCGATCTGGTGGCAACGCCGTTCTCGAAATCGTTGCCGATCAAGCGGCTCGGGCTTCCCGTGAACGAATCGATCGAGATCTGGACGGTCTGGGTGGATCCCGAAACGCTGACCGTCATGCCGGCCCACCAGCGCTACAGCCATCTCGCCGAGCGCACCTGGCGCTTCGACGCGTTGCTGGTCGAGTTCAGCGTGGAGTTCGAGGTGGACGAGCACGGGTTCGTCGTCGATTTTCCCGGAGCGTTCCGGCGGCTGTAGCGGCCGGCGGCTGTGCTCTCGACACGAAACCGCAGGCCACAACGTCTCAGCAGATGTTCTCGCGCCGGCAGATCTCGGCCAGTGCCTCGCGAAACCCTTCACCCATCTCGGGATGACGGAGCCCGAGTTCCACGGTCGCCCGGAGCCAGTCGAGCTTGTTGCCGGTGTCGTAGCGCCCATCGGTGAACGGCAGCCCGTAGATCGGCTGCTTGTCCAGCAGCAGCACCATGGCGTCGGTGATCTGGATCTCGCCGCCCTTGCCGGGCTCGACCCGATCGATGCATTCGAAGATCTCCGGGGTGAACAGATACCGACCCATGATCGCCAGCGACGACGGCGCCTTGTCGGCAGGGGGCTTTTCCACCATGCCGGCCAGCCGTACGAGGCCGTGTTCGTCCGGTGCGCCGGCCGGATTCACCACGCCGTAGGCCGAGATCTCGCTCGGCGGGAACTCCTTCAACGCGATCACCGACGAGCTCGTACGCCCATAGGCCGAGACCATGTCGGCGAGCACGGTGGCCGACTCGTCCATCAGGTCGTCGGGCAACAACACCGCGAACGGCTCGTCGCCGATGTGATGGCGGGCCACACCGATGGCGTGGCCGAGGCCGCGAGGCTCGCCCTGACGCACGAAGTGCACGTTGGCAACCTCGGCGATACGACGGACTTCGTCGGCCATCTCCTGCTTACCGCTACGGATGAGCGCGTCCTCGAGTTCGGGAAGCCGATCGAAATGGTCTTCGACCGTGCGCTTGCCCCGGCCCACGATGATCAAGATGTCGGTGATACCGGCCCGTACGGCCTCTTCCACGACGTACTGGATGCCGGGCTTGTCGACCAGCGGAATCATCTCTTTGGGCGTCGCCTTGGTCGCCGGCAAGAACCGGGTACCAAGACCGGCAGCCGGAATCACGGCCTTCTGAACGGTCACGGTAACGACGGTATCGGTGAATCTCACGCTGCGTCACTGGGCCAAAGGTCTCGCGCGGGTGATGTATCGCCCCAGGGGGATGTTCACCAGTTTGTCCATGCTCGGACGGACCTGGCCGCACCGTCCGAGTGCCCGCTACCATTGGCACTCGACCTAGTCGAGTGCTAACGACACAACGCTCTGCGGAGACGAACGCCA
>JADLBJ010000097.1 GCA_020847765.1 Dehalococcoidia bacterium
AACTCGCGTCAGGGATTTTCGTCGCTGCACGAGGATCTCGTGTCTGGTCTCTGAGTTTCTAAGCTGCGAACTGCGCCCGGGAAAACCGAGCTGCGCGGTCGGCGAGCACGTCGGAGTCGAGCTTCACGGGGAAGGAAGAGGACGTCGAGGTCGGCCTCCAGTACTTCGGCAAGCGGTACTACGCGCCGCTCTTGAACCGGTGGGTGAGTGCGGATCCGTGTCCTGGTCCACCGACCTTTCCACTGAAAAAGTGACGCCTTGTTTCAGCCCAAGAAGGCCGCCAGCGGCACCCCGGAGCGACCCGCTTCCTGGTCGGCGACGCGTCGGCTTGCATGGCAACGGCGGCCGCGCGCATGCTCGCGCCATGCGCGGCGCCGCGAGGATGGACCACGGCCTCGCCTCTCCACCCTGTCTCCACGCGCGTGGCGCGGATCGTGCGACGCGCTTCGTGACGACCCTGGGAAGTCCCCGGAGGGGGATACTCGAAGGAGTGCGACAGGGGCCGAGCCCGGCCTCGCTGCCGGGGCGTCGCCGGTGCACCACACCCTCTCGGCGCGCGAAGACCTCACCGGCCTCGCGCACAGCTCATCGGACGCGCAGGCACCTTGGGCCTCGCCACGACGCCCCCGGACGCAAGGCGCCCACTTCCCCCGGCCGCGCGCAGCAGGCGGCGCGGAGACCGGGTTGCTCGCTTGCACCGCGCGGTGCCGCGCGGCCTGCGAGCACGGCGTTGGGGGAAGTCGAGCGCCCGCAGGCCGCGCAGCGGCCGAGGACGCGCGGTTGGGGGCAGGAGAATTCGGAGCGCGGTACCTGGTGGTAGGGCTCGGAAGGTGGGCGAGTGCCGACGCGGCGACGGTGCACCGGCTGCGATCGGATCCGAATCCCTACTCGTACGTCGGTGGCCGGCCGACGGCGTTCGGGGCTCCGGACGGGAACGAAGTCCTCACGGCGATCGTCATCGGCTTCGTGATCGGCGCGCTGATCGCGGGTGGGACGGCGTACTATCAGGAGTCGCAGGCGCAGGGGAACGGAAACGCTTTCGCGTGGCGAAAGAAGCCGGGAGAGGCGCGGGGTCGGATCTTGATTGCTGCTGGAATCGGTGGGATTGCTGGCGCTGCTGGCGGCGCCGCCGGGGCGGCGGTGGGTGGGGCGGCGGCCAGCGCGGGGTGGGCGCCGTGGGCAGCCGGCGCCGCAGCAGGCGCAGCGGGGGGCGGTGTGTCGGGCACGACCAGCTATCTACTCACCACCGCCGCGCAAGGGGAGGACGTCGACTACGGGAGGCTCGCGGCGTCCGCAGGGGTCGGAGCGGGGGCTGGCGCCGTCACGGGAGGGATCGTCGGCGCGGCAACGGCGCCTTCGCCCATGGCACCGCCGCCGCCTGGCCGCTTCGAGCACCAGTCGCCGACCTTCAGCAGCGAACGCGAGGCGAACACGTGGTTCCGCGACGAGTTTACCGCCAGCTCCGTGGAGTACGACGTGGAGTACCGGGCAGAGGTCTACCAGAAATCGAGCGGGGAATACTCCTTGAGGAACTTCTACGCCAGTGCACCTGGAGCTGGGCACTTTTCTGCTCCCACCGAGCTCCCCGGGCTCCGCTCCACGATCCACACTCATGGTGTTGAGGGTGCGGAACCGTCGAAGGGGAGCCTCTGGTACGACCGGCACGGCGATCCCGTCGGGATCAGCGAGGGCGGGGACAAAGCCTCCGCGGAGTGGTTGTCCGCGCCGCGAAATGCCAACCGGCCAATTCCGGTGGCGACCTCTGGAAAGGCGGGAGAAGTCTACCTGTACGACCCAAACACGCAGGCCGTTGATAGATTCTACATCTCCGGTCCAGCGCGCCAGCCGTTGGGGCCGTGGCCTGCCGGGCTGGCGGCGGGCCCCGGGGCAGGCATCGGCTCGTCGCTTGCGTTCGGGCAGCACCGATGACGCGTGTCGGAGCGGTTCTCCCGTGGTTGTCCACCCTGTGCATCACGTGCGCGCACAGTAGCAGCAGGTCGCACCCGCCACTCGCGGCGTATTCGAACCTGACGTGCTCGAGTCTCCTGGCAGACTACGGCGACGACTTGAACCGAGCTGCGGCGTCGGATGCGCCGACCGCCCTCGACCCGACACTGGGATGGAATGCCAAGCTGGGGGACTTCCAGGGAATGTGTGTGGTGCCCAGCCCCGAGGACGCCGAGTACTGCCGGGGACTCCGTAGGTATGCGATGCGGTACACAGCGTTCCAAGAGCGCCCACTCGATTTGTTGGGAGCGGAAGAGGTCTTCCGTGCGCTCTACGACCACTCGTTGGGCGCTGCAGTGCTCGTCCGCGCAGCCCGGTTCAACGGTGAGTCCCACCTGGTCGCGAAGGTCCTACAGCGGGGTCCTGGTCCGCTGGCTTGGATTACGAGCCGCCGGCTGTCGGACGCAGATTGGCTAGCGTTGAAGCGCGCCGCGGCCAGGTTGCCAAACGGCACTGCCGAATACTATCCACGGTTCAGTCGCGTGCCCGGTTCCGGAGCCGTTTGCGAGACGATGGATGGCGCAGGCGTCCAGATCGAACTGCTCCAAGGCGGTACGCTTCGGATCCTGAGGGGCGCGTACGAACCGTCAAGTAGTCAACGATGTTCCGGTCCGTGTTGTGGTTCTGATCACCAAGCGGAGGCGATCTCGCGCTTCTTTGACCACCTCGTGGGCCTTGTCGGTTGCGCGCAATCGGCTGCTCTCGGCATCCAGGACCGTCGTCCTGGTCCACCGACCTTTCCACTCAAAAAATGACGCTCTGCTCCAGCCTCCCAACGCCGTCCGCGGCACCCCAGAGCGAGCCGCTTCCCGATCTGCGACGCGCCGGCTTGCATGGCAACGGCGGCTACCCCAGCCCACCGACCTATCCACCAAAGAAATGACGCTCTGCTCCAGCCTCCCAACGCCGCCCGCGGCACCCCGGACCGACCCGCTTCCCGGTCGGCGACGCCTCGCCTCCGGTGTCCTCCCCCGTCCCGGCCGCCGCCGCGTGCCCGCGCGCGCGCACTCACGCAACGCCCCGACGCGCATGCCCCCACCGGACGCGCGACGCGTCCGGTCTTGCGACGACGCGCCCCCTCCGTCTGCGCGCAGCGCCGGCCCCTGCCGGTGCTCGGCACTGCTCCCGTCGGCGAGCCCCCCAGTGCCCGGCGGCTCGCGCCGCCGGCGCGAGCACAGACTTGGAGGGGGCAGGCGGCGCGCAGCCGCGCGCAGCGCGGCGCGCACCGACCGGGGGAGGCAGGAAGACCTCGGCGACGTGGTGAACGGCACGCCAACGTCGGGCCCACACCAGCTCCGCTCGGCCTCGAACCGCACCCTGGCCTCGGGCTCACCGCGCAAGGGCGATCTCTCGGCGGCGTACGACGCCGGGGGCAACCTGACCCAGCTCATCACGCGCCGCGACGGCCCCTGCCTGCCCGCGGCGGCGTCGTGCTGGCAGCGTTTCGCCTACGCCTGGGACGAGCTGGGCCGCCTGGTCG
>JADLBJ010000098.1 GCA_020847765.1 Dehalococcoidia bacterium
CAGGCGGAACGTCTCCCCGTCGTCCTCGTCTTCCTCGTCCTCGTCCTCGTCCGTGTCGCTGTCGCTGTATACGCCCGCCGGCGACCCCCGCCAGACGCTCACGATGAAGTCTTCCCGGTAGGGGTCGGCCGTCATCACCAGGCGTTCGTCCGCCGCGTCGATCAGCTGCTGGATCCGCTCTTCGTCCGCGTCGGCTGTGGTGCAGAGCGTCGCGTGCACGTTCGCACCCTGGTAATGGATGTCGATCCGGCCGATAATGCCGCCGTCTTCGAGGATCGTATAAGCCTCCGAATACGGCGTGCGGGACTCCCGTTCGAATTCGATCACAGCGGCCGCACCTGTCCCTTTCCGAATATGGTCCACTTGTAGCTTGTCAGCTCGCGCAGGCCCATCGGCCCGCGCGCATGCATCTTCTGCGTCGAAATGCCAACCTCCGCACCAAGCCCGAATTGCGCGCCGTCGGTGAACTGCGTGCTTGCGTTGACATAGACGCAGGCAGAGTCAACCTCGTCCAGGAAGCGCATGGCGTTTCCATAATGCTCGGTCAGAATGGCGTCGCTGTGGTGGCTCCCATACTCCTCGATGTGCGCCACAGCCTCCCCGAGCGAATCGACCACGCGCACCCCGACGCGCAGCGCCAGGTGCTCCGTCCGCCAGTCGGCCTCCGTTGCCCGCTCGAGCGGCGTCCCCGTTGCTGCCGCTGCCGGCCCGGCCAGACGCAGCGTCCGCTCGTCGGCCAGGAAGGCGACTTTGCCCCCCCAGTGGGCGATCAGCCCTTCGAGGAACGCCGGCGCCACGCTCGCGTGCACCAGCAACGTGTCCACTGCGTTGCAGATGCTGTAACGCCGCGTCTTGGCGTTGTCCACCACGCGGATGGACATCTCCATGTCGGCGAATTCATCGACATAAATCTGAACGACAGCGTCGCCGTGCGCCACCACGGGCATCGTCGCGTTTTGCCGCACGTACTCGATAAGCTGTGGCCCGCCCCGCGGCACGACCAGGTCAACCAGATCGCGGGCCTTGAGCAGCTCGTCGACGTGGGCCCGGTCTGGGTCGCTTACCACCTGGATCGCGTCGGCTGGCACCTCCGTGCCCACCAGCGCCTCCGCGATCAGGTCGCCAAGTGCGGCGTTGCTGTAGCGCGCCTCCTTGCCCCCGCGAAGGAGCGCCGCGTTGCCGCTCTTCAGACAGAGCGCGGCAATGTCGACGGTCACGTTCGGGCGGGATTCGTAGATGCAGGCGACCACCCCCAGCGGCACGCGCCGCCGGCCGATGAGCAGCCCGTTGGGCAGCGTGCGAACGTCAAACATCTCGCCTACGGGGTCGGGCAGGGCGGCGACTGTCCGCGTGTCGCTGGCAATACCCCGTAGCCGCTCGGGCGTGAGCGTCAGCCGTTCGAGGAAGTACTGGTCCAACCCCGCCTCATGCCCGTCGGCGAGGTCACGTTCGTTGGCCGCCAGCACGTCCGTCTGCTTCTCTTCGAGGAGGAAGGCGAGCCGCAGCAGGGCGGTGTTCCGGGCCGCCGTCGAGAGCGTGGCCAGTGGCCGGGCCGCCCGCCGTGCTGCGCCCGCGCGTACGGTGATGAGGGAGGTCGCCGTCGTCATGCGGCAAGTGTAACCGTCAGGCGGCGATCGCCGTTAACCGCGTGCCGCCCCCCTCACGACCGCCCCTCCGGAACGGCCGCCGGCTGGTCCTCACGCCCGCGCGCCCGGGCGATGATCCGCACCGGCCGGTCCGACTGGACGTAATTCCAGGCCCAGCCCAGGAGCACCGCCAGCCGGTTGCGGAAGCCGATGATGTAGTAGAGATGCACCACGAGCCATGTCGCCCAGCCGGCGAACCCGGTCAGGTGCACTGGTCCCAGCTCCGCGACCGCCGCGTTCCGGCCGATGGTCGCCATGGACCCCCTGTCCCGGTAGCGAAAGGCCCTTCCCGGTTGACCGCGAACGGCGCGCAGGACGTTCCGGGCGACAGCGCGCCCTTCCTGCATCGCCGGCGCCGAGAGCATCGGCACCTCCTGGCCCCCCTCCAGGACCGACGCGACGTCGCCGATTGCAAAGACGTCACGGAGTCCCCTCACCCGCAAGAAGCCGTCGACCTCGATCCTTCCACTGCGGCTGCGCACGCTGCCCAGCGCGCCGGCCAGGTCGCTCGGGCGCACCCCGGCCGCCCAGACGAGCGTCCGCGAGCGGATGACGCTGCCGTCCGACAGCCGGACCGCGTCCTCCGCGAACGCCGCCACGCGCACCCCCGTGACCACCTCGACCCCGCGCCGCCTCAACTCCGCCTGGGCGTCCCTGCTCAGGTCCTCCGGGAAGGTTGGCAGGACACGATCGAGGGCCTCGACGAGCACGATCCGGATCGGACGGTCCGCCAGGTCCGGGTATTCGTCGGGCAGAACCCCGTCGATCAGCTCCGAGAGCGCGCCCGCGTACTCGACGCCCGTCGGCCCGCCGCCGACGAGCAGGAAGGTCAGCCAGGGTTCCGCCTCGGTCGGTGAGCTGCGCGCCGCGACCTCGAGGCAGCCGAGGATGTGGTTCCGCAGCTCCAGCGCTTCCGGCAGGTCCTTCAGCCCGAAGGCGCGCTCCTCGACGTCCGCCATCCCGTAGAAGTTGGTCGTGCTGCCGCTCGCCAGCACCAGGTAGTCGTAGAGGATCGCTCCGCCGTCGGCCGTGCGCACGGTCCGTGCCCCGACGTCGATCGCAACCACGCGCCCCTGGCGAAAGCGCACGTTCGGCGAGCGTCGGAAGATAGCGCGCACCGACCGAGCGATGTCGCTCGGGTTGAGGAGCGAGCTCGCGACCTGATAGAGCAGCGGCGTGAACAGGTGGTAGTTGTTCGCGTCGACCAGCAGCACCGAGACCCGCTTGCCCGCGAGCTTCTGCGCGCAGCTCAGCCCCGCGAATCCGGCCCCGACGATGACGACGCGTGCGCGCTGCACACCCTCCAGCCTAGCGCGTCTTGCTGTCGGGGGTCCGTCCATCTCCCGCCTCGATCGAGGAGCGGTCCGGCCCGTTCGAGCACGGCTGCCCGCCTCCTGCCGTCGTCCCTCCGCCGGCGGGTGGCTGGCTGCGCGCCGCACAGGCGTCCACGGCTGTCCGCGCCCGCTGGCCGGCCGCTTCCCCCACTCGGAGCCGACGTCCCGGGCGCCAGCCAGCACGTCGAGCGCCGCCGCCTTCGCCCCCGCCCGCGCAATCTCGCACAGGGAAGCGCCGCATCGTCGTGGTCGGCCCCTCCGGCCGCGCCCCTTCGGCAGCCCGCCCAGGAGAGCACCAGAACGGCGGCCGCGGGCACCTCGTGCATGCGCCGTCCCCAGCCGCTGGGTGGGGTGAGTCCGGGCGGCATACAGGAGCGCATTTCTGCTCAGCGGCAGCCGTCCACCCACAGACGCCGGCCCCTGGTCACCTGTCGTCCTCTCGGCCGATAGTGGGAGCCGGCACGTCGACGAGAACGCGTGTGCCGCCACCCACGGGCGACAGGATCTGGCACTTCCCGTGGACGAGGCGCGCGCGCTCGTGCATTCCGAGCAACCCCAGGCGGCCCTGGCGCACGAGTAACGTGAGCGGCGGCACCGCGAAGCCCTTCCCGTTGTCGATCACCGAGAGGAGGACCGCCTCCGCCCGGAACACCACCGTCACCGACATGCTCGAGGCGCCCGAGTGCCGCTCGACGTTGCGCACCGCCTCCTGACCGATCCGGAAGAGGGCGAGCTCAACCGCCGGGTCGAGCCGGCGCGCCCCGCCCACCACGTGGAAGCGGACACGGATGCGGGTTCGTTCGCGCAGTTCGGCCAGCAACCGTTTCAGCGCCGGTATGAGTCCCAGGTCTTCCAGGATCAGAGGCCGGAGGTCGCGGCTGAAGCGGCGAAGCTCGTCCGCCATCTCCTCGGCGGCATGGCGTGCTTCGGCCAGCGCCGCCACCGTCTGGGCGCGGTCACCTGATTCCGTCGTGTCCACGGCGAAGTCCAGCTGCCGGCAGATCAGGATCGCGGACTGCACGCTCACGTCGTGGAGCTCGTGCGCGATCCGCTGTCGTTCGCTCTCCTGCGCCTTCATCACCTCCTGCGCGTAGTGCTGGAATCCGTGCCTGTCCGTCACGTCGCGTAGGAGAACCTGCGTGAGGGCCTCGCCGTCGGCCGACGGCAGCGGGGTGAGGCGCGGCTCGAGCCACATCTCCTGCCCGTCGACGCGTCGGACCACGATGTCCTCGTCGCCCAGATCACCGGCTATGCTCCGCCGAATCGTCGTGCCGCCCTGGCCCAACATCTCCTCCAGTGTGATCACTTCGGTCGGCGGCCGCGTGGAGCGATCCAGGGCGAGGGCGGCCGCGTTGGCTTCGAGGACATGCCCGTCGGCGTCGCTCAGCAGGATTGCCTCGCCCGCACCGTCGAAGAGCGACCGGTATTTCAGCTCGGATGAGCGGCGCTCCCGCTCTGCCGCCTCGGCCGACCGGCGCGCCTCCCTTTCCTTCTCGACCCGTAACGCGACGACCGTCCCGAGGAGGAGCATGGTCGTTAGTTGGAACACCTCCCCCATCGCCTCGACGCCCACGTGCCAGAGGAAGACGTTCGGCGTCGCGAGCAAGGCGCTCCAGACAGCGGTGGGAATCGCGCCCTCTCGGCCGAAGTTGAGGCTCGCATAGAGAACCGGGAACAGGTACAGCGCGGCTGGTAGGAAGTACACCGCTCCCAGGTCGAATGGCCGCGTGATCTCGACGAGGCAGTGCATCGTCGTCACCGTGAGGACGAGCGCCTGCACGACCCAGAACCGCCAGTCGCGCAGGCGCTCGCGCAGGCGCCCCCTCCGTGGTCGGAGGACTGGAGTTGCCCGCGACAAGTCCGGGGCCCGCCGCGCGTCGCTCGAAGTCAGGCGTGTCACCCATTCCATGGCGACCCTCCCATTGCGGCTCTTAGCGTCTGTTCATGGCGCCACGCCAGGGATGACGAGCCAGCCCCGCGCGGCGGCATAGACGATCGCCTCTGTGCGGGAACCCACCGCCATCTTTGCGAACACGTGGCTGAGATGGCCTTCGACGGTGCGCTGGCTGAGAAACAGCCGGTCGGCGATCTCCTTGTTCCGCAGCCCGAGTGCCGCCAGCCGCAGAATCTCAAGCTCGCGCGACGTCAGCTCCTCCTCTTGGCTCAGCGGCGTCCGTTCGGGCGGACGCCGGCGTATGAACTTCGCCGCGACCGCTGACTGGAGGACGACGTCGCCCCGGGCGATCGCGTGGATGGCGTCGATGACTTCCTCGCCATGGGCTGTCTTCAGCAGATAGCCGGCTACGCCCGCGTCCATGGCGGCGAAGATATAGTCGTCGTCGTCGTAGGCGCTGAGGACGAGGATGCGCGTGCTCGAGCCCGCAGCTTGCAGGCGCCGGGCCACTTCGATCCCGGTCACGACGGGCAAGCGTAAGTCCAGAACAACGACGTCGGGCACGAGCTGCGCTACCAGGTCGAGCACCTGCCCGCCGTCGTCGGCCTCGCCCACCACCTCAATATGCGGGTCGCTCGTCAGGATCTGTCGCGTCCCTTCGCGGACGACGGCGTGGTCTTCGGCGATCACCACCCGGATCGGATTGCCCATAGCTGCGCCTCGACGACCGCCATTCTAGTGGCCAGGTGGGGCCGAAACGCGGCGGGAATTACCTGTTCCCGCGACAGGTGAATTCACCTTGCGGGAACAGGCGTTCGCACGGATGCGGCCCGCTCCCCTGGCAGCGAGCATTGCGCCAAAGAGCAGCGCGCAATCCGCCCGACCGGGCGCAAAGAGAGGGACCGCATGGCCGTTTCTGCAACTCTTTTCCACGTCGAACGATAGGCGACAGCAATACAGCCGATAGACAGTGGCCAGAGCCGGGGACGCTGCCACGACGAAGGAGCAGCAGAACATGGACGAACGGGGCATAGAGCCTGCGGCCCGGACACCGACTCCCAGGCCGGTTTCCCGTCGGCGTCTCCTTGGCGGCGTTGGCGTGGCCGCCAGTGCGGCCGCCATGAGCGTGATTCCACTCGCCTCCATCACCCTGGACGAGCAGAAGCCGTCCGCGGCAACAGCGGCCACGACCGCCAAGCGGCAATGGGCCTTCGTTATCGACCTGCGCCGCTGCGATGGTTGCAAGAAATGCACCGAGGCCTGCCAGAAAGAGCACTTCCTTCCGAAGGACCACGAGTGGATCCGCGTGGTCGAGATCAAAGGACCGCAGGGAAGCTACTTCTTCCCACGCATTTGCCAGCAATGCGAGAACCCTCCTTGCCTGAAGGTCTGCCCCACCGCAGCCACCTTCAAGAACCCGGAGGGGGTCATCCTGGTCGATCAGGACCGCTGCATCGGTTGCCGCATGTGCATGGCCGCCTGCCCCTACGAGGCGCGGTACTTCAACTACAAAGACCCCATCAAACCGAAGGGCGCCTTTGATAACCCCATGCCTGAATTCCCTGTCCCGCAGCAGAAAGGGACCGTTGGGAAATGTGTCCTCTGTGTGCATAATGCAGATAAGGGCAAGCTCCCATTCTGCGTTGACGCCTGCGTCATGGATGCGCTCTACATCGCCGACCTGAATAGCGACGTGATGACGAACGCATCGGGCGAAACCTACCAGCTTTCGAAGTATCTCCACGACAACGACGCCTTCCGCTACAAGGAAGAGCTCAACACCAGCCCGCGCGTCTGGTACGTCGCCGGCCACGCCCAGGATCTGGACTACTAGCAGGGAGTACGGACCGTGAGCTCGTTCGCTGCCACGCACGCCAGCTATGAAGAAGCCGCTTTCCGGCCCGTCGTCCAGAGGCCCGGACTCGTCTGGTGGGGCCTCTTCACTGTCCTCAGCGCCGCGATCGTCGTCGGCGCCGTTGCCTACGCCTATCAGTTGAGAGAGGGCCTGAACGTCACTGGGTTGAACCAGCGGGTCTCCTGGGGCTTCTACATCAGCAATCTCGTCTTCTTCATCGGCATCAGCTACGGGGGCGCGATCACGTCGGCCATCCTCCGCCTCACGAATGCACCCTGGCGAGCGCCTCTCACGCGCATGGCCGAGGGCATGGCCGTCGCTTCTCTCGTCGTCGGCGCCGTCTTCCCCATTATCGATCTGGGGCGGCCCGACCACATGTACCAGCTCTTCGTCCACGGCCAGGTCGGCTCCCCGGTCCTCTGGGACGTCGTCGCTATCAGCACCTACCTCGTTGCCAGTCTGGTTTTCATCTACCTCCCTCTCATTCCCGACATCGCCCTCTGTCGAGACCGGCTCGCCTCGAGCGCCGGCCCGGTTCGTCGGCTGCTCTACCGCGGGCTCTCTCTTGGCTGGAAGGGCACCGGCGAGCAAAGGCGCGTCCTGAATATGGGGATGACCGTGCTCGCCATCCTCATCATCCCCCTTGCCGTCTCGGTCCACTCCGTGCTCGCCTGGCTGTTCGGCGTGACCGTGCGTCCCGGCTGGGATAGCACGATTTTCGCCCCCTACTTCGTCATGGGCGCGATGTACTCCGGCGTCGGCAGCGTGATCCTCGTCATGGCGGCGTTCCGCTGGGCCTACCACCTCGACGCCTACATCACCCCGAAGCACTTCCGCTACCTCGGCTACATGCTCCTCGTCCTCGGCATGGGCTACCTCTATTTCATGGTGGCCGAGTACCTGACCGAGGGGTACAAGCTCCACCAGCAAACGGGCGACCTCCTTGAATTGGTCATGCTCGGCAAGTTGGCAAGCCTCTTCTGGCTGTTCGTCATCGGCGGCCTGCTGCTGCCCATCGCGGTGGTCGCCATTCCCGCCACCCGCACTGTCCCGTTCATCACCCTCGCGGCACTGGCGGCCGTCCTCGGCATGTGGCTGAAGCGCTTCCTCATCGTCGTGCCAAGCCTCGCCGAGTCCCTCTCCCCCACTACGAAGCTGACCATTTACCACCCCACCTGGGTGGAGATCTCGATCACGATCGCCGCCGCCGCGGCCATCCCCTGGCTCCTCATGGTCTTCTTCCGACTGTTCCCCATCATTTCTGTCTTCGAGATGGATGAGGTGGCCGAGGCCGAAGAACGCAAGGCCGAAGAGCTCGGGGCAGCACCGGTCCAGGCGATGGGAGTTGCACAATGAAGACGACGCTCAGGCTCCTCCTGCTGGCCGCCACCGTGATCGGTCTCGTCGCTCTGCTGCCCGGGAGCGCCATGGCCCAGGCTGCGCCGAAGAATACGTCGATCACTGTCGCCCCGATCGACCAGCCGAAGGGCAAGCCGGCCATCATCGCGGCCACGTTGAAGGACGCCGCGGGCAGTCCCCTCGGTGGCGTGCCCTTGCGCTTCTATGTGGAGACCGACGCCTTCGGCCCGCGCTTGATGAAGGTCGGCGAAGGAGTGACCGACGTGTCCGGCACAGCCGCCGTCGCCTTCAAGTCCACGTGGCTGGGCCAGAACAAGGTCACGGTCGTCTTCCCGGGGAATGCCACCCTGGCCGCCTCTCAGGCCAATGGCCAGTTCAACGCGGTCGGGCCCGTCGCCGTCCACAAGAATGCCGAGCTGGCCATCAAGTCGATTCGGGACTGGGCACCAATGGTCGCCTTTGGTCTCGTCATCGTCGTCTGGGCCACTCTCCTGTTCGTCCTCTTCCGCACCTTCCGGGTCATGCTCGGCGGGCCCCGGGAACGGAGCGCCACGGAACCGCGAGCGGTTACCGTTCAGAACCTTCCAGCCGACGAGAGGTGACTATCGCAAGCAGCCCAACGACTCGCCTATCTCCACCCGCCCCGCGCGGCGGGCCCCGTTTGGAGGAATAGCCATGGAGAACACGAGGTTCCGCTCCGTCGCCGCGGGTGCCCTCGCCATCGCGTCTGTCTCGGCGCTGTTCGCCGCCTGCGGCGACGATGACGACAACGGCGGCGAGACCCAGGCCGACACGACCCCGACCCAGCCGCAGGCCACGACCTCGGCCACCGTCGCCGCCGCCACCGCGGCGCCGGCAAAGTCCACCTTCCTCGCCGTCGACGTCGACACCGTTCGCGGCAGCAAGAACATCGCCGACGCCGAAAAGGCCACGCAAAGCTGCGTCCAGGCGAATCAGTTCGCCAAGAACGAGCAGATCGTCTTCCGCATCCGCGTGTACGACCCGGCCACGGGCAAGCTCCTCGACGACAAGGCCGTCGACAAGATCGTCGTCGCCTTCAAGAACGGGCAGACGCTCGACCCGGCGAAGTATGGCGCCCACCCCAAGACCGAGCCGAACGAGTATTTCTGGACCCAGTCCTTCGTCATCCCCGAAACCTTCCCCACCGGTACCATCGACTTCACCGTCACGGCGACCGACAAGGAAGGCCGCACTGGCGCCTTCACGCCGATCCACTTCGCCGCGACCGCGCTGCTCCAGGTTCTCGAAAAGGTCCGGCCCGTCATCCCCACACCCTGAGCGCCGTCCACCATACCGGGCGGGGAGCCTTCGCGGCTCCCTGCCCGCCCGCCGAGGTGCCCGACCATGACAGAGACAGTCACAAGGCAAGTCATCCAGGCCGTTCCGGCCGACTGGCGCCCCTACACAGCCAACCTCAGCGTCGCGCCCTACGAGGTCCAGGCCGGGGAGACAGTCGAGATCGGCGGCGACGGCTTCCTTCCCGGCGCCGACGTAGACCTCGTCTGGCACTCCGTTCGGGGCTGGTACGAGGCGACGGAGACGGGCGAGTTTATCGGCCAGACCTACGACCCGGTCGAGTCCGTGGTCGCCTCCTGCCGGGCCGGTCCCGACGGCGCCATCCGCGCCAGCTTCGTCGTCCCCCTCGATTTCGGCGGCTCCCACGACGTGCGCGCGCGCGTCGCTGGCGAAGAGGTGGCCCAGGTCGGTGTCATGCTCCGCGCGGCCTGGTCGATCGAGCCCGCAGAAGGCCCCGTCGGCACGCCGATCGAGCTCAAATGCGTGGGCGTCGACAGCAACCCGCGGGTCAACACATGGCACCTCCTCTGGGACAATCACTACCTGGGAATGCTCACCGGAGTCACCACGCAGGGCGTGGGGGTCGCCCGCTTCCGCGCAGCCGGCCCGGTCGGCACTCACTACGTCGCCGCCTGGCGCAACTCACATAACACGTCGCCGTACCTGGCCGGCGATTACTCCCCCTTGAAAGCGGCCGGCCAGACCGGTCTCGACTTCATGTTCACCGTCACCGCAGACGGTGGCCCCATCCCCGCCGAAGTAGACAACTTTGCCGACGAGGCGACCCCCGGTGCGGGCGAGCCGGACCTCGTCCGGATAACCCCGGACCGCGGAACTGTCGGCTCCGCCGCGGAGCTGCGCGGCAGCGGCCTCCCCGCCGACGCCGACCTGGACGTCGTCTGGTGCTCGATGGTTGGTGCGAGTGTCATGAACATCGCCCCGACCGAGCGGCGCGAGAGCCTTGGACGCGTCCGCACGGCTGCAGACGGCACGCTAGCAATGCCGCTCGCAATCCCCGATGACCTCGGCGGAAGGCACCGAATCGAGATCTGTGCGGGTGCGGGCGTCGTTGCCTCGGCCGGGTTCACGATCCTCCCGTCCATCGTCTCCTACACCAAGAAGGCGCGCGCAGGCGGACGCGTCGAGGTCCACCTGAAGGGCGTCGGCTGGACGGAGTACGACAAGAACTACGCGGTCGACTACGACAATTCGTTCATCGGCTACGTCTGCGCACTCAGCACCAACGGCGATGCGCGCTTCCGCTTCACCGCCACGGGCGCCCCTGGCACCCACCTGCTCGACCTCTATCCGATGATCTACAAGGCCAGAGACCCCCTGCCAGTGGTTGCCGGAGTGCCGCAGCTGAGCTACGCGGATGACCATCCGGGCAGAAAGACGCCGGCCATCCGCCTCTCCATCGAGGTCGAATAGAGACCACACCGAGAGCGGAGAGAGACAGCGAGGAATTCGACATGACAAAGCATGCGCTGGCAACCGCTCTCGTAGGAGTGCTGGTCGTGGTCGCGTTCGTCGGTTGCGGAGGGGACGACAGCGACGCCGTCACGAAAGCCGCGCCCTCGGTTTCGGCGAGTGCGACCACCGCCGCAGCCACCACCGCCGCCGCAGTCGCGACCACCACCTCGACCGCTCCGCCCGCCAAGACCAGGCCCACCGAGCTGAAGCCCGTAACAGTCGGCTACAGCCCTATCCTCATCTACGCGCCGATCTATCTGGCTATCGAGAAGGGCTACTTCGCCGACGAGGGAATCGCGCTCAAGCTCGAGCGGGTCTCCGGCGGTGCCGACATCCTCACGCAGACGGCGGCCGGCAACTTCGACGTCGGTGCCTCCGGAATCTCCGCCGCCACCTTCAACGCCGCTTCGGCCGCCCTCAAGGAGAAGCGCGAGGTGCCGTTTGAAGTCGTCTCGCCGATCCACTTCGAGCGCGCTCCGAACAACACCCCTCTGGTCGTGAGCAAGACACGCTTCGCGGCCGGCGAGATCACCAGGATTGCGGACCTGAAGGGCAAGAAAGTGGCGATCAACGCTCTCGGCTCAGGCACCGAGTACGCACTCCAGCGCGCCCTTCAGGCGGGCGGCCTCACCGTGAAGGACGTCACCATCAGTGCTATGTCCTTCAACGACATGGGCGCTGCGCTTGCCAACAAGGGCATCGACGCCGCGATGCTGGCGGAGCCACAGGCCACGCTCGCCAAAGACCAGAACTTCGTGGCCGTCCTCAACGACACCTACCAGACTGGCGACGCCTCCTCCACTGCGATCTACTGGAACAGGGACTGGGCCCGCAAGAACCCGGAGCTCGCCGCTGGCTTCCTGCGCGCCTTCCTCAAGGCCGGCGCCGAGGTCGAGAAGAGCTGGAACGACCCGGACCTCGTCACCGTCCTGATCAAGTACACCAACGTGCCCGCCGACGTCATCAAGCGTGCGAGCCGGCCGCACTTCGATACGACGGGCAAGGTCAGCTCGACGTTCGTGCGGGATCTGGAGGCGTTCTTCCGGTCACAGGGCGAGATCACTTACGAAGGCGACCTGGACCTCAGCGCCTTCGTCCGTTCGAAGTGACCATCCTCGTCAGGCCACGGGCCCGGGCCAGCTGGTCGCCCCATGCCGTCGAGATCGCCGGCCTGAGCGTGCGCTATCCCGGGCCCGGCTCGGTGCTCGCCCTCGAGGGCCTGGACCTCGCCGTTGCGGCCGGCTCATTCCACGCCATCCTCGGCCCCAGTGGCTGCGGCAAGAGCACGCTGCTCAAGGTGCTCGGCGGTCTGGTTCGGGCCACCGCCGGCGAATGGCGGATTGCCGGCGGGCGTCGCCCGGCCTACGTCCCGCAGGGCAACTCCTGCTTTCCCTGGCTCACCGCTGAAGCGAACGTCGCCTACGGGCTCTGGGTGCAGGGGCGGCCGCGCCGCGAGCGCCGCGCCGTCGCTCGGGCCCTGCTCGCAAGCCTCGGGCTGCAGGAATTCGCCGAGAGCTACCCGCACCAGCTCTCCGAGGGCATGCGCCAGCGCGTGGCCATCGCGCGCGCCTTCGCCGTCAACGCGCCGCTGCTCATCATGGACGAGCCTCTCTCCGCCCTCGACTTCCAGACCAAGATCCA
The DNA here is from genome assembly GCA_020847765.1 of Dehalococcoidia bacterium. Taxonomy (GTDB): domain Bacteria; phylum Chloroflexota; class Dehalococcoidia; order Tepidiformales; family Tepidiformaceae; genus JADLBJ01. Next base: position 12,520 of record JADLBJ010000098.1, read on the forward strand.
GGTGCAGGGTGAGCTCCTCCGCCTCTGGTCCGACAGGCAGGCAACCGTTCTGTACGTCACGCACGACATCGACGAGGCACTCACTCTCGCGGACCGCGTGAGTGTCCTTTCCGGCCGTCCTGGCCGTCTGCTGGGGACGATCGAGGTGCCGTTCCCGCGCCCTCGCTCATACCGTGACGTCCGTAATCAACCGGGTTACCCCGACGCGTTCCGCCAACTCTTCGAGCTGCTCGAGGAAAGGTCTGCGTGATGCAAGCGCAGGCCGTACGCACGGTCGCTGCTGGCGTGCTCCTTCCGGCCAGCCTGCTCGTCCTCTGGCAGGTCGCCGCCGAGCGTGGTTGGATTGACGCGCTCTTCTTCCCGCGCCCTACCGACATTGTCGCCAGGACATGGGAGCACGTTCGCGACGGTCGGATCGTCACCGATTCTGAGATCACCCTGAAGCGTTTGCTCCTTGGTTTCGTCCTCGGCGCAGCGCCCGGGATCGTCCTTGGCCTCGCTGCCGGCACGACACGGTTCATCCGCGCACTCTTGTATCCGCTCGCCTCTGCGCTGTACGTCGTGCCGCGGATCGCGCTTCTGCCTCTCGCCCTGGTCACCTTTTCGATCGGCGACCCTGCGCGAGTCTTCATGGTGGCCTTCGGGGTCTTCTTCATAACCTTCTTCGGCTCGCTCTCGGCTGCGGAGCAAGTCGAGCGGAACCACGTCGACACGGCCCGAGCGTTTGGCGCTAGCTACCACCAGGTCATGCGATCGGTCATCGTGCCAGGTGCTTCGCCCAGCATCTTCACCAGCCTGCGTGTCGCCATGGGCGTCGCGCTGATCGTCATCATCAGCGTCGAGTTCCTCGCCTCCAACAGCGGGCTCGGCAGCTTCATCTGGCGGCGCTATCAGATCTTCGACTTTCCCTCGATGTACTCCGGGATTGTCGCAGTCACGGTTCTGGGGGTCGCCATCAATGCCCTGCTGCTCATGCTGGAACGATCGCTCCTCCCCTGGCGGCGGTAGCCTAGGGGGAGCCCCGAACGCATTTGGGGCAAACAGGAGCGGCGCAGGCGGCGTCCACGCTCAGGGCAGCGCGAGCATCCGTTCGAGCGCGACGAGCGCCCACTGCCGCGTCGCCCCGTCCACCCGGATCTCGTTGACGACGGCACCCTGGAGGAGCCCCTCGAGCACCCAGGCGACGTAGGCCGGATGGATGCGGTACATCGTGCTACAGGGGCAGACCACCGGATCCAAACAGAAGATCTTCTTGTCTGGGTTTGCGCGCGCCAGCCGGTTCACCAGATTGATCTCGGTGCCGATCGCCCAGGCCGACCCCGCCGGTGCCTCGCTCACCCGCCGCACGATCTTCTCGGTCGAGCCGCTGTCATCCGCGGCCCGAACCACCTCCCAGCGGCATTCCGGGTGCACGATTACGTTGATCCCCGGGTGCTCCCTGCGCGCCTTGTCGATCTGTTCGACCGAAAAGCGCTGGTGCGTGCTGCAGTGCCCCTGCCAGAGGATGACCTTGGCGCGCGCAATCTGCTCGCCAGTCAGCCCGCCGTCGGGCCGCCGCCAGTTCCAAAGCGCCATCTCGTCGAGAGAGACGCCCATGGCGTAGCCAGTATTTCGACCGAGGTGCTGGTCGGGAAAGAACAGGATCTTCTCCCCGCGCGAGAAGGCGTCGGCGAACGCCTTTTCGGCGTTGCTCGAGGTGCAGACCAGCCCTTCGCGCTCGCCGACAAACGCCTTCAAACTCGCCGCGCTGTTCATGTAGGTGATCGGAACGACTTTTGTTCCCGTGCCCACCGCCGCCGAAATCGCGTCCCACGCGGCCGCGACGTCGTCCGGGTCGGCCATGTCCGCCATCGAGCAGCCGGCGGCCATGTTGGGCAGCATCACGCGCACGTCCGGCCGCGTGAGGATGTCCGCCGATTCGGCCATGAAATGTACGCCGCAAAACAGGACGAACTCCGCCTCCGCCTGTCCTGCCGCGTGCTGGGCCAGCTTGAAGCTGTCGCCCGTGAAGTCCGCGTACTGGATGACCTCGTCGCGCTGGTAATGGTGCCCCAGGATCACCAGCCGCTTGCCCAGTGTCGCCCGCGCCCGTCGGATGCGGACCTCGAGCTCGGCCGGGCTCGCCTCGAGGTACGGCCGGGGAATGTCCTGCTGCCAGACGACGAACGCCTTCTCGTCGGCTAGCGGCACCGGCACGAGCGCGTCGGCCGGGCAGGTCTCCGGGTCGCTGTACAGCGCGATCTGCTCGGCGAGCGAGGCCTCGGTCGCAACTGGCACGGTCATTCCTTCGCCTCCGGAGTTAGTGTCAGAAAGACACTAACCATCCCAGCGAGCATGCCACTCCCACGAGATCGTGTCAACCGGACACCAAGTACCGGAGGAGCGCGACAGCTCGGCCGCCTATCGGCGTTTCGCCCGCGGCTTCACCCAGCGCCGGCCGATCATCCAGCGTGTCATCAGCCGCGAGAAGGCGAACCCGAGAAGAATCGCCGCCACCACGAACAGGACCAGCGTCGGCGTCCCGTTACCGTCCCGGCCGTTCACGTACCCGGCAAGCACGCCCCCGTAGACGCCCAGGAAGACACCCACGGCCAGCGCGAAGAACACCGGAAACGTCCGCCACTTCCAGGGCGGCAACGGCTGCACTGCCCGCGCTGCCTGTTCCTCCGCGCGCTCCGTCGGCCCGCTCGGCGCGCGCGACGCGGCCGGCGCCCGCCGCCGCCGCTCCTTTCGCTGTGCGGGGCTCATAAGGCCGGGACCCCGTAGCGAAGCCGGAATGCCATGTCACACCGCCGGCAGAGCGGAACGACGTCGCGCCCCAGCAGCTCCCGGAAGCCGATCGCGTGCCCGCCGCAGGACGTCCCCGGCTCGTTCACCCGCACATCCGGAAAGTGAAACAGCTGGCCGCAGTCCGCGCAGACGAGGACACTACGCTTGCCGACCGCCTCCTGGCATTCGCAACAACGACCATTCATCACTGGCCGCGCTGAAGCGTGCTGAGGTCGGCGCGCACGAACAGGTAGACGCCGCTCCCCGTCCGGCGATGACGCACGTCGCCGGACTCGGCGGCAGCGACCAGCGCCGCTTCCGTCAGCCCGACCACAAGCGCCGCCTCTGCCGCGTCCAGCACGTCGTCCAGCAGCGCCGTCGGCTCCGGATGCAGGCAGCTGTTGCAGGCGAACTGCAGCGCCAGGTGGTTCTCGTCGATCCAGACTTCGCCGCAATCCCGCCCCGGGCGGTCGCTCCGCTGGTTCAGGTGGTAGGGACGGCCGCATTCCATGCAGACGGCCTCGGTGTCGGGCGCCAGCACCTCGCCGCAGACCGAACATGAATTTTCCGAACTTGTCATAGTCCCCCGCGGCCCGGTCGCGATTGTACCGTATCCTTGACGCCGCTGGCACGTCGGCCATATGATCATGCAACTTTAGCATTTCTTTGTCCCACCGGAATGGGCAGAGCGGTGCGCACAGGGGGTTCCGTGCCGCTGGCTCCCGTCGGCCTCGAAAGCCTGAGAGAGCGCCTCCGTCTCCGGCCGCTCCCTCCCGGCTTGCTCGAGCAGGCTCTCACCCACGCGTCCTATCTGAACGAGTCCGACGCCCGGGCCGTGTCGAACGAGCGTCTCGAATTTCTCGGCGACGCCCTCCTCGGCCTCGTCATCGCCAGCGAGCTCTTCCGCCGTTACCCCGACGCCCCGGAGGGCACCCTCACGCGCATGCGCGCCGAGCTCGTCCGCGGGAGCACCCTCGCCCGCGTGGCCGGCCGTTTCGACCTCGGCGAACACGTCGTCCTCGGCCGCGGTGAAGAGGCCGCCGGCGGCCGCAAGCGCGACCGCAACCTGGCGGGCACGCTCGAAGCCGTGATCGGCGCTGTCTACGTCGCCCATGGCTACCGCACCACGCGCGGCTTCATCCTCCGCCTCCTTCGATCCGAGCTTCAGCAGCTTCAGCGTGAAGGCGCTCGCATGGACGCCAAGTCTAGCCTCCAGCACCTCGTCCAGGCCCGCTGGCACGAACCGCCCGAGTATGTGACCGTGGACGAAGCAACGGGTGGCCCGGCTCGACGCTTCGTCGTCGACGTCCGGGTTGGTGGCGTTACCCTCGGTCGGGGCGAGGGCGCGAGCAAGCGCGAAGCACAACAGCGTGCGGCGCGCGAGGCCGTCGCCCGCCTCGCGGCGGAGGAGGAAGGGTAGCGTCATGTACCTAAAGAAGCTCTCCGTCCACGGCTTCAAGAGCTTCGCCGCCAGGACGACCTTCGACTACGGCCCCGGCGTCACCGCCATCGTTGGCCCAAACGGCTCCGGCAAGTCCAACGTCGCCGACGCCATCCGCTGGGTCCTCGGCGAACAGAGCGTCCGCCTCCTCCGTGCGCGCAAACAGGAAGACGTCATCTTCGCCGGCACCAAGGACCGCAGCGCCGTCGGCCTCGCCGAAGTCATCCTCACCCTCGACAACACCGACAAGTGGCTCCCCGTCGATTTCGCCGAAGTCGACGTTGGCCGCCGTGTCTACCGCAACGGCGAGTCCGAATACCTCCTCAACGGCTCCCGCGTCCGCCTGCGCGACGTCGTCGACCTTCTGATGAAGGGCGACGTCGGCCAAAACAGCTACACCATCATGGGCCAGGGCCTCGTCGACGAGGTCCTGAGCATGAACCCCGAAGAGCGCCGCTCCTTCCTGGACGAAGCGGCCGACGTCAAGCGCTTCCGTCTCAAGATCCGCGAAGCGCAGGACCGCCTTGCCGCCACCCGCGAGAACATCTCGCGCGTCACCCTCGTCGTCGGCGAGATAGAGCCGCGCCTTGTCCATCTCAGCCGCCAGGCCGACCGCGCCCGCGAGCACGGCCGCCTCTCCCTCGAGCTCGGGGAGCTTCTGCGCGCCTTCTACGGCCACCGCTGGAGCGAAGCCCACAACAGCATCGTTCGCGCCCGTGCTGCCCTCGACCAGCGCGCCGCCGAAGACGCGGCCGCCGCCGAGCGCGTCGCCGCCGTGCGGGAGCAGTTGCGCGCCCTCAGCGAGGAGATCCGCAAGCGCCGCGAGGCCATTGGCCGCCGCGAAGCGCGCAACACCGAGATCGAGCAGCGCCTCGCCGTCACCGAACACGCCATCGCCCTCGACCGCGAGCGGCACGCGATGGCCTCCGCTCGTCGCGAAGAGGTTCGCCTCGAGCTCGAGACCCTCGAGGCCGAGCGCATCAGCCTGACCACCACCGACGTCGACGAGGGCCGCCGCGGCCTCGAAGTCGTCGAAGAAGCCGAAGCGGCGAAGGCCTTCGCCGCCCAATGCCGCGACGCCCTCGAAATCGCCGAGCGCGAATACGCCGCCCTCCGCAGCAAAGTCCAGGAGCTGCGCGACGGCGCCGACGCCGACGAACGCCGTGCCGGCGGCCTCCAGGCCGACTCCGACAGCGCCCACAGCCGCCTCGAAGAGCTCGAGCGGGACGAAGCGGGGGCCGGCACACGGCGCAAGCAGCTCCTCGCCGAGCTCGCCGCCTACGGGCGCCGCTTCCTCGCCCTCCAGGAGGAGCTCGCCGACGCGGAGAGCGGCCTCGCTGGCGCCCGCGGCGCCGCCGAAAGCGCTGGCGAGCGCCTCCTCCGCGTCCAGGAGGAGGTTCGCACCTATGAGGCCGCCGGCAACGAGGACCTCCGCGAGCTCGACCGCCTCGAAGGACGCCTCGACGCCCTCCTCCGCGTCCAGGCCGAGCACGAGGGCGTTGCCGCCGGCACCCGCAACGTCCTCATCATGGGACAGGCCCTGATCGAAGGCGTCCAGCCCGGCTCGCTCGGCGAACCCGCCGAAGTCGCCGGCGTCGTAGGTCTGCTCGCCCGCCAGCTCAAGGTCCCCGCCGGCCTCGAGACCGCGGTCAACGCCGCCCTCGAACAGCGGCTCCACGCCGTCATCGTCGAACGCGAAGAGGCCGCCCTCCAGGCGATCGACCTCCTCAACCGTCGCCGCCAGGGCCGCGCCCAGTTCCTCGCCCTCGACACCCTCCGCCAGGTCTACCCCCTCAACTTGCAGAAAGAGCGCGGCGTCGTCGGCGTCGCCTCCAAGCTCGTCCGCTGCGAAGCACGCATGCGCCCCCTCGTCGACACCCTCCTCGGCCGCGTCATCGTCGTCGAAGACGTCCAGACCGGCCTGCGCATGATCCGCCGCGCCCTGGGCTCGGTCGTCACCGTCGACGGCACCTACATCGAGCCGACCGGCGTGCTCACCGGCGGCTCCTCCGGGGCCGACGAAGGTGCGTTCGTCCGCCAGCGCGAGCTCGACGAGCTTCCCGTGCGCATCGACGAGCTGGGCGCCCGCACCGCTACCAGCGCCCGCCAGCTCGAAACTGCCCGCGCCGCCCTCGATCAGCTCGGCGCCCGCGTCCGCGAAGCCGAGACCGCCTACGCCGCTATCCGTCGCGCCCTTGACGACGGCCGCACCCGGCTCGACCGCGAGCGCGAAGCCCTCCATCGCCTGCGCCGAGAGATGGACGCCGTCCGCTCCCGTCGCGCCGAGATCCAACGCGAGCGAACGGCCAGACGCCGTGTCGTCGCACAGGCGACAACGGCCCACGAGCAGATCCAGGCGCGCCGCGACGAACGCCGCCTGGCCATGCTCGCCCTCGAAGAGGACCTCCAGAAGGCAACCGTCCGTCGCGAAAACGCGCTCAAGACCGTCTCCGAAGCCAGCGGCCGCCTCGCCGCCGTCGAGGGTGAGCGCAAAGCCCTGGTCGCCCTCCGCGAGCAGCATGAAAAGACCCTCGCGCGGCTCGCCGGGCAGATCCAGGCCAAGCGCCTCCAGGGCCGCAACCTCGAGCTCGAGGCCAGCGTCATCGACGAGCGTCTCGCCAAGCTCCAGCGCGAGCTTCAGGCCGCGCACCTGGAACAGAGCCGCGACACCGACGACGCCGCCCCGGACCGCGACGAGCTCCACCGCCTCGAAACCCACGAACGCCAGGTCCAGGAGGAGTACGCCGAATCCCAGGCGGCCCTCCTCGCCGCCGACCGCGGCCGCCTCGACCTGGAGGCCGAGGTCGCCCGCGCCCTCGACCACGTCGGTGCCCTCCGAGCCGAGATGGAGCGCGAAGGTCTCGCCCCCGACCGCAGCGGCGCCGTCGTCCCGCTCGAGCAGGCGATGGCCAGCGAGTCGCTCTTCACTGCGGAAATCGCTGAACCGACCATCCAGGGCGCTGCCGCCGTCGACGTGGAGGCCACTCGCGCCCGCATCGAGGAGATCCGCAGCCAGATCCGACGGCTCGGCCCGATCAACGCCGAAGCGCCCGAGGACTACCGCGAAAGCAAGGAGCGCTACGAATTCCTTACCTCTCAGATGACCGACCTGGCCGACGCCGAAGCCCAGCTCCGGGCCGCCATCGGTGAGCTGAGCGAAGAGATCCGGATCCGCTTTGGCGCCACCTTCGAGAAAGTCAGCGCTGCCTTCGCCGAGTACTTCGCCGCCTTCTTCGGCGGCGGTAGCGCTCGCCTCTTCCTCACCGACCCCGACAACCTGGCCGAAGCCGGCATCGAGATCGAGGCCCAGCCGCCCGGCAAGCGCGTCAAGAGCCTGGCACTCCTCTCCGGCGGCGAGCGTTCCCTCACGGCCGTCGCCCTCCTCTTCGCGCTCCTGTCGGCCAACCCCGCGCCCTTCTGCGTGCTCGACGAGGTCGACGCCGCGCTGGACGAGGCGAACGTGGGCCGCTTCACCGCCGCCCTTAAGGCGCTCTCCGAGCGCACCCAGTTCCTGGTCGTCACCCACAACCGCCGCACGGTCGAGGTGGCAGACGCGATCTATGGCGTCTCAATGGGCCGGGACGGCGTCTCCAAAGTGCTCTCGCTCCGCCTCAGCGACCTTCCCCAGAACTGACGCAACACGGGCGGCGCACTACCATCATCCCAGCCCGCAGTGAGGAGCGACGGTTTGCGTTTCTGGCGCCGCCACCCGGCCGAAGAGCAGCGCCCCGAAGACGGCGACGAAGCCGTCGCGCTGACCGCGCCACAGTCCGCGGAGGACCTCGAGCCGACACCCGAGGAGGTCGCCGAGGTGCACGCCCAGACGGAGCGCGCCCTCGAGCGCACCCGTCGCGGCTTCTTCGGCCGCCTCGGCGGTCTCTTCGAGAGGGCAGACTTCGACGACGACCTCTGGGACGAGCTCGAAGAGATTCTCGTCGGCGCCGACACCGGCCTCGCCACTGCCGAGCAGATCCTCGCGGACCTCCGCAAGCGCGTGAAAGACGAGGGTGTCAAGCAGTCTGCCCGCGTGCGCGAGATCCTCCGCGAAGAGCTGGTCGCACTCCTCGAGGCATCCGCCCCCAGGCCGCCTGCCTGGGCTCGCGCCGACACGCCGCCGCTGCTCATCATCCTCGTCGTCGGCGTCAACGGCGCCGGCAAGACCACCACGATAGCGAAGCTCGCCCATGGCTTCCGAAGCGACGGCGCCACCGTCCTCCGTGCCGCGGCAGACACCTTCCGCGCCGCCGCCGTCGATCAGTTGAAGGTCTGGGGTGAGCGCGCCGGCGTGCGCGTCGTCGCCCACCGCCCCGGTGCCGACCCCGGCGCCGTCGTCTTCGACACACTCTCCGCCGCCGAGAACGGCCGCGCCGACTTCGTCATCGTCGACACCGCCGGGCGCCTTCACACCAAGACGAACCTCATGGAAGAGCTGAGGAAGATCAACCGCGTCATCCAGCGCAACCACCCCGAAGCGCCGCACGAGACGCTCCTCGTCCTCGACGCCACCACCGGCCAGAACGGCCTCGCGCAGGCGCGCACCTTCACCGACGCTGTCGGCGTCAGCGGCATCGTTCTTGCCAAGCTCGACGGCACAGCCAAAGGCGGGATCGCTTTCGCCATCGCCCACGACCTGCGTATACCGGTCCGCTTCATCGGCACCGGAGAACGGCTCGAAGACCTCGCGCCCTTCGACCCGCACGACTTCGTCGACGCCCTTCTCGACTGGTCATAACGTATGGGAGGAGTGGTGGCCTTCTGGGCGGTGGCGCTGCTCCTCGGTCTCCTCGCCCTGCCGCTCGCGTTTGCGCTGCTCCGTCGGCTGCCCGACGCCGGCGCTGGCCTTGCCATTCCGCTCGGCCTCCTCTTCGCGGGCTACGGCTATTTCCTCCTGCGCACGCTCTCCGTCCTCCCGGCCGGCCGCGGCGGCGACCTCCTGACCGTCGCGCTGCTCGCCCTCCTTGGTGCCGCCGTCGCCGGGCGCGACCGCCGCTTCGCAACGACCCTGCGCCGCGTCTGGCCGGCCGCCGTCGCGGGCGCGGGCCTCTTCACCCTCTGCTTCTTCGCGTACGTCGCCTTCCGCTCCTACCAGCCGGACATCAACGGCACCGAGCAGCCGATGGACTTCATGTACCTGAATACCACCGTCAACTCACCCGACTACCCGCCCGCCGACCCCTGGCTCTCGGGCCACCGCGCTAGCTACTACTACTTCGGCTATCTCCAGGCAGGCCTTCTCACGTCTGCCTCCGGAGTCCCGCCCTCGACCGGCTACAACCTCTCCCTCGGCTACACCTTCGCGGCGGCAGCGACGGCAGCCGCCTCCGTTGCCTTCGCCCTCGGTCGGTGGCTGCTCGGTCGCCACGGCCGCCCCTGGGTACCTGCAGTCGCCGCCCTCGCCGTCGTCATGCTCCTCGGGGTCGGCTCCCTGGCCGCCATCTGGGAGCTGCTGGCCGCCCACGGCGTGTACACCCACTGGGCTTACCGCCTGGCGGGCCTCGAATGGCTCCTCCCCTGCTCGCCGGGACAGGCCGCCGACACCTGCTACCATGGCGTGCTGCCGCGCACAGCTGCCTGGTACCCCACCCAGTTCTTCTGGTGGTTCAACGACACCAGGGTCATCCCGCGCACGATCACAGAGTTCCCCTTCTTCAGCTTCCTCCTCGGCGACCTTCATCCCCACGTCATGTCCATCCCGCTGGCACTGCTCTCGCTCGGCCTTTCGGCAGCGGTCTGGCGCGGGCGTTCCCCGCTCACCCTCGCCAGCCACCGGCGTCCGGCGACCTTGCTCGCCCTCGGCGTCGTCTTCGGCGCGCTCGCCTTCCAGAATGCCTGGGACGTCCTGACATTCACCGGCGTCCTCACCGCTGCCGTCTTCGTGCGCAACCTCCGCCTGCTCACCCCGGGGAGAGCCGTCCGCGGCACCCTGGGCTACGTCGCCGCCCTCGTCCTCGTCGCCGTTGTCGCCTACGCCCCCTGGTACGTCGACTTCCGCTCCCAGGCATCCGGCTTCTACGCCTACGTGGGCGAAGGCACGCAGCCCAACCCCGCCTTCCTCACGTTCGGACCGCTCTGGCTCGCGGCCGTCGTCGGCCTGACGTGGACCGTTCGCCGCGGCGACTGGCCCAACCTCCCGGACGTCCTCCTCGGGTCTCTCTGGGTGCCGCTTCTGCCGTTCCTTGGCTGGATCCTGCTCGCGGCCGTCCAGGGCAACCTGAACGACGCCGCCGCCGCACGCGGCCTTCCCGGCTGGATCACCCTCGCCGCCTATGGCGTCACCCTCTGGCTCCTGGTCGCCGCCTTTGCGGTTAACGTTCGCGCACGCCGTTCGGCGGCCCCCGTGCTCGGACTCGCCGCGGTCGCCGTCCTCCTCCTCTTCGGCGCCGAACTCTTCTACATCAAGGACGTCTTCTCTCCCTCGGCGCCGCGTCTCAACACCGTTTTCAAGCTCTCCTACCAGGCCTGGATCCTCCTCGCCCTCGCAGGTGCCGCGCTCCTCGTCGGCGGTTTGCGCGCGGCTCTCCGCCAGCGGACCCTGCCCGCCTGGCTCGCTGCACCCGCTGCCGCCGTTCTCGCCGCCGGCCTCGTCTACCCCGTCGCCGCACTCCCCAACCGCACGGAGGGCTTCGACAAGGACACAGCGCTCGACGGCCTCGCCTTCGTCGCGCGCTACGACCCCGCCGAGTTCGCCCTCATCCGCTGGGTCGAACAGAACACCCCGCCGGACGCGGTCGTCGTTGAGGCGTCCGGCAGGGTCTGGCGACGCGACCGTAACGGCGCCCTCACCCTCGTCGATCCGAGCGTCGACTACACCGACGCCGCTCGCGTCAGCAGCCGCACAGGCCGCCCGACTCTCGTCGGCTGGTTCTTCCACGAGATCCAGTGGCGCGGCGACACCACTCCGAACCGCGCTGAGTATCAACACCGCCAGGAGCTGCTCGACAGCGTCTACACCTCGGGCGATCCCGCTGCTGTTCTCTCTGTGCTGCGTACCGCTGGCGCCCGCTATGTCATCCTTGGCCGCGTGGAACGCCAGCGCTATCCGGCCGATGCCCTCCCACCGTTCGACGCGTTTCTCGACACGGTCTTCACCTCGGGCGACCTCCATGTCTATGCGCTGCCCGTTTACCGGGTCGTCAGGACCTCGTGACCAGCGTGGCCGGGATTAGCGAGCAGGCGCCGACCGGCGACGAGGTGGGCCAGCAGCGCGCCCCCCGCTTTCTGCTTCCGGTCTCCGCGCTGGTCTGGGGCGTTGCCGCCGCCGTCTTCCTGCTCCTTCGCCTCGGCCCCATCTGGCAAGCGCCCGTCGGCGGCGCCGAGCTCGACCACCTCTCCGGGGCCTGGCAGGCCCGCGTCGGTGCCGACGACGCCCGCTTCGTGCCAACTCTCTTCCAGGCGATCGTCGCCGGCATCCTCCACCTGACCGACTCCGAGGTTCCCGCGCGCCTCGTCGCTTTCCTCGTTACGGCCACGCTCCCGCTCGCCCTCTACAGGCTGCGGCCGCACCTCGGCCAGGCCGGCGCCCTGCTCGCGCTCATCCTTCTCGCCCTCGACGGGCCGGCGATATGGCTCGGCGTCGCAGCCTCCGCGATGGGCTTCGACCTGGCGATCGCCGTCTGGCTGTTTGTCTTCACGCTCGAAGCGCGCCGTGCTCCCTGGCTCGCCGCTGTGGCTGGCTTCCTCGTCGCCAGCGCCGGCCCGCTCGCCCTGCCGTTGCTCGCTGCTTGGGCCTCGGTCAGCTTCGCTCGCCGCCGATACCCCGGCGCGCGGACGGCCGCCGGTGCGACTGCCGGCGTGCTCGTCGCGGTCCTCCTCGCCAGCCTCCGCTACGACCTCGGCGCCGACGGCCTGCGCGTCCCTCCGCTCGACCTCTTCGCGGCCGGCTTCGACGACCACTGGTCGACTGCCACGGCCGGCGAGTTGCTGCTTCTCTACGGCCTGCCCATCCTCGTCGGCGGGGCGATCGCCGCAGCCGCCGAAGCGGCATGCTGGTGGCGCGGCCGAACACCCTCTCGCGCTGTCCGCCTTCTGCTCGCGTGGACGGCGTTTGCGCTCGCCTGGCTGATCTTCGCGTCCACCAGCCACCAGGTCGTGCCTGCAGTTGGTCTGACTCTCCCGCTTGCCCTCCTTCTCGGTCGGGCCCTCGGCCGTGCTATCCCCGCCATGCTCGCGGCCGACTGGCGGTTCGCGCGCGTACTCCTGCCCCTGGCCGGGCTCGCCTTTGTGATGCTCGCCTTCGTCGTGGTCCGCTGGGCCCGCGCCGACGCGGTGGGCGACGCCCCCAGCCAGGCGAAGGCATGGCTCTACGCCGTGGTGCTCGTTGCCGCCCTGCTGGTCGTGTCCCTCTATCGCACCTCTCGGCCGACGCTGCTGGCGGCCGGCCTCGCGCCGGGCATCGTCCTTCTCCTCTTCGGCGCGAGCGGCGTCGCTTTCTCCTCGGCCGGCGAACCGCTCCCCTCGCCGGTCAGCCCGCCCCAGGCGCGCGACCTCCGCGCCTTTGCCATCCAGGCAGCGGCCGAGCGTGGAGGTGTCCTCGTCGTCGACCCGGCCTTCGCCGACGCCCTTACCTGGCCGTTCCGCGACTCCGGCAACGTCGTCGTCGCCTCGCGCGTGCCCCCCCTTGCGGCTGTCCTCCTCTGGCGCCCGGAGGCCCCCCGCCCGGACGGCTTCGCACCGGTCGTGGGTAACTGGGCGTTAACCCGCGCGGTTGTGCCCCCGACCGAAGGCGTGCTCGACTATCTCCACTGGCTGATCGACCGCCACCGGCTGCCCGTCACCAGCACCCCCGTCGCCGTCTACGTTAGGACCCAGCAATGACCGCCGACTCGGCTTTTCCGCGCCTCTCCCGCCCGACGGTGGTAGACCGCTTGCTCAGTGCCCGCGTCGCGCTCAACTGGGAGATTGCCCTCTACGTGGCCATCTTCGCCCTCGCCTTCGGGCTGCGCTTCTGGGACCTCGGCGGCCGTGCCCTCCACCACGACGAGAGCATCCACGCGCAGTGGTCCTGGGATCTCCTGCGCGGCAACTACCGCCACAGTCCGGTCTTCCACGGGCCGCTCTACTACCACGTCGAAGGTTTCGTCTTCTTCCTCTTCGGCTCCAGCGACTACACCTCGCGGGTCTCTGCCGCCCTCTTCGGCACGGCCCTCCTCTTCCTGCCGCTGCTCATGCGTCGCCGCCTCGGCGCCGTTGGCACGATGGCTGCCGTCGCGCTTCTCGCCTTCTCCCCCACACTCGTCTACTACAGCCGCTTCTTCCGCGAAGACGTCTACATGGCCTTCTTCATCCTTCTCATGGCGGCTGCCGTCTGGCGCTACCTCGACGAGGAGCGGGAGCGCTGGCTCATTGTGTTCGCCCTCGGCTTCACGGGCGCCGTCACCACCAAGGAGGGCAGCTTCCTCGTCTTCGCCGTCTTCCTCGTCTACCTCGACGTCTACCTCGCCGCCCTTCTCGCGCGGTCGACCCTCACCGCTCGGGAGATCGACACCACTCCCCGCCGCCTGGCGCTCACCGGGTCCTACAGTCTCGTCGCCTGGCTCGCCGCCGCCTTCTGGCCGTTTCTACCCGGTGTGCGGCGGCGCCTCGACTGGCCGGACCGCCTCCCCCTCGTCGGCGACGTCCTCGTCCTCCTGGGCACGCTCACCCTGCCCCTTCTCACGCCCGTCAGCCGCGTCTTCCTCGAACGCTTCGGCATCGTGGCGAAGGACATTCCCTTCACCGACGCCCGCGGTGTTCAGAAGCTCACCAGCCGCCTGAACTGGGAGCGCCACCTCAGCCTCAACGTCAACGGCAGCGACCGCCTGACCCTTGCTGCGCTGTTCACCATCACCACCAGTGCCGCGGCCTTCGTCGGCCTCCAGTGGAAGCCGCGCGTCTGGGCGATTGCGTTCGGGGCGTGCGCGCTCGTCTACCTCACCCTCATGACCTCCTTCTGGACCAACCTCGACGGCCTGATCAGCGGCCCCTGGGGCTCGATCGACTACTGGCGCGAACAGCAGCACGAGTACCGCGGCGACCAGCCCTGGTACTACTTCTACCTCCTCTGTCCCGCCTACGAGTTCCTCCCCCTGGCCATCTGCGTCGGCGGCGCCTGGTGGTCCGTGGTGCGCGGCAACGCCTTCTCCCGCTTCCTCGTCGTCTGGCTCGTGGGCCAGTTCCTCGTCTTCTCCTGGGGCTCCGAGAAAATGCCCTGGCTCAACACCCACCTCGCCGTGCCTGCCTGCCTGCTCGCCGCCTGGACCGTGCACCGCGCCTGGCAGGCATGGCGGCCCTCTCCTCGCCTCCGGGCGATCGCGGGGCCCTTGCTGTCGATCGCGGCCATCGCCCTGGGCGGCCTCGCGATAGCCGCCTTCCTCCCCGGAGGGCCGGCCTGGCTCGTCGTGCGCTGCGCCGTGGCCGTTGTCGCCATCGCTGCCGTTGCCTGGGCCGCCCGTCCCTGGGGGCGTCCCGCTCTTCCGACCGTGCTCGCCGTGGCCACGGCGGGCGCCCTCGTCCTCTTCTCCCTGCGCGCGATGCTCATGGCGTCCTTCGTACGCGGCGACGTGCCCAAGGACATGCTCATCTATACGCAGAGCTCACCCGACATC
>JADLBJ010000253.1 GCA_020847765.1 Dehalococcoidia bacterium
AAGGCCGGGGGGCATTCTGCTGGATCAGCTCTTGCAGCATGAAGAGCACCGTGGGCGAAGACATGTTGCCGTAGCGTCGCAAGACGTCGCGCGAAAGTTCCGTCGCCGTGGGCGGTAGATCGAGCGCTTCGCCGGCCGCGGTGATGATTCGCGGGCCACCGGGATGGATACCCCAGGAGGCGACGTCCGATTGCGCCATGCCCGACTCGTCGAGCCAGGCCGTCAGCCAAGGCCGCAGGTGCTGCCGGATCAGATCGGGCACGCGTGGCGACAACCGCATCTCAAAACCATGATCGCCGACAGACCAGCTCATTGCATCGGCAGAATCCGGCAGCAGGCAGCTTCCTGTGTTCGCCACTTGCCACGCTGGGTCGGCAGCATCGGTAACGGCTTCGGCCACCAAGGCGGCAGCGCCGTCGCCGAAGATGGCATTACCCACCATCATTTCAGGATTCCAGGCATAATGGTAATGCAGGCTGCACAGTTCCACGGCGCACATGAGCACTGCGCTTGAAGGCTGCGACAAGGCAAGCGCCCTGGCTACGCGCAGGCCATTGATGGCGCCGTGACAACCCATAAAACCCACATGCGTCCGCTCGATGGTGGAGCGCAATGGCAATTGGCTGGCCAACTCCAGATCGGCGCCCGGGGCTTGAAAGCCGGTGCACGAAACGGTCACCAAATGCCGCAATCGGGCGGCGCTATCGCTGGCGGCCGACAAGGCCGAGCGTGCTGCGCGCAAAGCCAGCGGACCGGCATGCTGCTGATACTCTTCCATGCGTTCGGCAGTGGTGGGCCCATGCGATCGGCCGGCCTGTGTGGAATCGGGAAACCAGTCGAAAGCCCGCGCGGCGGGCACAGCGGTATAACGCTTCTCGACGCCGGCACGTCGATAGAGAACTTTGACCAGTTGCCGCTGCTCCTCGCTTGAGCAACAGATCCGCTGGGCCATCCGGACCGCCTCGGCCTGTGGCAACTCATTTGCCGGAATGGCCGTGGCCAGCGATCGAATCGCCATGCCGCATCGTTGTGAGCTCATTGCGGTTTACTCCAGGCCAGCAGCAGCCGACAGGGCCGGCGCGTTTCGACGCGTGCGCCGCTCAACCCGGCGCAATTGGCA
>JADLBJ010000099.1 GCA_020847765.1 Dehalococcoidia bacterium
ATGACCGACCCTCCATGGAGAAGATCGCCAGCGAAGGCCGTGCCCTCGTCGAGCAGCAGGCCGCCGAGATCCTCGGACGTCCCGTCCAACTCGAGGTGCGCCAGATAGAGCGGCGAGAGAACGCCAGACCGGCCGCCCGGCGCGGCCACCTCGCCGAGGCTGCCCGCGCCCTCGGCGCCATACCCGTCGGGAAGGAACAGTAAGCATGGCCAAGAGCAGTGGTCGCAACCGCTACCTGCGGCGCGGCGGCGGCGGCCTCCCCGGCGCCGGCGCAGGCGGCGCGAACCCACTGGCTGCCGCCCAGGAGATGTTCGCCAAAGCCCAGCAGGAGCTTGCCGCGACCAGCGTCGAAGGCAGCGCCGGCGGCGGCGCCGTGCGCGTCACCATGTCGGGCGAGCAAAAGGTAACCGGCATCCAGATAGCGCCGGACGTCGTCGACCCGGACGACGTCGACATGCTCCAGGACCTGATCATGGCCGCCATCGCCGACGCCTCCGAACGCGCTGCCGAGCTGCAGCAGAGGTCCCTCGGCGCCATCACCGGCGGCCTCAACATCCCGGGCCTCGGCTAGCTCCCGTGCGCGACGCGCCCGCCGGTACGCCGGAACCCATCGTTCGCCTGATAGAGGCCTTCCACCGTCTGCCGGGCGTTGGCCCCAAGTCCGCCCAGCGCCTCGCCTACCACATCCTCCGTACAGCCCCACAGGAGGTGGAGAACCTGGCAGCCGCCATCCGCGACGTCAAACAGCGGATCGTTCTCTGCTCTGTCTGCCGGAACATCACGGAGAACGATCCCTGCGCCTACTGCACCGACACTCGGCGCGACCCGGCCGTCGTCTGCGTCGTCGAACAGCCGCTCGACATCCTCGCCATCGAACGGACCGGCTTCCGCGGCCGCTACCACGTCCTGCACGGCGTGCTCAACCCGATGGAGGGCGTCGGGCCGGAAGACCTTCACCTTCGCGAGCTCGTCGGCCGCCTCCAGGCGGCTGAGGTACGCGAGGTCATCATGGCCACGAACCCCAGCCTCGAGGGCGAGGCGACGGCGATGTACGTCCACCGCCTCGCCGGGCCGTTGAGCGTGCGCGTGACGCGTCTGGCCCGCGGCCTCCCCAGCGGCGCCGACCTCGAGTACACCGACGACGTCACCCTCGCGCGCGCCCTCGAGGGCCGCCAGGACATCTAGCCGTGAGCGACCGGCCGCGCGTTTACCGCACCGAAGGCCTCATCCTCCGGCGGCGCAACCTCGGCGAGGCAGACAGCGTCTTCACCGTCCTCACCGCCAATGGTGCGAAGCTCGACGCCGTCGCGCGCGGCATCCGCCGCGCACGCAGCCGCATGCGCGGCCACCTCGAGCCGCTGACGCGCAGCCAGCTCCTCCTGGCCCGCGGCCGTACCCTGGACGTCTTCACCCAGGCGCAGACCCTGCATGCCTATCGCGGCCTGCGCGAGGACCTGGAGCGCTCGGCCCTGGCCATCTACTGCGCGGAGCTTGCCGACCGCTTCGCGGTAGAGCAGGCCGAGCAGCCCGGGCTGTACCCCCTGCTCCTCGCCGTCTTCGACACGCTGGAGGCGGGCGCCCCGGCCCAGGTTCTCCGCTGGTTCGAGCTCCAGATCCTCTCGCTCGCCGGCTACGACCTCCAGCTCGACGCCTGTGCGCTCTGCAGCGCCCGCCTGCCCCCAGCGGAGACGCTCCTCGCCGCCTCGGCCGGCGGCCTCGTCTGCGCCGGCTGCCGGGCGGCGGCGGGCGCCGGTCGTCTCCTTGGCGTGCCCGCCATCAAAGTCCTGCGCTTCGCCCGCGGCGCCTCCCTCGCCGACTTCGCCTCCCTCCGCGTCGGCGACGACCTCGGCCAGCAGCTCGAGGGCGCTCTCGGCGACGTCCTCCGCTACCACCTCGAGCGCGACCTCCTCACCAGCCGCTACCTGGCGGCGGTAACCCGCCTTTCCCGCGAAGCCCCGCCGACCGCGTCCCCCGATGTAGAATAGCCACCACACCCCCACGAAGAGAGCTGACTCCGCATGCCCCTCTACGAGTACTTCTGCCAGTCATGTAACGGCGTCTTCGAAGAGCTCCGCCCCATGCGCGAAGCCACCGAGCCGGTGCCCTGTCCCGAATGCTACCGGGACGCGCCGCGCATCATGCCGACCTCCTTCGCCGCCTTCACCTTCCGCGACGGCTACCCGCGTCGCATACCCGACGACGGCAAGTTCTACCACCTCGGCCACAAAGTCTCGAAGCCCGTGACCGGCGGGCGCCCCAACGAGCACCCCGAGGTGAACAAGCCCGAGCCGAAGAAGCGCAAGCTCAAGGGCGAGGTCTCGGCCATCAAGGACATGCAGGGCATGGCTCGCAAGGCCGACCTCTCCGACCTCTATGGCAACCCTGTCCGCGAGCGAGAGGTCGAATCCTTCGTCGAGCAGGGCCGCATCATCAAGCAGGGCACCCCCAACGCCGCTCCCGACTAACCGACGGGACGGCAGGCCCACGGCAAGTGCTGAAAACAGGTTCGCGCCCGCGAGATGGTCGGGGTGCCCGGATTCGAACCGGGGACCCCTTGCTCCCAAAGCATGGTGCGGAAATGCCGTTACCGTGAAGCTGGCGCGGCTATGCGGATAGCACCCGATCCCGTGCTGTAATCACGACGGCGAGATGACCTGGTCGAGCGGACGCGGAGGCGGTCATGGCCTGCCTCCGCGTGGCCCGCAGACTCAGCTCTGCCGTTCGAGCACATACTCGCCGAGGCCATGCAGGCAGCGGCGCGCCTCTGTGTCGGGCAGGATCTCAATCGCCTCGCAGGCGCGCCCCACGTACTGGCGCGCCATCTCCATCGACGTCTGCAGCACGTCCGTCTCGCGGACCATGGCGATCGCCTCCTGGAGCCGCTCCTCTCGCCCGCGCCGCGCTGTGAAGAACTTCTTGATCGGGTTGTCCCGTGGGTAGCGCTCCAGCAGCAGCAGCCCCGGCAGGGTGATCGTACCTTCGCGCAGGTCGCTCCCGACGGGCTTGCCCAGAAGCTCCTCGTCGCCGCTGTAGTCCAGAATGTCGTCGACGATCTGGAACGCCATCCCCACGCTGTAGCCGTAGCTCCGCAATGCGTCCACGCTCGCCGGATCGCAGCCCGCCAGCAGGGCGCCGCCTTCCGTAGCGTTGGCGAAGAGCGCCGCCGTCTTGCCGCCAATCCGCCAGAGGTAGTTCTGGATGTCCTTGCCCACGTCGAAGGCGGCCGCGTCCTGGTCCAGCTCGCCGCTCGTCATCTTCATCAGCGTAAGGGCGAACAGACGTGTCACCTCGATGCTGCCCGTGCGCGTCACCATCTCCGCCGCGTTCGCGAACATGTAGTCGCCGAGGAGGACGGTCAGCGCGTTGTCCCAGACGGCGTTGGCTGTCGGCCGCCCGCGCCTGCTCGTCGCCCCGTCGACCACGTCGTCGTGCACCAGACTCGCGGTGTGCAACAGCTCGATGGCAGTGCCGAGCGGCACCAGCCGGTTCAGGTTGTAGTCGCCGAAGCTCCCGGCCAGCAAAACCAGGGCCGGCCGGAGTCGCTTCCCGCGGCCCTCCAGAGCGTGATCCAGCATGCGCTTCAGCGGCGGGATCTCCACCTGTTTCGCCGATTCGAGCAGGTCCTCCACGAGGATCATGTCCTCGGCGACGGGCCCGTAGAGGTTCACCATCGTCGCCTGCATCAGCGCGCCCCCGTCGCCGACACGGACGCGGCGAAGAGACGCCGGGCAGTGAGGGCGCTGGTCTCCGCGATCGCGACAGGGTCCGCGCTCCGAGCCTCCGCCACCGCCTCGACCGCGAAGCGCACGTTGGCCGGTTCGTTCCGCTGGCCGCGCCGGCCCTGGGGCGGCAGGTAGGGGCTGTCCGTCTCGACGACGATCGCCTCGAGCGGCAGCCCGGCAGCCAGGCGCCGCCCCTCATGGTTTCCCGGGTAGGTGACCGCACAGCTCAGCGAGACGGCGAAGCCCGCCTCCACGAAGGCGAGCGCCTGTTCGAGTGTCCCGCCGAAGCAGTGCATTACGCCCACGTGCCTCCCGCGCGCGGGCCCGCTGCGACACGCGAAGGCTTGAAGAGGCGCGAGGATCACGTCCTCGGCGCCCCGACTGTGCACCGAGACGGGTTTGCCACAGGCGACGGCGATGGCCAGCTGCGCCTCCAGGGCTGCAAGCTGCGCCCCGCGTGGCGAGAGCTCCCGATAGAAATCCAGCCCGATCTCGCCGACGGCGGCCACGTCGGGTCCGCCGGCCTGCCGAGCGATCTCGTCGAGCGTCGCCAGGTCGGCTGACGCCGCGTCGTGCGGGTGAACGCCGACGGCGGCGACGACGAGCGGCGAGGTCGCGGCCAGCTCCCGCGCCGCTCGGCTGGAGTGCAGGTCATACCCGCAGACGAGCATGCCTTCGACCCCGGCGGCCGCGGCCCGCTCGATTACCGCGCTCTCGTCCCCCGCGAAGGCGGGGTCCTGCAGGTGGCAATGCGTGTCGAACAGCCTCATGAGGCGGCTGCCTCGTTGGGCGCGGCCTCGATCTTGGCGTAGAGCGGCCGGGCCGGCGGCAGCACGGTGCCAGGGGCCACGGGACGATAAGCCCATCCCTGATCCAGCAGCCCGTCTTCCTGCGCGAGGTCCTGGTGCAGCTGACGCGTGCTGAACGGGATCACGGGATGGAGTAGCACCTTGAGCGCGTTTATCACGTTCAGCGCCGTCGCCAGCGTCTCCGCGGCGTGCGCACGGTCCGTCTTGACCGTCTTCCAGGGCGCGCGCTCGTCCAGGTAGCGGTTGGCCGACTGCGCCAGCCGGAGCGCCTCGTGGAGGGCGGCGCGGAAGTGGCAGGCGCCGTATTCGCTACCTACCGTCGCGAACGCTGCCTGCGCCTCCGCGAGGACCGCCGTGCTCTCGGGCGACAGCTCTGTCGTCTCCGGAACGCGGCCCTCGAAGTTGCGGTGGATCATCGCCATCACGCGGTTCGCCAGATTCCCCCAGGTGCCGATGAGGACGTCGTTGTTCGCCCGCACGAGCTCCTCCTCGCGGAACTCCGAGTCGTGCGCCTCTGGCATGATCGTCGTGAGGTAGAAGCGCACGGTGTCCGGCGCGTAGCTCTCCAGCAAGTCGAGCACCCAGGTCCCCGTCCCCTTCGACTTGCTCTGCTTCTGCCCGGCGGCGAAGTTCACGTACTGGTTCGCCGGAACGTCATACGGAAGGTTCAACCCGCCATAGCCCATCAGCATCCCCGGCCAGATGATCGTATGGAAGGGAATGTTGTCCTTCCCGATGAAGTAGTACGACCGCGTCGCCGGGTCCTCCCAGTAGGCGCGCCAGGCCTCTGGCTGTCCCGTGCGCGCCGCCCATTCGCGGGTGGCCGAGAGGTACCCGATGACCGCGTCAAACCAGACATAAATCCGCTTGGACTCGTACCCCTCGACAGGCACCGGGACACCCCAGCTAATGTCGCGCGTGATGGCGCGGTCCTTTAGCCCTTCGCTCAGCCAGCCCAGCGTAAGATTGAGGACGTTCCGCCTCCAGTGCGCCTGCTTACCGACCCATTCCTGGAGGCGTCCCTGCAGCGTGGTCAACTTCAGAAAGTAGTGCTCCGACTGGCGCACCACGGGCGTCGCCCCGCTCATCCGACTCCGCGGGTTGATGAGGTCCGTCGCGTCCAGCGTCGAACCGCAGTTGTCGCACTGGTCGCCCCGCGCCTCGGTGTACCCGCAAATCGGGCAGGTCCCTTCGACGTAGCGGTCGGGGAGAAACCGGTCCGCCTCCGGGTCATACAGCTGGTCCTGCGTGCCCCGTTCGAGCAGGCCGTGCTCGAGCAGGCGCAGGAACACCTCCTGCGTCGTGCGGTAATGGTTCTCCGTGAGCGTCGTCGTGTAGAGATCGAAGCTGATCCCTAGCCGCTCCCAGGTCTCGACGATGCGCGGATGGTAGCGATCGACGATGGCCTGCGGCGCGACGCCCTCCCGCTCGGCGCTGACCGTGATCGGCGTGCCGTGGCTGTCCGACCCGGAGACCATCACCACGTCGTGGCCGACGAGCCGCTGGTAGCGCGCAAAAACGTCTGCGGGAAGGTATGCGCCTGCCGCCTGCCCGACGTGCAACAGGTAGTTCGCGTAGGGCCAGGCCACGCACACGAGGATCCGTTCGGGCAAAGGGACTCATCCGACCGGGGGTTTCTCCGAGTCTAGCACAGCCCCCCCGTTCATTCCGGCGCGTCCGCCCCCTCCCAGAGCGCGTAGGCCCGGTCCCGGGAGACGCCGAAGCGGCGCGCGGCCTCGCCCGCTGCGGCTCCCCGGCGCGCCCCCGCCCGTCGCATCTCCCCCATGTAGGCCGCCATCGCGGCTTCCTCCGCATCCGGCCGCGGCGGCGATTGAACCACGACTGTGCACTCGCCCCGCGTCTGGCCGAAGCGCCCCGCGAGCGCCGAGGCGAGCCCCCTCACGGCTTCCTCGTGCACCTTCGTCAACTCCCGGCAGACCACCACCTCGGGGTCCCTAAGCGTGGTCGCCAGCTCGCCGAGCGTTTGCCCCAGGCGGTTCGGGCTCTCGAAGAAGACCACGATCGGGGCGGCCGCGCACGCCTCGCGGAGCGCCCCCAGCCGCTCCCCGCGCGACCGTGGGAGGAAACCCAGGAACAGCACGTGGCCGCCGTCGAAGCCTGCCACGGATAGGGCGGCAGTTAGCGCCGAGGGCCCTGGAACGGCGAAGACGGGCACAGCGCGCGCGTGGGCGGCGGCCACGAGGCGGGCGCCGGGGTCCGACACGAGCGGCGTGCCGGCGTCGCTCACGAGCGCGACAACGCCCTCCGTCGCCGCCTCCAGGAGCGGGCCGCTCCGGGCCTCGACGTTGTGTTCAGTGAGCGACACCAGTCGGGGGCCGGCGCCGGCGCCTGCGAACAGCCGCTGGCTCGTGCGCGTGTCCTCGGCCGCCACGAGGGAGGCGGCGGTCAGCACAGCTGCCGCACGCGGCGACAGGTCGCCCAGGTTCCCGAGTGGCGTGGCCACGACGTAAAGGCCCGGCCGCAGCGGCTGAGCGTCAGAACGGGAGGGCACGGCTGGTCATAAGGGCAGCAGGGGCATACAGATCTGTTGACCCGTCAAACAGCCCCCTCATACACTCGAATGATACACGCGGCCACCGCTCGCGCCGCCACTTCTTCCCCGGGATAGCGCTGAATTGAGTACTGCTGTTTCCCTTTCGTCCGCCGCCTCCGACCTTCCGGAGCGTGGCCATGCGCCGTTGCCCGAAGGCCAGTCCCCCGTGCCCCAGTTCAAGCAGCTGCGCCGCGCCTACGGCTTCGACGAGGTCGCCATCGCTCCCGGCAGCGTCACCATCAACCCGGAGCTCGTCGAGCTGGGTCTCGACATCGGGCCCCACCACATGCGCATCCCGTTCCTCGCTTCGGCCATGGACGCAGTCGTCGATCCGAACTTCGCCATCGAGATGCACCGCGCTGGCGGCCTGGCCGTCCTCAACCTCGAAGGAGTGTGGACCCGCTACGACGACCCGCGCGAGATCCTCCAGCAGGTCGCCTCGGCCAGCCGCGACGAAGCAACCGCCATCCTCCAGGCAGCCTACCAGCAGCCCATGCGCGAAGACCTGATCGCCCGGCGCATCCAGGAGATCAAGGCCGGCGGCGCGGTCGCGGCGGTTTCCGTCACCCCGATGATGACCAAGCGCCTGGCCCCCCTCGTCCAGGAAGCCCGTGCCGACATCATCGTCGTACAGAGCACGGTCACCACCGCTCGCCATGAGTCGAACAGCGTCGAAGGCCTCCGCTTCGACCGCCTCTTCCGGGACATCCATATTCCCGTCGTCGTCGGTAACACCGTCGGCTTCGACGCCACCCTGGAGATAATGCGCACGGGCGTGGCCGGCGTCCTCGTCGGTGTCGGCCCTGGCGCTGCCTGCACCAGCCGCGAAGTGCTCGGCATCGGTGTGCCACAGGTCACGGCCACGATCGACTGCGCCGCCGCCCGCGACTACTACTTCGAGGAGAGCGGCAACTACGTCCCCATCATCACCGATGGCGGCATCCGCACGGGCGGCGACGTCTGCAAGTGCTTCGCCGCGGGTGCCGACGCGGTCATGATGGGCTCCCCCTTCGCTGCGACGACGGAGGCCCCCGGTCGCGGCTACCACTGGGGCATGGCGACTCCGCACGCCAACCTCCCCCGCGGCACGCGTGTCTCGGTTGGCGTCAACACGACCCTCCCGAAGACCCTCTACGGCCCAACCAGCCGCACCGACGGCACCGAGAACCTCGTCGGCGCCCTGCGCACCGCCATGGGCATGTGCGGCGCGCACACCATCCGCGAGTTCCAGCAGGCCGAGCTCGTGATCGCCCCGGCGATCAAGACCGAAGGGAAGATCTACCAGTTTGCGCAGGCGCAGTCCTAGCCTCCTGGTTCTCGCACTCCTCCTGACAGCGGCCCTCAGCGCGGGGGCCGCTGTTCTCGTTCGGCCCGGGCGTGCGCGCGCCTGCACGATCGTCCCGCAGAGCCTTGCAGAGGCGGTGCGCGACGCGCGTCTCGTCGTCGTAGCCTCCGTCTCGTCGGCCGGAAACGGCGCCGCCGTCCTTCAGCCCGAGGCCTACCTTAAGGGAACGGCAAGCGGCGGGCAGCTGCGGCTGGCCGAATACACCGCCCCCGGCTGCGACTTCCCCTCGCTCGCGCCGGGCCAGCGCATCCTCGCCCTCCTCAGCGAGAGCGACGGCCGCCTCGGCTGGCCCACCTTCTCTCAGCTGTACGTCCTCGCGGACGGCCGGTCGGTGGGCGGCCGCGAGCAGGCCGACGCCGGCACCGAGGCTGCCCTCGTCGCCCGCGTCCGCGCCCTGACGGACCAGTACGCCGTTCCCGCCGCCACAAAGGACGAAGGGGTGGGCGTCGACTGGAGGGCCACCGTCGTGCCCGTCGGCCTCGCACTGGCCGTCGTCTTCGCTATTGGCCTCGTCCTCATGCGCGTCTGGCATCGCATCGACCCCAGCTAGGATGCCGACCCGAACAGCACGAAGCACGTTCTTCCGTGTCGAACAACCGCACACGACCGTGTCGCTACGCTGCGGGACGTCCCGTCCTGCCCGCCGGGCTTGGAGAAACCGACGAACGACGTCGACCTTTAGCGCCGCCACTCGCGCGACTGGCGGCCGGCACGCCCGGAGCACGCCCGCGAACAGCGCACTGTCGCGCCTCGGGCCCCGGGGCAGGCGCCTCGCGAAGGTCGCTTCCTACCCGGGAAGCCGACAGCCCTGGTGCTGCCGGGTAACCTCACCATCGGGCGCGGATGGCGAAGCGCCGATCCTGCCCGGGCGTCGGCGCCCTAGCCTATTTTCCCGGAACCGGGTCGTGTCGCTTGATGTGAAACGTCATGCTCTGCATCGCCAGCACCGGGTCGATGTTGCGGATCGCCACCTGCACCGGCACGTGCGGCAGCATCGGCGCGTAGTTCAGGATCGCTCGAATCCCCGCGTTCACCAGCCTGTCGACGACCTGCTGCGCCGCCTGCGCCGGCACCGCCACGATCTGGAATCCCTGTGGCTCGAACCCACCGTATTCCGCGATCGCTTGCCCCAGCCGCCCCACGCCCACCAGGCAGACCCGCCACTTCCGGTCTAGCCCAAGGATCTCGCGCAGCTTCGTCAGCAGCCCCTGGACGTTGTATCCCCGCCCTTGCTTGCCAAACCGCCCGAAATAGCTCAGGTCCTTCCTGATCTGCGCCGGCGTCACGTCCAGACGCTCCCCGAGCGCCTGCGACGACACCACCACCTCCCCGTCCATCGCCAGGCTCGCCAGCGCCCGCGCATACACGGGTAGGCGGTTGATCACGACCTCGGGAATGTCCAGCGTCATCGAGCAGGGCGTCCGGTTGTGAAATCCGTAACGCACGTAATGTACGTCCGCCGATTTCACCCGGTCAAACACGTCCCGTTTCCCGTCCCGCCGTCAACGCTCCCCGTTCGACTCTGTCATCGCCCGCACAGCCGCAGCCACCAGCCCGTCGTCCCGCGGCTCCACCGTCCGCGGGTCGAGCAGCACGCGCCCCCGCTCCACTCGCCCGACGATCGGCGGGGCCGCCTCCCGGAGCAGCCGCGCCGCCGCCTCCGCACCCCCCCTTGGCACGATCGTCGCGCACCACGTCGGCACCCCGCTCCCCGGCAGCGACCCTCCGCCCACCATCGTGAGCGCCCTCACCAGCCCGCCCCGGTCGCCTGCCGCTTGTGCCCACCGCCGCGCCCGCCGGCGCACGCCAGGCAGCGGTGCCGCGAGCATCCGCCACACCGGCACCTCCTCCGCCTCGTGCCCTTCGGCATAAGCGAGCAGCGTCGCCGTCAGTGCCGCAATGGTCAGCTTGTCCACACGCAGCGCCCGCGCCAGCGGATGTGCGCGCAGCCGCGCCACCAGATCCGCTCGGCCAACGATGGCCCCACACTGCGGTCCCCCCAGCAGCTTGTCCCCGCTGAAGAGCGCCAGGCTCGCACCGGCCGCCACGCTCTCCTGCACCGTTGGCTCGTGTTCCAGCCCGAACCGCTCGGTCGCCACCAGGCAGCCGCTCCCCAGGTCGTCCACCAGCAGCACGCCCCGCTCGTGCGCCAGCGCCCCCAGCTCCCCCACCGACGGCTCCGTCACGAAGCCGGTGACGCGGAAGTTCGAACGGTGCACCCGCAGAAGCGCGGCCGTCTCCGTGCCGATCGCCGCCGCATAGTCCCGCACGTACGTACGGTTCGTCGTTCCCACCTCCACCAGCCGCGCCCCGCTCTCACGCAGCACGTCCGGAATCCGGAACCCACCTCCGATCTCCACCGCCTGGCCGCGCGACACCACCACCTCCCGCCCGCTGGCGAAGACCGTCAGCACCATGAAAAGCGCCGCTGCGTTGTTGTTCACGACCAGCCCGTCTTCCGCGCCCGTGGTCCGCGCAAGCAGTCCCCGCACGTGCTCGTGCCGGCTGCCGCGCTCCCCGCGGGTCAGGTCGAACTCCAGGTTGGTGTACCCACGCCCCGCTTCGCGCAGCGCGCGCAGGGCTCGCTCGCTTAACGGCGCCCGCCCCAGATTCGTCTGCAGCACCACGCCCGACGCGTTCACCACCCGCACCAGCGACGGCGCCAGCGCCCCTTCCGCCACCGTCAGCGCTTCCGACTTAAGCTCCTCCAGCGGCGGCACCGCACTCCCTGCCCGAACACCCGCGCGCGCCCGGTCCAGCACCGCCCGCGCGGCGTCCACCGCCACCGCGTGCGGCAGCCCGTCCATCGCCGTCAGCAGAGCGTCCACGCTCGGCAGCCCGCGCAGCGCTTCGTCCTTCACCGCCGCATTGTACTGTTCCTCATCCATGCACCGGACCTTTCCGAGTTGACCACGTTGCCTTCCCGTTCGACCATGAACCTACTTCCCCCCGGAGTCCTTCCTTGAACCTCCGTATCCCCGGCCCGACGCCCTGCCCGGAGGACGTCCTCCAGGCAGGGGCCCGGCAGATGATGAATCACCGCGGCCCCGAGTTCGCCCAGATCCTTCGCCGCGTCACCGACGGCCTCAACTGGGTCTTCGGCTCCTCCACCGACGTCCTCTCCTATACCACCTCCGGCACAGGCGGTCTCGAAGCCGCCGTTGTCAACACCCTCAGCCCAGGCGACCGCGTCCTCTCCGTCTCCATCGGCTCCTTTGGCGACCGCTTCAAGAACATCGCCCGCACCTACGGCGCCGACGTCGAAAGCTACGCCCTCGAATGGGGCGAAGCCGCCGACCCCGCCGAAGTTGGACGCCGCCTCGACGCCGACCCCACTCTCAAAGCCGTCCTCGTCACCCACAACGAGACTTCGACCGGTGTCACCAACCCACTCGAAGCGATCGCCCGTGAAGTCCGCGCCCGCGACCGCCTCATCCTCGTCGACGCCGTCAGCAGCATGAGCTCCGTCCCCTGCCCCGTCGAGCGCTGGGACCTCGACGTCGTCGTCAGCGGCTCTCAGAAGGGCTGGATGGTGCCCCCCGGCCTCGCCTTCGTCTATATGAGCGAACGCGCCTGGGCCGCCAACGCCAGCGCCACCATGCCCCGCTTCTACTTCGACGCCGTCCGCACACGCGACTCCCTCCAGAAGCTCCAGAACCCCTGGACGCCCGCCATGTCCATCTACTACGCCCTCGACCGCGCCTTCGAGCTCATGCGCGCCGAAGGCCTCGAAGGCGTCTTCGGCCGCCACGAAGCCATCGCTGCCTACACCCGCGAGCGCGTCCGCAAGCTCGGCCTCTCCCTCGTCCCCGTCGATGAGCGCTTCGCCTCCAACACCGTCACCGCCGTCTGGTGGCCCAAGGGCGTCGATGGCAAGGCCCTCAGCAAGCGCGCCCGCGAGGAGTTCGGCGTCGTCCTCGGCGGCGGCCAGGGCAAGCTCGAAGGCAAGATCTTCCGCGTCGGCCACCTCGGCTTCGTCTCCCAGGAAGACGTCCGCGAAGCCCTCGACGTCGTCGAACGCCTCCTCGACGACGCCCGGGTCACGGCCTAGGCCATGCCCGACGCCCGCCCCCGCATCCTCGTCGCCGACCCCGTTGCCCAGGAGGGCGTCGACCTTCTGCGCGCCGTCGGCGACGTCGACGTCCGCACCGGCCAGCCCCCCGAAGCCCTGATCGCCGCCATCGGCGACTACCAGGCCCTCGTCGTCCGCAGCGAGACCAGGGTCACCCGCGCCGTCTTCGAGGCCGCGTCGAAGCTCGTCGTCGTCGGTCGCGCCGGCGTAGGCGTCGACAACATCGACCTCGAAGCGGCCACCGAGCGCGGCGTCATCGTCGTCAACGCCCCCCAGGGCAACACCGTCGCCGCCGCCGAGCACACTGTCGCCCTGCTCCTCGCCCTCGCCCGCCACATCCCCCAGGCCGACGCCTCCCTCCACAACGGTCAGTGGCGCCGCAAGGACTTCGTGGGCACCGAGGTCCGCGGCAAGACCCTCGGCATCGTCGGCCTTGGCAAGATCGGCTCGGAAGTTGCCCGTCGCGCCGTCGCACTCGAAATGCAGGTCATCGCCTACGATCCCTTCGTCCCCGTCGACCGCGTGCGCTCGCTCGGCGTCGAATCGGTCGAGTTCGACGACGTCATCAACCGCTCCGACTTCATCACAGTCCACCCGCCCCTGACCGCCAGCACCACCGGCATGATCGGCCGCGAGCAGATCGCCAGGATGAAGCCCGGCGTTCGCCTCATCAACGTCGCCCGCGGCGGCATCATCGACGAAGCCGAGCTCGCCGCCGCCGTCCGCGAAGGCAAGATCGCCGGCGCCGCCGTCGACGTCTTCAGCCAGGAACCGCCCGGCGAGAACCCCCTCCTCGGCGACCCGCGCATCATCGTCACCCCCCACCTCGGCGCCTCAACTGCCGAAGCGCAGGAGCGCGTCGCCCTCGACGTCGCCGAGCAGATCGTTGACGTCCTCTCCGGCCGACCCGCCCGCTACGCCGTCAACGCCCCCATGCTCGCCCCCGAAACCCTCCAGGTCGTCGGGCCTTACCTGGCCGTCGCCGAGAGCGTCGGCTCCATCGCCACCCAGCTCGTCAACGGCAAGCTCACCTCCATCGAGATTGACTACTTCGGCGAGATCGCCGAGCACGACGTCACACCCCTCCGCGCCTCCGTCATCCGTGGCCTCTTGCGTCCGATCAGCGAGGAGAACGTCAACATCGTCAACGCCAGCCTCGTCGCCCAGTCCCGCGGCTGGCAGATAGACGAGCGCCTCCGCACTTCCCACGAGGTCTTCCTCAACCTCGTCCACGTCAAGGTGCTCACGACCGAATCCGAAGTGACCGTCGCCGGCACCACCGAGCGCGGCCAGCCCCACCTCGTCATCCTCAACGGCCTCGACATCGACCTCGTTCCCGAGCCGCGCACCTTCCTCCTCGCCTGCGACAACGAGGACCGCCCCGGCATGATCGGCCGCGTCGGGACCCTCCTCGGCCGCCACGACGTCAACATCCGCTCGATGCAGGTTGGCCGCCGCGGCCGCCGTGCCCGCGCCCTCATGCTCATCGCCGTCGACGAATGCCCCACGGAAGAGCAGCTCGCCGAGATCGAAGCGATCGACGGCATTCACAACGTCCGCCTCGTCCGGTTCTAGGGCGGGCCGCGTCGTCGTCTTCCGTCGAACTGGCCCGACACCGAAGGTTCGGCGTCGCCCTTACGGATCGAGCGGGTGGAACACCAGGCCCGTACCCAGCTTCGGGTGGAAGAACGTGCTCTTCTGCGGCATCCGCTCCCCTGCGTCCGCCAGAGCCATCACCTCCGCAAGCCCCACCGGCGACAGCAGGAAGCCGCACGCCTGAGGGTTGTCCCACGTCCGCTCCAGCACCTCCGTCGCCTCGTGCGTGTACTCCACGGCCCCCGCCCGCAGCTCGTCGTCGCCGATCCCCCACAGCGGCCCCAGCACCCCATAGCGCAACAGGTTCGCCGCGACCCGCGTCCATGCCTCGCTGTGGCCCGCCGGCGCGATCGCTCCGTACACCGCGTCGGAACGGGGACAGAGCACCGCTGCCTGACCATCGAGCGCAAGGTTCACCGCCACGATCCCGCCCGGTCGCTCTTCCAGGACCGTCTCCAGCGCCGGCGCCTGCATCTCCGGGTTCCCGATCAGCTTCACTTCCTCGATTGTGAAGTGCTCGTCCAGACGGCGGTGCCAGTCGGCCGGCGCGCGCCGCGGCACAATTCGGTGGATCGGGCGCACCACCAAGCCCGGGTCCGAAGCAGCAACGATCGCCGTCATCGCAAACCGCGCCGGATGGTCCCTCGGCAGCTCCTCCCCGCGTTCCTGCAATAGCCGTCGGTACGCGACTGCCGTCTCGTACCGGTGATGCCCGTCGGCGATGTAGAACGTCTCCGACAACAGCGGCGCCAGGCGCCGCATCTCCAGCCGTCCCGCTTCGACGAGCCACAGCCGGTGCTCCTCGCCGTCCGCCTGTGCCTCCAGGTCCGGTGCACGTCCGCTCGTGACCTCCTCCAGGAACTGCTGGAGCTGCCCCGCCCGGTCGCGCGCGATCATGAACACCGGGCTCAGTTGTACTCGCGTCGCCTCCAACAGGCGCAGGCGGTCCTCCTTCGGGCCCGACATCGTGTACTCGTGCGGCCGCACCGCACCTTCCTCCCACGGCTGCGCCTCCACCTCCGCGATCAGCGCCCTCCGCCGGTAGGGCCACCCGCGCTCCACGAACCCCTGCTCGTACACGTAGAGCGTCTCGACCGCCTCCCGCGCGAGCAGCCCCTCCGCCTGCCAGCGTGCGATCAGAGCCGCCACCCGTTCATACCGGTCGCCATTCCCGCCCGCCAGCTCCAGGTGCACCGCGTTGTGCGCGTTGCGCGCCTCAAGCGACTGCTGCTGCGCCGGCGAGATCACGTCGTAGGGCGGTGCGAGCAGCCCCGCCAGCGGCCCGGCCGCGGCCGTGTAGCGCAAACCTCGAAACGGCAGCATCTGTGGCATCAGGCGAACGACCTCCGGGCGGGCTGGCGGCCGCATGGTTTGAACCAGCCCCGCTGCAAACCTAGAATCGCTGGGCCCCCATGCGTGCCTATTGCGTCTTTTGCAACATCGTCGCCGGCCGTGAGCCGGCGAACGTCGTTTATGAGGACGACGACATCATCATCATCCAGAACATCCTCCGCTGGGTGCCTGTCATGCTCCTCGCCATGACCAGAGAGCACACAACCCAGGCTGAGCTCTGGTCCGGACACATCGGCAGGGTCGGCAAGGTCGCCGCTGAAGTCGGTGCTCGCCTCTGCCCCGGCGGCTTCCGCCTCCTCTCCAACTTCGGCTACGACGCCATGCAGAGCCAGGAGCACGGCCACCTCCACATTATCGGCGGCACCTTCCTTGGCCACTACGTCGGCTGAAGCGCCGCCTGCACGGCCTCACCCTGCGCCTCGAACAGCTGCAGAATCCCCGTCCGTGCCAGATCCACCAGCTCGTCCATGCCACGGCGCGAAAACGGCCGGTGCTCCGCTGTGCCCTGGACCTCGACGAAGGAGTCTTCCCCCGTCATCACCACGTTGAAGTCCACCTCCGCCGTCGAGTCCTCCTCGTAGCAGAGGTCCAGCATCGCCACGCCACGCACAATCCCCACCGACACGGCCGCCACCGGCGCCATCAGCACCCCCGCCCCCACCGTGTTCGCCCGGATAAGCTTCTCGAGCGCCAGCCGCAGCGCCACGAACCCGCCCGTGATCGACGCAGTCCGCGTCCCGCCGTCCGCCTGCAGCACGTCGCAGTCCACCGTGATCGTGCGCGGCCCCAGCAGCTCCAGGTTCACCACGCCCCGCAGCGACCGTCCGATCAGCCGCTGGATCTCCTGCGTCCGCCCGCCCGGCCGGCCGCGCTCCACCTCCCGCTGGCTGCGCGTGTGCGTCGCTCGCGGCAACATCGCGTACTCCCCCGTCACCCAGCCGCTCGGCGTGTTTCGCAGAAACGCCGGCTGGCGGTCCTCGACGCTCGCCGCGCACAGCACGCGCGTCCGCCCGAACTCGATCACGCAGCTTCCCTCGGCAAAATCGAGGATCCCGGTGGCGATCTTCACCGGCCGGAGCTCGTCCGGGCGGCGACCGTCGATGCGCAGTGTCACTGGCGCGTGCTCTCCATCCTGCCGCCCCTCCCGGCGGTCTCTCCCTACCCTACCCGCCGTCATCCCCTCGCGAAAGGCCGTCCTCGCGCCCCTACCGCTCTGTCTCCACCACAAGGCGCTTGCCGTCGCTCCGCACCCGCACCCGTCCGTCGCTGTCCGTCCGCAGGATCTCCGCCCCGCCCAGGGCCGAGAGCGTTGCCCGGCTCGGGTGCCCAAACGGGTTCCCGTCGCCCACCGACACCACGGCCACCTCCGCCCCCACTGCCTCGAGGAACTCCGGTGCGCTGCTCGTCGACCCATGGTGCGGCACCTTCAGCACGTCTGCCCGCACCTCCTCCACCTTCATCAACGCCCGCTGCGCCGCCGCCTGGATGTCCCCCGTTAGCAGGAACACCGTCTCCCCGTACCGCACCCGCAGCACCAGCGAGAGGTCGTTCATCTGACGCGTGACATAATCCGTCGGCGGCCATAGTACCTCGAACAGCACTCCGTCCTCCTCCCACCGGTCGCCCCGCGCAAGCCGCCTTCCCTCCCCCGCCTCGGCCCGCGACAGTCGGTAGGCGAGGATCCCGCTCGCTGCCCCGGCGTCCGCCGTCTCCGCCACCTCGTACCGCCGCAACAGCTCCGGCAGACCGCCGATGTGGTCCTGCTGCGGATGGCTCGTGAGCGCCACCTCGACGGACCGTTCCCAGCCGGGCAGCACCGCCCCTAGCTCTCGCGCCAGTGCCAGCCCGCTCGGCCCGCTGTCCACCAGCACCTGCCTCCCGCCCGGCGTTGTCAGGAGGATGGCGTCGCCCTGCCCTACGTCCAGCACGGTCATCACCAGCTCGCCCGGCCCGCCCACCGGTCGCAAACCCACAAAGAGCATGCACCCGAGCGCCGCGCCCGCCACCGCTCCCCCCAGTGCTCGCCCGGCCACCCGTCGTCGGGGGCCCGACTGCTGCCCCGGGACAGGAGGCGGGAAGTACCGGTACGCCGGCCACGCCGCCAGGCTAAGCAAGAGCACCATGCCCAGAGCGGCCTCGCCGTCGATCTCCGGCAAAGGCGCGCTCGCCCCCGGCACCGCCGTCATCACCCCCGCGAACCAGGTGATGAAGGCAAGTGGGTAGTACGCCACCAGCCCCAGCGCCCACCCGGCCGGTGCCCACGCCATCCCCGCAATACCCGTCAGCAGCACCAGGGGTAGCGTCAGCACGAAGAGCGGCTCCACCACAACGTTCGCGATCGGCCCCGCCAGCGACACGCGCCCGAAGTTCACCCAAACCAGCGGCAGCGTCGCCAGGCTCGCGCTCAACGCCAGCGCCATCGCCTGTACTCCGAGTGAGGGCACCAGCCCGGCCAGCCCCAGGCGTCCCACCAGCCATTCCAACCCCCGGCGCACCCATGGACCGAATGCCACCAGCCCCGCTGTCGCCGCAAAGCTCAACTGAAACCCCACGTCAAGGGCCGCCCCCGGGTGCAACGCCGTCATCACCACGGCCGCCAATCCGAGCGCGGGCAGCGCGTTCTGCTGCCGCCCCGTCACCATCGCGAGCAGGTAGACCCACGCCATGATCCCCGCCCGCACCACGCTGGGCGAAGCGCCGGCGAGCAGCACGTACGCACCCACCATCACCGCTGCCGGCAGAGCCGCCCGTCGCCGACCCACGATCGGTGTACCCGCCGCGAACGCTAACGCCGCCAGCAGCGCCACGTTCGAGCCCGAAACCGCCACGATGTGCGCCAGCCCCGCCGCCCGAAACTCCTCGTACAGGTCGTCCGGCAGCCCGCCGTCCTGGCCGAACCCAATGCCCGCCGCCAGCGACGCCTCCGGTTCCGGCAACGACCGCTCCAGCGACCGCTCCAACCGCCGCCGCCCCTCCTCGACGAGGCGGGACGGCGTCAGTAACGGCGCCTCCGCCAGGACGGCCACCTGTGGCCGAAACATCGTGCCCACGATCCCCTGCCGCGCCAGATACGCCCGATAGTCGAACTCCGGGAACACCGGCGCCTCCTCCAGCAGCCCCGAAGCCCGCACCCGCTCGCCCGGCAGGTGGTCGGCGTACTGGTCCAGCGTTACCAGCACCGCACCTTCGGTCCGCTCTCGCTCAGCCCCCCGCACCACTGCCTCGACCTCCACCCGATACCGCCTCGTCGTCAGCCCCCGCTGCGGACCGCCCGCGATCCTCCCCTCGATCGTCACCTGACGGCTCGCCAGGCTCGCCAGCCCCGGTGGCGGGCGCTCCAGCCAGCCCTCCATCCGGTAACCGCCTCCCAGCGAGCTGACAATCGCCACCACGGCGAGGAAGCCGCCCCGACGCACCCCGGCACGACGCACCGCCACCGGCGTCAGCAGGACAGCCCACAGTCCCGGCAGCCATGCCGGTGCTCCCCACAGCACCACCCCGACCACCCCGCCCAGCCACGCCAGCGCTATCGTCCCGAGAACCACGGCCAGCGGACCCTAGCAGAGCACGCGCCCCGCCGCCACGTTCCCTCCCCCGCCCGTTTGACGCCCGCCAGAGCCCTCTTTAGGGTACGCGGGGGCATCCCCCGGCCCGCCAACGCCTTGCCAGGAGGACAGCGGCATGGTCTCCCAGAAGCGCGACGCCGCCATCGTCGGCACCTACGAATACCCCAAACGCAAAGCCCCCGGCGTCACGCCTCTCCAGATCAAAGCTGAGTGCGCCGCCCGCGCCCTCGAAGACGCCGGCCTCAGCTGGAAAGACGTCGACGGCCTCTACGACGCCCAGGACGGAGCCGGCATGTCCGGCCTCAGCCTCTCCGAGTACTTCGGCTTCAAGCCCAACGTCATCGACACCACCGCCGTCGGCGGCAGCTCCTACGAATTCCACGCCGCCCACGCCCGCCGCGACCTTGCCACCGGCCGCTGCCGCGTTGCCCTCCTCACCTACGGCTCCACGGCCCACAGCGACGCCCGCGCCATCGGCACCGCCGGCGTCGGCAGCGTCGGTGCCCCCAGCCCCATCGGCAATATGCAGGACCCCTGGGGCATGACCCTCGTCTCCAACTACGCCATGGTCGCCAGCCGCCACATGTACCAGTACGGCACCACCAGCGAACAGCTCGCCCGCATCGCCGTGGCCACCCGCGCCCACGCCATGCGCAACCCCCAGGCCGTCCAGGCGATGACCGACCTCCTCTACGAGAACATCCGCGAGACCACCGTCGCCGACGTCGTCAGCTCCCGCATCATTGCCGACCCCCTCCACCTCCTCGACTGCTGCATGGTCTCCGACGGCGGCGGCGCCGTCGTCATCGCCGCCGCCGACGTCGTCCGCGACACCAGGAAGCCACCTGTCTGGATCATTGGCGCCGGCGAAGCGGCGAAGTACTCCGAAAACGGCAGCGACATTACCGTCAGCGCCGGCGCCCAGTCCGCCCCTCGCGCCTTCGGTGAAGCCGGCGTCCGCCCCGACGAGATAGACGTCGCCATGATCTACGACTCCTTCACTATCACCGTCATGGTCATGCTCGAAGACCTCGGCTTCTGCAAGAAAGGCGAAGGCGGCGCCTTCGTCGAGGGCGAACGTCTCCGCTTCGACAGCCCCCTCAAGCCCGCCCTCAACACCGATGGCGGCGGCCTCAGTTCCAACCACCCCGGGATGCGCGGCATCTTCCTCCTCCTCGAAGCCACCCGCCAGCTGCGCGGCGAATCCACCTCCCAGCGCCCCGGTGCGCGCCTCGCCGTCGCCCACGGCAACGGTGGCATGCTCGCCACCAGCCACACCGGCGGCACCATCATCCTCGCGAGAGACTGATATGCCGCGACCACAGCCACGCTTCCCCGAACCCGACACCCAGCCCTTCTGGGATGCCACCCGCGACCACAGACTCCTCTACCAGGTCGACCGCACCACCGGCCAGGTCGTCTTCTTCCCCCGCCGCCACTCCCCCTACACCGGCACCACCGACCTCGAATGGCGCGAGTCCCGCGGTGAGGGCACCGTCTACGCTTTCAGTGTCGTCCGCCTCAACCGCCATCCCGCCTTCGCCCAGCTCGGCCCCTACGCCGTCGCCTACGTCGACCTCGACGAAGGCTTCCGCATCCTCACCAACGTCGTTGGTGTCGCCGACCCCACCACCGACGTCCAGATCGGCCTGCGCGTCAGGGTCCAGTGGGAAGACCAGGAGAGCGGCGTCTCGCTCCCCCTCTTCGTGCCCGCCTGAACCCCTGGGGGAACGCCCCTACAGCTCGCTTGTCACCAGCGCGTGCGCCGTCCACACCTCCGCAACCGTCACCTCGCGGCGCTCCGGTTCCGGCCGCCTTTGACCCGCGGCGCTTCCTTCCGCCAGGCGCGCCAGTGCCGGGTAGACACGGTCCGCCACGAAGCGGTCGCACGCCTCACGCGACTCCCAGATCTCGAAGTAGCGCACCCCCCGCTCCTCCTCCGTCACGATATGGGCGATCAGGCCCGGCGGTGGTTCCGGCCCCAGTTCCGTCCGCAGCCGCCTGTAGAAGGCTACTGTCAGCGGGATCTCCTGCGTGAATGCGTACATGGCTACCCTCGTCTCCGCTCGGCCCTGACCACCAGCATAAGTCCCAGGCGCCCCTGCGGCGCCGTCGGCTGACTCGCAGCAGCCCTTCAGGCGCTGAAGCGGTACCCCTTCCCCCGAACCGTCTGAATCGTGCTCGCGTCCCCCTGTACCTGCCGCAGCTTCCGCCGCAGGTTGCTCACATGCGCCCGCACGAGTGTGCTCGCCCCCGCCGCGTCGTGGAACTGCCACACGTCCACCAGCAGCGCTCGCGGGTGCAGGATCTCCCCCTCGTGCTCCATCAAGTACGCCAGCAGCGTTGCCTCGATGTGCGTCAGGTGCGCCTCG
>JADLBJ010000100.1 GCA_020847765.1 Dehalococcoidia bacterium
GTGAGGCAACATCTCGAGCAAGACGATCAGCTGCTCGGCCTGGATGCGTGCCATCGGATCGGTGAGATTGGGAAGAATCCATTCGCGCACGCACTGCGCCATTCCCGCCGTGAGCCGGTCGAACGGAATCGCCTGGTCGATCATCGGCCCAGTCCGATCGCCTCGGCGATCCCCGCCGGGCTGGCGAGCGCACCCAGCCCGATCTGGACGAGGCGCAGGTCCGAGGTCCGGCCGTCGGCGAAGGCCCTGAGCGCCGTGGGCGCGACCAGGTTCGCCTTCAGCAGCTCCAGCACCTGCCAGTAGCGCACGCGGGCATCGTCGACGACGATGCCCGAACGCGCCGTGTACCGCTCCGCCATGGCGCCGTCGATCGTGCACCAGCCGCCCAGCGGCATGCGCGAGAAGGCGATGTCGGCCATCGGGTCGCCGATGAAGGCACGCTCCCAGTCGAGGATTGCCTGGATCTTCCCGTCGCGCCAGACGAAGTTCCCCATCCTGTAGTCGTCATGCACCAGGGAGAGCCGGGGGCATGACGGCCGTTCGCTGCGCAGGTAGGCGAGTGCCTCCCGAATCACAGGGTAGGGCCGCATCCGCACCCGCTCGAGGAGCTCCTCACAGCGGTCGAGCGCCAGTGCCGCGGGGTCGGTCCTCTCCTTCGGCACGCCGAGGAACCCGAGCCCGCGTCCTTCCCAGTCCATGCCGTGGAGTGCGGCCAGGGCGTCGGTGAACTGCTCGTGCGCCGAAAGCCGCTCGTCCTCGGGGAGGCTGTTGTCCCAGGGGAGCGGGACGTCGCCAGCCACATACTCCATCACGTAGAACGACGTGCCGAGGACGTCGCCACTCGGGTCGCACCAGTACACGCGCGGGACAGGCACGCCGGAACCTGCGACCCCTGCCAGCACGCGGAACTCGACGCTCGCGTCGTAGGGGTCGAGCACTCCCCCGCGCGGCGCCTTGCGCATGATCAATGCGGCCGCACGTGGCTCGCCTGCCTCTTGCCAGCGCGCCTTCAAACGCCAGGTCTCGTAGGAGAAGCCGCCGGGGATGCGCTGCAGGTCGTGGACTTCGGCGGGCCCGCCGGTCTGGGCCGTGATGAAGGCTGCCAGCCGCGCCTCGGTTGTCCCCTCGGAAACAGCCTCGCCGGCCGCGGCGTACGCTGTTGCCATCGTGCACTCTCCCGCTGGCCATGGCGCGCCCGGGAGGGCAGGACCAGCAACGTTTGCCTGGTCGCGAGCCTGCCCGGGGGCCCCCTGCGGCCGGTATGACGCGCATCATACCCGGGGCGGGCGCAGGAAACGCAACGATCCTCTCCCGCGTCGCCAGGGCGGCGGTCGCTGCCCCACGCCCGAGGGAGCCGGCAAGCGGCTTCGGCCACGAGCAACAGGGGCGGTGGCCGCTCGGCACGCGGCGCGTATACTCCCGCCGGAAAGGAGGCCGCCATGACGTTGACCGGGGGCCCGTCACGACCCGCCTGGTGCAGGCCGACGACGCCCCGGCGGAGCGCGCCCGCCTCTGGTGACGTGATGCTCCCGTTTCCCCCGACTGCTCCGTCTTCCCCGTCGCGCACGCGATGGTAAGCTGACGCCTCGCTACGCCGACGCCCATCCCGGCATGCCTCCCGGCTGCCCATCTGGAGGAGAGTTCATTTGACAACAGCGCAGGATGAGTTCCGCCACGCCCCTCCGCCCGAGCACGACCACCTGCTCTACGGCGACACGCTCTGGGTGAGCGTCGTCGACCGTGAGGCGAACATCTTCGGCATCAACCATTTCCACCTGACCAACAAAGGCTTCGCCCGTTTCGAGGCGCTCTACGTCATCGACGGTGTCATGCAGCTCTACGGCAACAAGGTCCCCCTCGGTCCGGCGCCCGACAACGGGCCCTGGAGCGACGGCGTGCTCACCTATGCCGTCACGAAGCCCCTCGAAGAGATCCGCATCACGATGGACGGTCCCCGTTACGGCTTCGACCTGAAGTTCGCCGGCCGCTTCCCGGTCTTCGACTACGAAGACTGCGTCAGGGGCAACCCCCTCAGCCACTCCAACTACTACGGCGGCCACTTCGAGCAGGGCATGCACTGCACGGGCGACTTCGAGATCCGCGGCGGGCCCGCCAAGGGCTCCGTGCGCAAGATCGACAGCTGGTCCCACCGCGACCACTCCTGGTCCGACCGCTTCGCCGTCGAGCCCCCGTGGGAGATCCCGGACGCCAGCAACCCCGGCCACTTCTGGCCCTCTGTCCAGATCGAACGCGCCCACATCAACGCCTTCGGCATCATCGACCAGGCCGGCGTCGACCCCGCGACGACCCCCGTCGGTGGCTTCATCTCTGACAAGAACGGGTCGCGCGCCATCACCGCCGCCCGCGCGCAGGTCCTCAGGGCCGACGACCACCGCACCGCCGTCGCCTTCCGCTACGAGCTGACCATGCCCGACGGCGAAGTGCTCCACATCCGCACCGGCCGCAAGTACGGTCAGGTCAAGCTCTGGGACCGCGCCGAGAACGACCTGGAGAACAGGCTCGACTGCTACGAACCGTTCTTCGACTTCGAAATCGAAGAGACCGGCGAACGCGGCTACGGCGTCGCCGAGTACTCCATCCGGCCGCCAAGCCCCCGCTGGCTCGTCTGAGTCGGCAAGCAGACAAGGGAGGGACTCATGACCTCGGAAAGCGATTTGAAGAAGGTCGTCTGGGAAAACCTGTCGCCCTTCCGCATGGACCAGGAGACGATCGACGAAGTCATCAACGAGGCGCGCGGCTGTGCTGTGTGCTACGTGAAGAAGGACGGTCAGCCGGTCAGTGTCTGGGTGAGCCATGCTGTCATGGACGGCAAGATCTACGTGACGACCACGGAGAACCGGGGAAAAACGGCGCGCTGGCGCGCCGACCCCCGAACCTCCTTGACCTTCGCCGTGCCTGGCAAAGGCGCTGTCACCGTTCTCGGCACAGTGACGCTCGACCCGGACCCCGTCCTGCGTCGCCGCTTCCTCGAGACGCTCGCCGATCGCGGAGGCCAGACCGGGGAACGGCGCGAACTCTGGATGAAGCACATGAACAGCGAGGGCCGCGTCACGGGCCTCATCACGCCCAAGCAGTACATCACCTTCGACGAGCGCAAGCTCGTCATGTAGCACCGGCGCGCGGCCGGTCCGCCCGGGCCGGCCGCGACAAGGAGACAGGGAATGGCCACGATGCGTGCCGCCACACTCGTGGCGCCTTTCAAGATGGAAGTTGGCGAGATGCCTCGGCCGGAGGTCGACGACGAAAGCGTCATCGTCCGCCTCGAAGGCATGGGCATCTGCGGCAGCAATCTCCACTGGTGGAACGGGGGCGGCCCGGCGACGGCCTTCGTCCGCTACCCGCTGCCCGGCGCCGGCTGCCACGAGTTCGCCGGCGTCGTCGCCGAGGTCGGCCGGAACGTGACCCTCGTCCGGCCCGGCGACCGAGTCGCTGTCGATCAGTTCGAGAGCAGCTGCTGCACTGCCTGCAGTTACTGCAAGTCCGGCTTCTTTCAGCACTGCACCTCGCGCACCTCGCGGTCGCTCGAGGGTTACCTGGAGTACCTGAAAACGTCCGAGCGGGGGCTTTACCGTCTCCCCGACAACGTGGAGACGGCGGCCGCAGCCGTCGTCGAGCCGTTTGCCTGCTCAATCGCGGCGCTGCGGCGGGCCGGCATGCCCAAAGGCGCCCGCGTGGCCGTTCTCGGCGCTGGCGTCCTCGGGCTGGGTGCTGCCGGCGCCGCTCGCGCGCTGGGTGCCGGTCGCGTGGTGATCACCGCCAAGTACCCCGCCCAGGAAGCCCTGGCCGCCCGCTTCGGCGTGGACGCCGTCGTCCCCAGCGGTAGCGATCGGCTCGCCGAGCAGATCCAGGAAGCCCTAGGTGGGCCGGCCGACATGGCCGTCGAAACCGTCGGCGGCCATGCCCCCACCTTCTCTCAGGCGCTCGACGCGATTCGTCCTTGCGGCACGATCGTCGTGCTCGGCCTCTGGGACGAGATGCTGCCGGTGGACTCATGGAAATGCGTCCTCAAGGACGCGCGCGTTCTCTTCAGCCTCACGCACGGCCTGCTCGACGGGGAGACGGACTACAGTCTCGCGCTCCGCTGGATGGCCTCCCGCGAAGTGCCCGCTCAGGACCTCGTCACCCATCTGCTCCCACTCGAACGCATCGAAGAGGGCTTCCGCCTGGCCTCCGACAAGTCGTCGGGCGTCGTCAAGGTCGTCGTCACCCCTTGAGGAGAACAGACGGAATCGAGCACGTGCGCAGCGGGGTCGACGGCTAGTTGAACAGCGTTATGATTGAGCGCCGGAACTCGGTGCAGGCAGCCATGGGCCGAGCGCAGCCTCGCGAGGCCAGTCGTGCCGCTCCCTGTGTCCGTTGGCGGGCGCCGTCCGGGACGTGGCTGTGGGGAGCGCCCCCGCCAGACAGGTGAGGGCAAGGGCCCAGACATACACCGAAAGCTGCGAGTGATCGGTCGGCGGCCGAACGCCGAAACAGGGAGGGAGACATGCGAATCGGTTTGAGCTGGGACGTCGGCGACGGCAGGTCCCCGGTCGACGCCTGGAAGGCAATCCTCGACGAGATCGAGGTGGCCGCAGGCTACGGCTTCGACAGCGCTTGGATGACCGAAGAACGCGGCAATCCGGCGTCCTGCTCCGCTCCAGCCAGCTTTCTCACCGCCGTCGCTGCCCGGAGCCGCAGCCTGCAACTCCGCATGGCCGGCCGCACGGTCAACCGTCACCACTTTGTTCGCCTCGCTGAGGAAGTCGCCGTGCTCGATCTCTTCTCCCGCGGGCGCGCCGGCGTGTCCTTCGCGGCGGCGTCGCGGACCGGCGTTGCGCCGGGCCACGTCCACGAGGCGATTGACTTCGTCCGCGCAGCCTGGAGCACCGACGAATTCCGCTTCCGCGGCGACTACATCCGCTTCCCCCGCCACACGCCGGATTCTGCCCCTGCAGGCGCCAGCGAGCCGGACGCCCCCGGCGCTTACGTGCCTCAGTGGGAATGGGGCCCCGACATGCCCGACTTTCTTTCGATCACACCGAAGCCCTATGCCGTCAATCCGCCCGTTTACGTCGAGATCGACGACGACGAGACGCTCGCCTGGGCGGCGGCCCGCGGCGTGTCGCCGTTCGTCCGGGCCGACGTGCCGACCGAGACAGCTGTCGAACGCCTCCGGCGCTATCGCAGCCTCGCCGCTCGGGCAGGCGTTCCGCGCTCGGCCACGGAGCCGGTCCTCGAACGCCGCGTCGTCGTCGACGGCGCAACCGGGCCGACAACGCTCGGCGGTACCCCCGAGGCGCTGATCAACACCATCCGCGGCCTGAGGGCTCAGACGGGGATGTCGCATCTCGTCTGGCGGCGGTCGACCGCCGAGACGGGCGAGGCGAAGGCTCTCTACCGCTTCGCCAGCCAAGTGCAGCCACTGCTCCAGGCCTGACAGCAAAGACAAGGAGGCACCACCATGGAGTTCTTTACAGGCGGGGGCGCTCTCTGGAAGGCTCGCGGCATGCCGGCGGCGCTCGCCGACGGTTACGAAGGCTACGTAGCCGCCGCCCGCCTGGCCGAGGAGCTTGGCTTCGACGGCTTCGGCGCGCCCGAGCACCACTTCATGTACGACAGCTTCATCCCGCTGCCGCTGCAGGCACTGGCTGCCGCTGCGGCCGTGACCAGCCGTGTCAAGCTCAAGACCGGCGCGATGCTACAGCCCCTGTACGACCCCATAGAGGCAGCTGAATACGCCGCCGTCCTCGACGTCGTCTCCAGCGGCCGTGCCATCCTCGGCCTGGGCATGGGCTACCGACCATACGAGTTCGACGGCTTCGGTTACGACAAGAAGTCACGCGGTGAGCGGCTCGCCGAGGCCATCCGCGTCATCGAGCTGGCCACGAGCAACGACACCTTCTCATTTGAAGGGAAGCACTACCAGTACCGTGACGTTTCGCTTAGCCCCCGCTCGGTGCAGCGTCCCATTCCCATCTGGTACCTGGGCGGCACCTCCATCCAGGCTGCCCAGCGGGCGGGGCGCGAAGGCTTCCCCTACTGGCTGGCCAACTCCTCGTTCGAACGCACCCAACGGATGGTCGCCGAGTACCGCAAGGCCGCCTTCGAGGCCGGGTGGCCGGAAGAGCGCATGCAAATCGCCGCGCAGAAGGACATCTGCATCGGCGAAACCCTGGCCGAAGCGGAAGAACGACGCCTCCAGATCCTCGACAACTTCTACGACGAGCACATCCTCGGCTACGGCTACCTCGTGGACGACCGGGGCCGGCACGTCTACGGCGCCACCCGCGAGCACCCGGTCTATCAGCAATTCGTCTCCAGCATCTACTGCGGAACGCTCGAAATGGTGGTAGAAGAACTGAAGCGGTACGAGGCGCTCGGTATGACCGCCGTTTCCATCGGCGGCGACCCGCACTTCATCGCGGAGAAAATCTTGCCCGAATTTCGGCGAGGCCCGGTGGCCGCCGCGCCCGCCGCCCAGGGGGTATCTCAATGACAACCGCGGCCACTGTCACTAGCAAGACCCGACCCGACCAGCTGGCCGCTCTTCGCGAGCGCGTCGGCACCACCCGCAAGCGCGCCCTCGAAGAGTGGGAGCTCGACGACGCCCGCGTTCTGCGCAGCCAGATCCGCTCTTGGGGTGTCATGACGGGCGACATGCGCCCGCTCTACGTCGACCCCGCAGCGGCCGCCGAAAGCGCCTGGGGCACCCTCATCGCACCCCCTGGCATCATCACCTGCTACGAGCAGATCGACCCCGAGACGGAGAGCCTGCCCGGGTCCTTCGCCGTCCTCGCCTCCGCCAAGATCGCCTGGGAGGGACCCATCCGCCTCGGCGACATCGTCATCCCGGAAACGACCATCCAGGACGTGCGCGACGTCACGACCGACCCGGCGGCGGGCACCGTCATCGCCCAGCAGATCGCCACCAAGGTCGCCACCAACGACGGCCGTCCGCTCGGCTCCGCCGTTCTCGCCTGGAACTGCTACGAGCGCGGCTCCGCCGGCCAGCGCGCCCTCTTCGGCGACCGTGAAGAGGCGCACATGTGGAGTCGGGCCGACATCGAAGCCCTCGGCGAGGAGTACAAGAAGGAGACCCCACGGACCGGCGCCCTCTACATCGAGGACGTGAAGGTCGGGGACGCTCTCCAGCCCGTCCTCAAAGGGCCCACCACACGCACGAAGTACCTCGGCCGCTTTGGCAGCAACTGGTACTGGGGCCATCTGCAGGGCTGGGAACAGGCCGAGAGCCGGCCCGAGCTCTTCTTCGAGAACGAGAACCACGCCCCCGAGCCGATTCCCGCGATCGACTGGGTCCACCACCGCGCCCAG
This sequence comes from Dehalococcoidia bacterium, assembly GCA_020847765.1. GTDB lineage: Bacteria > Chloroflexota > Dehalococcoidia > Tepidiformales > Tepidiformaceae > JADLBJ01. The sequence goes on from JADLBJ010000100.1 coordinate 7,336, forward strand.
CGCTGGGCCGGCCTTCCCGGTGCCCTCGAAGGCAACACCGAGCGCGTCCATCACCTCTCGCACCTCATCCTGAACTGGGTGGGCAGCCACGGCTTCCCGGTCTCTATGGACCTTGCCTTCCCAATCCAGAACATGGTCGGCGACGTGACGCGGAGCTATGCTACCGTCACCGCCAAGCGGACCGAGGGTTCCCGCGGCATCGTCTCGCTCGATGTCTGGCAGGAGAACCAGCTCGGCCAGCGCATCACCACCGGAACGGCGGAAGTCGCGCTGCCCACCCGGGCGAGCTGAATCGGGCCCCACCGCTCACGAGGAGAAAGAAATGACATCGGCACAGGCCCCTGACGAACTGAACAAGGGCTACGGCTACAAGACGCGGCCCGGCTATGGCCAGATCACCGAAGAGGCGATCCAGGCCCTCGCCAGCCGCATCGGCGTCGAACGGACGCGCAACCTGGCCGACTGGGAGCTCGAAGACATGCGCTTCACGGCCGGGCGCATCCGGCGCGTCGCGCTCGCCACCGGCGATTACAACCCTCTCTATCTCGACATGGCGCACGCGCGCAACTCTCCCTACGGCACGCTCGTCGCCCCGCCCTGGGTAATGACCGGCGCCGAGGTGACGAACGGGGCTCGCGACGGCATGCCCGGTCTCCATGCCTGGTTCCGCGGCACCACCCTCACCTGGTACCGCCCGCTCCTGCTCGGCGACTACCTCACGAGCAAGGGCGTCCTCACGATGGTCCGCGAGGTGGCGAGCCAGACCAGCGGCCGCGCCGTCGTCCACGAGTACCTCAACACCGGCTACAACCAGCGCGGCGAAGAGGTCGGCACGATGACCACATCCTGGCATCGCGCCGAGCGCCAGACGTCCAAGGAGATCGCCAAGAACCAGAAGATGCGCGGTCTGGCCGACTACAGCGAAGAGGACCTCGCCCGCATCAAGGCCGACTACCGCAAGGAAGTCAACCGCGGCGACACGCCGCGCTACTGGGAAGACGTCCAGGTCGGCGAAGAGCTCCCGCACACCGTCAAGGGCCCCACCAACCAGTTCCAACGGGCCATCGGCGAAAGCGGCGGCGGCGCCGGCTGGGCGCGCGGGGACCCGGGCGACTGGTCGCACACCCACGCCAATGCCTTCAAGCTCTTCGAACGTCACCCGGCGCTCCCGTTCGTCAACGAATGGGGTATCCCCGAGGTCCCTGTCGTCATCCACAACTCCAACGAGCGGTGCCAGCGCTACCTCGGCCTCCCCGGGGCATACGACGCCGGTTATCAGCGCATCAACTGGTCCGTCCACACGCTGACCAACTGGGCCGGCGACCACGGCTTCCTCCACAAGCTCGCCATTCGGTTCCCGTCGTTCAATATCATGGGCGACACCACCTGGTGCTACGGGCGCGTCGTCGACAAGCGCGTCGAAGGCGACAAGCACATCGTCGACATCGAGATCTGGAACGACAACCAGCTCGGTACGCGGGTCACCCTCGGCAACGCCGAAGTGATCCTGCGCTCCCGAACTGCACCCGACCGGCCAACCTGGCCCGTCGCCTGAGGGGGAAGATGGCCGAGCCCGCCTTCTCTGGTCTGCGCGTGCTGGACCTCTCCACCGGAAGCGCCGCCGCACATTGCACCAAATGGTTCGCGGGCTTCGGCGCCGACGTCATCCTTGTCGAGCCGCCCGGCGGGAGTCCAGCCCGCCGGGTCGGTCCCTTCGCCGGCGACGGCACCGGACCCGACGACAGCCTCAGCTTCCGCTACCTGAACGGCGGCAAGCAGAGCGTGACCATCGATCTGGAGCAAGAGGCCGGCCGCGACCTGATCCGCCGCCTCCTGCCCACCGTCGCCCTCCTCGTCGAAGACAGCCCACCCGGAACCATGTCCGCGCTCGGCCTCGCATGGGAGGAGGTGCGCGCGCAAAACCCGGGCCTCGTCTACCTGTCGCTGACGCCATTCGGCCAGAACGGACCCTACCGGGACCTTCCCGCTACGGACCTCACCCTGGCGGCCTTCTCCGGCACCATGAACGACCGGCTGCTCGCCGGCCGCAACCCGGTTCGCATGGGCGGTTCCCAGGGCGACGCCATCGGTGGACGCGTCGCCTTCATCTCGGCGATGTCCGCACTCCTTGCGCGCGACGCCACCGGCGAGGGCCAGCACGTCGATCTGTCCATGCATGAGGCGATTGCCAGCGTCGACATGGCAGCCCCCACCACTTACTCCTACACCGGCGTCGTCCACCAGCCGCGTCGCACCACTTCCACCCGGGGGCGCGGCGGCATGGGCCGCTATCCCGTCAAGGACGGCTGGGTGGACATCATGCCGGGCGTCGGCGGCCTCCCCAAGCTCGCCCGCCTCCTCGGCGACCCGGAGCTGGCCAACCACGAGCTCTTCACCGACCACGCCCTGCGCGCGCGCAAAGCCGACGAATTCGACAAGCAGTTCATGGATCCCTGGGTGTCGCAGCGCACCGCCCGCGAAGTCGTCGAGCAGGGTCAGGCGCTCGGCATGCCATTCAGCTACACCATGTCGCTTCGGGAATTGCTTGCCGACCCGCAGCTCGCCGCCCGGGGGTTCCTCGTCACCACTGGCGAAGCCGAGGGCACGTCCGGCACCCAGCCCGGGGCGCCCGTTCGCCTTTCAGCCGCCCCCTGGGAGAGCGGCACGCCCCCGTCCGCCGGCGAGCACGACGCTGCCATTCTCGGTCAAGAGCTCGGCGTCACGCCCTCCGATATCGCCCGCCTGCACGAACTGGGGGTTGTCTGATGGCTCGCCTGCCACTAGAAGGCATTCGCGTCCTCGACCTTACCCGCGCCTACGCCGGCACTACGGCCACCCTCTACCTGGCCGACCTCGGGGCGGACGTCATCAAGGTCGAAGCCGCCACCCGTCCGGACATCCCCACGCGCGAGATCAACTTCGCTGACAACGACCCCGGCGACCGCCCCTGGGAGCGAGCAGCCTTCTTCCATCGGCTCAACGTCGGCAAACGCGACATCACCCTCGATCTGACCACCCCGGTGGGCGTCGATCTCTTCAAGCGGCTCGTGCCCCACTGCGACGTCGTCGCCGAGAACTACAACCCAGCAACGATGGAGCGGTTCGGCCTTGGCTATCAGTCGCTCAAGGCCATCAACCCCCGCATCATCATGGTTTCGATGTCCGGGTTCGGCGCGACGGGCCCACGCCGCTCGTGGGCGGCTTACTACCCGGCGATGGAGGCGATGTCGGGCCTTACCTCCGTCACGGGCTATGACGACGGCCAGCAGATGCAGTCCGCCACCGGCTACGGCGACTGGGCGCTCGGGACCGCCGGCGCCGCCGCCGTGCTCCTCGCGCTTTATCAGAGGAACCGCACCGGCGAAGGTCAGTACGCCGACGTGTCGGGCCGCGAAGCGCTCCTCGCCGGCCTTGGCGAAGCCCTCCTCGATCTGACCGTCAACGACCGCGAATGGCGTCCCTCCGGCAATCGCCACTCCAGCATGGCCCCTCACGACACCTACCGTGCCGCCGGCGGCCGCTGGGTGGCCATCGCCGTTCGCAACGAACATGACTGGACCGCCTTCGCCCGTGTGCTCGGCGATCCCGCCTGGACGCGCGACGCCCGCTTCTCCGACCCCCTCGCCCGCTGGCAGAACCAGGACGAGATGCGTCCGTACATCGAAGAATGGACCGCTGTACGCGACCATCGCCGCGCGGCCGAAGAGCTCCTCGCCGCCGGCGTACCCGCTGCTCCGGTGCTCGATTCGCGCGAATCACTCTTCGACCCCCAGTTGCGTGCACGCGACTACTGGGAAGTCATCGAGCACCCCGTCGCCGGTCGCCGCATCTTCCCGCGTCAGCTCTCGACGCACTTCAGCGCCTTCCCGCGGCCCGTGCGGAGCTATTCCCCCCTCCTCGGCGAGCACAACCGCGACGTGCTCGGCGGACTGCTCGGCCTGTCCGAGGCAGA
>JADLBJ010000101.1 GCA_020847765.1 Dehalococcoidia bacterium
CCGCCTCGACGAACTGACCGGCGATGGCGTCCACCAGGGCGTGCTCGTGCGGCTGCGCGACCTGCCCACGGTGGACATCGCACACGCCGCCGCCGCCCCGGACGCGCCCTCGCTCGTCCTCCTGCTCGACAGCATCACCGACCCCCAGAACGTGGGTGCGGTGCTGCGCACGGCCGTGGCGGTGGGCGCGGACGCCGTCGTGCTGCCGCGGCGGCGCGGCGCGTTGCTCACGCCCGGCGTGCACCGCGCGAGCGCCGGGCTGAGCTTCCTCGCGCGCATCGCCGCCCCCCAGAACCTGGCGGCGGCCGTGCGCGGGCTGAAGGAGGCCGGCTACTGGGTCGCGGCCGCGGACGCGGGCGAGGGTTCGCAGTCCGCCACCGCCTTCGACTGGCCGAAACGCACCGCCCTCATCCTCGGCAGCGAGGGCGTGGGCGTGGGACAGCTCCTGCTGCGCGAGAGCGACTTCCGCGTCGCCCTGCCGATGGACCCGCGCGTGGAGTCGCTGAACGTGGGGGTGGCCTGCGGCGCGCTCGCCTACCTCTACCGGCGGCAGTGGCCGCTGCCCGGGCCGCCGCCCGAGGGCTGACGCCCGCCCCTCAAACGACGCGGTTACGGAGGATCCCGGCGCCTGTGACTTCGACCTCGACTACGTCGCCGCGGGCGAGGGGCCGCGGCTCGCCTGGCGTGCCCGTGTAGATGATGTCACCAGGGTGGAGCGTCATGACGCCGCTGACGAGACGGACGATCTCCGGGATATCGCGGATGAGCTCGGCCGTGGTGGCATGCTGCACTTCGACGCCATTCACGCGCGTCCAGAGTCCGATGGCGGCGTGGTCGAGGCCGGTGGCGATGGTGGGGCCGAAGACGCCGAAGGTGTCGCTCCCCTTGGCGCGCCACCACTGGCCGTCGGCGCGCTGCCAGGTGCGCTCGGAGACGTCGTTGCCGCAGGTGTAGCCAAAGACGGCGGCGAGCGCATCGTCGCGGCTGACCGGCCCCTTGAGGCGGCGGCCGATGACGGCGACGACCTCCCCTTCCGGTTCGAGGTGGCCGGCGCCGGCCGGCATGACGATCGGCTCGCCCGGGCCCGCCACGGAGGAGAGCGGCTTGAAGAAGAGCGTCGGCGGGTCCGGGATGGGCCGGCCGGCGAGGTGGCTCGCGTAGTTCAACCCGACGCAGACAATCGAACGCGGCTCGCAGGGCGGCAGGACGCGGACGTCGGCCAGCGCGAGCGTCTCGCCGGTGGGCACGGTTTCGTCCCAGAACGGCTCGCCGACCGCCTCGATGCGGTCCCCGTCGAGCAGCCCGGCCCCGGCCGTGCCGTCGGGACGGACGAATCGGACATAGCGCGCCATGGGACCTCCCGGGGCCGGCGAGGCCCTGGCCGCAGTATAGGCGGGAGCGCGCTGTGCACGCGCTGAGGCCGAGCGCCCGGCGGCGTCCACGCGCTACGGTGGATCGGACAGCGCAGAGGAGTCCGACATGCCGAACCGCCTTGCCCGCGAAACAAGCCCCTACCTGCTCCAGCACGCTGAGAACCCGGTCGACTGGTATCCGTGGGGCGAGGAGGCGTTTGCCCAGGCCCGGGCGGAGGACCTGCCCGTGCTCCTCTCCGTCGGCTACAGCTCCTGCCACTGGTGCCACGTGATGGCGCACGAGTCGTTCGAGGACGAGGAGACGGCGGCGCTCATGAACCGCGCCTTCGTGAACGTGAAGGTCGACCGCGAGGAGCGGCCGGACGTGGACGGCGTCTACATGACGGCCGTGCAGGCGCTCACGGGGCGGGGCGGCTGGCCGATGACGGTCTTCCTGGACCACGACCGCAGGCCGTTCTACGCGGGCACCTACTTCCCGAAGGAGGACGGCCACGGCCTGCCCTCCTTTCGGCGCCTGCTCGAAGCACTGAGCGACGCCTGGACCTCGGACCGGGCGCGCGTCCTGAGCTCGGCCGAGGGGATCACCGACTCTCTCCGCGCCGCCTCGTTGCGCACGGGCGACGCGGCCGGCCTGCCGGCTGCGGCGGACGCCGATGCGGCCCTCGCGTCGTTCGCGGACTCCTTCGACCACGAATGGGGCGGCTGGGGGACGGCGCCGAAGTTCCCCTCACCCGGGAACATGGAGTTCCTGCTCATGGCCTCGTTGCGCACAGACGAGGCAAACGCGGCGGGGGCCCGCGAGATGGTGGAGCGGACGCTCGTGCGCATGGCGCAGGGCGGCATCCACGACCACCTCGGCGGGGGGTTCGCGCGCTACAGCGTGGACCAGCGCTGGCTGGTGCCCCACTTCGAAAAGATGCTCTACGACAACGCCCAGCTCGCGCGCACCTACCTGCACGCCTACCAGCTCACGGGCCAGGGGTTCTTCGCGCGGGTCTGCCGGGACACGCTCGCCTACCTGGAGCGGGAGATGCTCGGGCCCGAGGGCGGCTTCTATTCCGCCCAGGACGCCGACAGCGAGGGCATCGAGGGGAAGCACTTCGTCTGGACCCCGGCCGAAGTGGAGGCGGTGCTGGGC
>JADLBJ010000102.1 GCA_020847765.1 Dehalococcoidia bacterium
GATCGCGAGACGGGCAACCGTTGCCGGGTTGCGGCAGGGAGCGGCGCCGATCGTCTTACGTCAACTTCGGAATTGGGGATTTTGGTAGGCCCGCAGGGATTCGAACCCTGGACCAATGGATTAAAAGTCCACTGCTCTATCCAGCTGAGCTACGGGCCCGCGAGAAACGCCTGGGACAACGGTGCCTGCAGGAGGTGATTGTAGGAAGGCGGGGGTGTCTCGTCCAACACAGAATCGTAGCACGGGATATTCGATAGAGTTGCAGGGGCTCGTCTGGGAGTAGGCGATGCGGGACCACGGGGTACGGGCGGCGTTGCCTCGTACCTGGCGTAGGTGTCGGGGCGATGGCTGAAGGCGGGCGCCGTGGATGGGTGTGGATGGGTGTATTGGGGAGCCGCGGGGTGTTGTTATTGGGCGCTTCGCGGTTCGGGTGTGGGGGTTTGGGGCGACCTGCGATGGCGATGCCGTAGGCTGACGCGCCGCCGAGGCGGGGCTCGGCGGACTACCTGGGCGGGCCGGTGTCCGGCGGGCCCGCGGCCTCGAAAGGCGTGCGAGCCCGCTCCACGCGTCATAGCCTTGCGACAAACCCGGCGCTCGGAGCCGACGCGGGCCGCTCACCCGCCCGAGGCGCCCGGGCGCCCCGTCAACCGCGGGGCGCCGACTCCCAAAGACCGACGAGGTTGCCCTCGGTGTCCCGGAAGTAGGCGGTGAACCCCATGTCGCCGACCGGCTGGCGCTCGCTGACGGTCGCCCCGCCAGCCTCGTTGACGGCCCGGAGCGCCTCCTCCAGGTTCGGGACGTCGATCACCAGGTTCGGAGCTGTGAACGGCGCCTGGCGCTGCATCATGCCCCCGTTGATGAACCCGGGCTCGGTGGGGCCCTGGTCGCCACTCGGCCCGGAGGTCACGCGCGTGTAGCCCATGTCGGGTATCTCCATCAGCTGCCAGCCGAAGGCCTTGCTGTAGAACGCCCGCGCTCGGGCACCGTCGTCGTAGGGGACCTCGAAGTGAACCACTCGACCGGACATGGACTGCCTCCTTCCGCGGCGCGGGCGGTGGCCGCGCCTCGCCAGTCTGGGCTATCGGCCGCCCGCCCTACGGCCGGCCGGCCTGTTTGTTCACGCTACTGCAATGCCCGCAGTACAGCAGCCGACGCCTTCCAGCGCAGGCGCGGTGTGGAACGGCGCGGTGCCGGTCGGCCGGGCGCGCTACCTGGGTTCCGCCCGGACGAGGTGCACGTCGAGGTGCGGGTGGCGGGTGAGGAGTTGCTCGGCGAGCGCCCGGCGCGGGCGCAGGCTGAACCGCCCGGCCGGCCGGGCGAGGAGCGTGACGTGGGTGACGCTCTCGGCGGTGATGAGCGCCGAGAGCTCCGCCGCCAGGTCGCCGCCGGGGATCTCGCGGGTGGTCGCGTTCAGGTCCAGGGCGACGGTGAGGATGTGGGTCATGCCCTGCTCGCGGAGGAGCGGCGCCGGGTAGGCGGCGAAGAGCTCGCCGTTGAAGGCGTGGGCCAGGCGCCAGGCGCGGCGGATGGCGACCTCCGAGGCGGGCGTGTTGTCGAGGAGGACGAGGACGCGCTCGCCCGCCTCCCAGCCTTCGAGCCGGTGCTCGTGCATGTACTCGTGGAGCTGCTGTTCCACTTCGAGCGCGACCCGCTTCAGGACGAGCTCGCGCAGGGCGGCGAGGTTGCCCGCCCGGAAGAAGCCCTGGAGCGCGCGCTGGGCCTGGTCCGGCGGGTAGATGTTGCCGTGGCGCATGCGCGCCTGGAGCGCCTCCGGCGAGATGTCGACCACCTCCACCTCGTCGGCATCGTCGACGACGCGGTCGGGAACCGTCTCGCGGACCTTGATCCCGGTGATCCCGGCGACGACGTCGTTGAGGCTCTCGAGGTGCTGGATGTTGAGGGTGCTGATGACGGTGATGCCCGCATCGCGGATCTCCTCGATGTCCTGCCAGCGCTTCTCGTGCTTCGAGCCGGGGGCATTGGTGTGGGCGAGCTCGTCGACGAGCGCGACCTGGGGGTGGCGGGCGATGACCGCGTCCGTGTCCATCTCCTCGAGGACGACGCCCTGGTACTCGACCCGCTTCCGGGGGATGACCTCCATCCCTTCGAGCGCTTCGACGGTGAGCGGACGGTTGTAGGTCTCGGCGAAGCCGACGACCACATCGGTGCCACGGTCCCGTCGCCGGCGACCTTCGTGGAGCATGGCGTAGGTCTTGCCGACGCCCGGCGCCGCGCCCAGGTAGAGACGCAGGCGGCCGCGTATTTGCGCGGCTGCCTGCATCTTGCGAAGGAGCGCATCGGGATCGGGGCGCGGGTCGTCGGGGAATCGCATCCTTACTCCGGGAGGGGGAACTGCTCGTCGAGGGCGATGTTGAGCTTCAGGATACTTACCCGCGGCTCGCCGATGATGCCAAGCGCAGGGTCTTCCACATGGTCCTCAACGAGATCGGCGATAGCAGCCTCGTCCGCGCCGCGAGCGGCAGCAACGCGGGCAACCTGGAGCCGGGCGGTCGCGGGGCTGACGTGCGGGTCGAGGCCGCTGCCGGAGGCCGTGACCGCATCGGCCGGGACCTCGGCGTCGGCGGGCAGGCCGTTCTCTTCGCGGAACTGCTGCACGCGCTGGGCAATGCCCGCGAACGACTCATCGACGTCGGTCGTCGCCGGGTCGTCCTCGACCCCGTTGAGGAGCTTGTCGCTTGTCGGGCCGAGGTTGGAACCGCTGGAAGCGCCAGCATCGTAGCCGTCACCAGCGGCCGAGGGCCGGCCGTGGAAGTAGTGGGGCTCGGTGAACTGCTGGCCAATGAGGCTGGAGCCAACCTCCTGCCCGTCGACCTCGACGATGCTGCCGTTCGCCTGCTTCGGGAACACGCCCTGGGCTATGCCGGTGACAGCGAGCGGGTAGATGACCGCCGTGACCACGAAGAGGACGGCCGTCACCGCGAAAAGGGGACGAAGTTCGGGAATCCAGGATCGAAGCATGGTGTTCATCTGTGGCCTTCCTACGCGAGCCGGAACAGGTTGACGAAGATGTCGATGAGCTTGATGCCGATGAACGGCGCGACGATGCCGCCGACGCCGTAGATGAGCGCGTTCCGGACGAGGAGCGGTCCAGCGCCGATGGGACGATAGGTGATGCCGTGCAGCGCCAGCGGCACGAGCGCGACGATGATGATGGCGTTGAAGATGACCGCCGAGAGGATGGCGCTCTCCGGGCTGCCGAGCTGCATCACGTTCAGCGCGTCGAGCTGCGGATAGGCGACGACGAAGGCCGCGGGCAGGATGGCGAAGTACTTCGCCACGTCGTTGGCGATGCTGAAGGTCGTGAGCGCGCCCCGCGTCATCAGCAGCTGCTTGCCGATGCCGACGATCTCGATCAGCTTCGTGGGATCGCTGTCGAGGTCGACCATGTTGCCGGCTTCCTTGGCGGCCTGGGTGCCCGTATTCATGGCCACGCCGACGTCGGCCTGTGCGAGCGCAGGCGCATCGTTCGTGCCGTCGCCGGTCATGGCGACGAGGCGGCCGGCGGCCTGCTCGTCGCGGATGCGGCGGATCTTGTCCTCGGGCTTCGCCTCGGCGATGAAGTCGTCGACGCCGGCCTCGCCGGCGATCGTGGCAGCGGTGAGCGGGTTGTCGCCGGTGACCATGAACGTGCGGATGCCCATCTTGCGGAGCTCGCTGAAGCGCTCGCGGATGCCGGGCTTCACGGTGTCCTTGAGGTAGATGAGGCCGAGGATCTCGCCGTCCTCGATGACCGCCAGGGGCGTGCCGCCTTCGCCCGAGATGCGCTGGACGGCGGGCTGGAGGGCCGGCGGAGCGCCCTTCCCGGAGGCGGCGACAACCGCGTCGACGGCGCCCTTGAAGGTGCCCGTGCCGTTGCGGCGGAGGCCGCTCATCCGCGTCTCGGCGGCGAAGGGCACGAACTCGGCGCCCGCCGCGCTGCCGGCGGCGCCCTCCACCAGGCTGCCGTAGCCCTGGCTGCGGGCGAGCTCGAGGACGGAGCGCCCTTCCGGCGTGTCGTCGAGGACGGAGCTCGTGACGGCGGCCGCGACGAGGCGGGCGGGCGCGACGCCGTCGACCGGGACGAACTCTGCCGCCATCCGGTTACCGAAGGTGATCGTGCCGGTCTTGTCGAGGAGGAGCGTATCGATGTCGCCCGCCGCCTCTACCGCGCGGCCCGACAGAGCGAGGACGTTGCGCTGGACGAGACGGTCCATGCCGGCGATGCCGATGGCGGAGAGCAGCCCACCGATCGTGGTTGGTATGAGGGTCACGAGGAGCGCGACCAGGACGACGATCGAGATCTCCTGACCCGCGTACTTCGCGAACGGCTGGAGCGTGACCGTGACCATGAGGAAGACGAAGGTCAGCCCGGCGAGGAGGATGTTGA
>JADLBJ010000254.1 GCA_020847765.1 Dehalococcoidia bacterium
CGAAGGCGCGATGCTGGTAGGAAGGAGAACCCCCCTTGAAGCGCCAGCGAGGAGGGCCGAGCGCTATCAGCTTGGTCGCCGCAGGGTTGGGAAAGGAGCAGCGCGCATGAAGAGCCCCGAGGAAGTAGAAGCCCGTTTCCAGCGCATCGAAGCGATTCAGGCCAGCAACGCCGAACAAATCACTCTCTTGATCCAACGCGAGCAAGCCCGAGGCGAACACATCTCCATGCTCCTGGAAGACTCCAAGACGCGCAACGCCGACATCGAAAGCCTGATCGACGAAACCAGGCTCTTGAACGAGCAGGCGCGCGCAGCCAGGGAGGAACGCGACAAGGACGCGGAGAACATACGCGCACTTGCCCGCATCGCCGAAGCCCACTAGCGCCGTTTAGACGAGATCCAAGGCGAGCAGTAAGCCCGCCGCACTGGGACGGCGCACCCAGCGCTTCCCCGTGCGTCTCACGAACCAGCCGAAGTGCACTCGACGCCCTAAGTTTGAACCCTCATGAACGATCGCCTCTGCCGCATGGAAAGGATCCTCGGGGAGATGGCCGCTCACCGGCAGCACCAGGAAGCAGCATTCTCCAGGGCCAAGCCTGACGCCGCCTTCCCCATTCGGCTACGACGGTTGGCCTGCCCTCTGACAGAAATTCCTTAGGTCCCATCCCAAGCGTTTCCCCGATACCCCGTACCGCCGATTCACGGCATGCTGAAGCTGTAAGGCGAATTCCGCCTGCGGCGGAAGAAGGGGAAGCATACAGATCATGACAGCGGAGGTCCTTCGCAACATCCTCTCCGAGGAAATGGCGGCTTCGGAGAATCGGGTCACCAGCATCGTCGAAAATCGCATCGGAGAGTTGATCGAGAACAGAGTGCGGCAAATTGTGGAAACCCGCGTCGGCGAAATCGTCGATCTGCGTCTCCGCGAAGCCATCGCCCAGCTCCAACCGCCGGCCCCGCGCGAGTCGAATGAGCAAACCGCAGCCCCGGCCCCGATCGTCATCGCCGCCCCGCCACCACCGCCGCCGGCCCCCATCGTCGACCCCATCCTCGCCGAAAACGTCGCCAAGAGCGAACTCCATCTGCGCGAGGAACTCGCCTCCACCGAACATCGCCTCAAAGCCGAATTGCTCGCCCTCGAAGGCCGCCTGCGCGAAGAACTCTCATCTTCCGTTACCCGTTTGCGCGAAGCACTGGAAGGCTTCACTCGCGAAGAAGTCACCTCTTCCCTCACCCGCCTCCGCGAATCCATGGAAGGCTTCACCCGCGAAGAGGTCACCACTTCCCTCACTCGCCTCCGTGAATCCGTCGAAGGCTTCACCCGTGAAGAGC
>JADLBJ010000255.1 GCA_020847765.1 Dehalococcoidia bacterium
GGCTGATCGCCCTCCTCGTGGTTTACCTGCTCGTCATCGGCCCGTTCGATCAGTGGTGGCTCAAGAAAATCAACCGCCAGATGCTGACCTGGATCACGTTCCCGTCCTACGTGGTGCTCTTCTCCCTCCTGATCTACTTCATTGGCTACAAGCTGCGCGCCGGCGAGACGGAGTGGAACGAGTTGCACGTGGTGGATGTCATCCGCAATGGGGACCGGGCCGAGCTGCGGGGGCGAAGTTACATGTCCATGTATTCACCGGTGAACGCGACCTATAAATTGGCCAGTGACCAGCGCGTGGCCACCATCCGGAGCGAGTTCCAAGGCCTGTGGGGCGGGGGCCAGGACAGCGGGCGGGCTTCCATTGAGCAGCGCCCGGCCGGGTTCAGCGCCGACGTTTACGTGCCCGTCTGGACCAGCCAGTTGTTCATCGGCGATTGGTGGCAGACGGAGTCGCTCCCCTTTGTGGCGAGCGTGACGCCCCAGGGGGTGAACTTCATGGTCAGTGTGGAAAACCGCCTCGACCGTCCCCTGACGGGCCTCCGTCTTGTGCTCCGCGACCGGATTTACGATCTGCCCGACGTCCCGGCCGGCAAGTCGTCCACCGTCATGCTGGAAACCGCCAAGTCCACGCCGCTCTCGGAGTTTGTCATGCAGCGCGCCGCCCACTACCAGGGCGTGGTCCAACAACGGCAGCAAGCCCTCGGCGACGCCAGTCGCGGTCGATTGGATGCGGATTCGGCGACCGCCACCACCGTGTCTTTTCTCAGCGAGATGCTGGACAACAACCCGAACCAACGCCAGTTCATTTACCCGGCCGGGCTGGATCTGGGCGAACTGGTCGATCGGGGGGATGCGGTGCTCCTGGCCTGGGTGGCCGACCACGCCCCGACCAAGCCGCAGCGGCAGTTCCAGACCATGCGCAACAACCGCCAGTCGCTCTACCGGTTCGTGATCCCGGTCGATCCGCTCCTCCCGAACCTCTGAGACCTCCTCGCCCATGCCACCTGAATCCGCTCCCAGCC
>JADLBJ010000103.1 GCA_020847765.1 Dehalococcoidia bacterium
GCCGAGCGTGAACTCCTCGACGAACGGCCGAACCTCGCGGCGCGCCTCGCACATCTCCTGCAGCGCATCGAGGTTGATCTCGTCGTTGAAGTGACCCGAGTTCGCGAGGATGGCGCCGTCCTTGATCGTCTCGAAGTGGTGGCGGTCGACGACGTTGAGGTCGCCCGTGAGGGTGACGATGAAGTCGGCGATCGGTGCGGCCTCGTCCATCGTCATCACGCGGAAGCCGTCCATGACGGCCTCGAGCGCGCGGATGGGCTGGACCTCGGTGACGATGACCTGCGCGCCCATGCCACGCACGCGCGAGGCGAAGCCGCGGCCGCACCAACCGTAGCCGGCGACAACCACGTTCTTGCCGGCCCAGAGGACATTCGTGGCGCGCGTGATGCCGTCGATGGTGCTCTGGCCGGTGCCATAGCGGTTGTCGAACATGTGCTTCGTGTCGGCTTCGTTGACGGCGATGATCGGGTAGGTGAGCGCACCCTCGGCCGACATCGCGCGGAGCCGGATGACGCCGGTCGTCGTCTCCTCGGTGCCGCCGATGATGCCATCGATGAGTTCACGGCGGTCCTTGTGGATCATCGCGACCAGGTCGCAGCCGTCGTCCATCGTCACCTGCGGCTGGCTATCCAGCACGTGGCTGAGGTGGCGGAAGTAGGTCTTCTCGTCCTCGCCCTTGATGGCATAGGTCGCGATGCCATAGGTGCCGTTGAGGGCAGCGGCCACGTCGTCCTGCGTCGAGAGCGGGTTGCTGGCGCAGAGATGGATCTCCGCGCCGCCGTCTTTGAGCGCCAGCATGAGGTTGGCGGTCTCGGTGGTGACGTGGAGGCAGGCGCCGATACGGACGCCGTTGAGCGGCTTCTCTTTCTGGAAGCGCTCGCGGTTGCTGGCGAGCACGGGCATCTCGCGCGCGGCCCATTGGATGCGCCGGACACCGTCTTCCGCGAGGCGAGGGTCCTTGACGTCGCCCGGTGCGGATGTTGCTGTCATCTGTTCTCGATCCTTCAGAAATGTACGCGGACCGTGCCGCGGGTCTAGTTGTTGATGATCTCGACGCCGTTTCGCCGGCCACGGACGCGAGCGCCGAAGCGCCGGAAGCCGCTGCCAAGCGCGACCAGGTCCTTGCGGGTGGCCACGCCCTCGATCAGCCGGCAGTCGTCGCGGTAGCCCAGCCTCAGGTAGGCCCGCACCGCCGGGGTGTTGTTGGGGTCCACCGTCAGCACCACGTCCGGGCAGAACTCGAGGAGTTCCGTGGTGACCGCGCTCGTGGCCAGCGTCGCGAAGCCTGCGCCCCGGTAGTGCGGGTGCGTGAAGACGTTGCCGACGACGGCCACACCCTGCGCGCGAGAGATGACGTGGGTCCCCGCGACTGCCACCAGCCGCCCATCGACCACCACCCCGCGGTACAGCCCCTCTTCGATGTGGCGCTCGGAGTAGTAGGTGTAGTTGCCTTCGCTGGAGTAGAGGCGGTTGAGCTCGGGCACATTGTAGCCGTGCAGCCGCACGGTTTCACCGTCCGCCGGCTGGAAGGTGTTGGCGGTGACGGCCATGCGCATCATCGGGGTCTCGCTGCTGAAGTCGTAGTACTTCTTCAGCACATCGAGATGCTCGGGCTGGCAGGTGGCATAGGTGGTCCGCGGGCCGGGGTGGAGCGACATGATCGCGTCGAGCGCCGTGCGTTCGCCCATCGCGAGCAGCGCCGCGCCCAACCCGCCGCGGGAATGGAGCACGAGCGCCTGGCCGAAGGGCCCCTTCGCGACCCACCACTGGGTGCGGCGGAAGAGCGCGGGCTCGAGCTGGCCGAGCGCGTAGGCGGCGTAGGCGCGGCGCGTCCGTAGGAAGCGCGAAATCGCCTCGTCGTCGCGCAGCTCGCGGATCTCGGTCTGGGGTCGCTCGCCGGCCGCGCTGCCGCGGCGAATACCTAGCGCCATGTGACTACCCCGGCGATCCTGCTCACTGCCGTGGCTCGAATCGCGTGAACTCGCGGAATTCACTGTAGCGCCGCTCGACCTCGGGCAGCGTCAGCGTCCGCATACGGCCAACCGAGAAGTCGGCAACCTGGAAGCTGGCGACCGCGCTGCCGTGGATGACCGCGCGGCGGATGTCGTCGTTGGTGAAGTCGCCGGTGCGCGCTAGGTAGCCCATGAAACCGCCTGCAAAGCTGTCGCCGGCGCCAGTCGGGTCGTAGACGTCCTCGAGCGGATAGGCGGGGGCAACGAAGTATTCGTTCTTCGTGAAGAGCACCGCGCCGTCCTCGCCCTTCTTCAGCAGGAGTGCCCGGGGTCCGAGCGAGAGGACATAGCGGGCGCCGGCATGGAGCGAGCTCACGCCGGAAAGCATGCGCAGCTCCGTCTCGTTCATCGTGACCATGTCGACGGCGCGGATCGTCTCCAGCAGTTCATCGCGCATGCCGTCGATCCAGTAGTTCATGGTGTCGAGCATCGAGAGGCGGGGCGCTTTTACGCTGGCCAGCACGCGCAGCTGGAGCATGGGGTCCATGTTCGCGAGGAAGACGAAGTCGGACTCGGCGTAGCCGTCGGCGAGCTTCGGCTCGAACGAGGCGTAGACGTTGAGCTTCGTGAACCGGGTCTCGGTCACGTTCAAGTCGTAGTCATAGCGACCGGACCAGTGGAAGGTCTCGCCGTCGACGACTTCGAGGCCACGCAGGTCGACGCCACGGCCGCGGAGGTAGTCGAGCGAGGCGAGATCGAAGTCCTTCCCGACGACGGAGACGAGATTCACCGGCGCGTAGAGCGAGGCGGCGGACGAGAAATGCGTGGCAGAGCCGCCGAGCACGCGCTCGACGGCGCCGAAGGGCGTTTCTATGTCATCGAAGGCGACAGTGCCGACGACGAGGATACTCAAGCGAGATACCTCCCGGTATGTGCGGCGCGGTTGCGCCCGGCGTGGCGGGTGCCGGCGGCCAGCGGCACGATCCGCCCCGCCTGCAGAGCATTGTTGCAGGCGAGCGACTCAGGGTCTCGTGGCACGGGTTTCAACGCTTCGGGCACGTTGAGGCGGTTGGCGACCATCGACTCCACCGGATACAACAAAGGCCCCTCGAGACGCACGAGAGGCCCGCGACTCGACTCTCATCGTTCCCGCCATCCGGCGGGCCGGGATTGGCACCTTGGCCCCGGTGGAGACCACCGGGGCTGGTTGCCGGGCTTCTTCGGGCCGTTCCCTCAGCCACTCTGGATAAGAGTGTTCGTATTCGGTTGTTGCCACCCAGCGTACGGATCCGCCGGTTGGGCCGTCAATCGACGGGGCTGCTAGCCGCCGGCGACGGCGCCCGCGTGGAAGGAATCGGGCGGGATTTCGAGCCGCGGTGGACCCTTCGCGGGCTCGCCCATGAGGATGGCGCCGACCACGGAGATAAGCGGGAGGAGCGCCATGCCGAAGAGTGCCGCGCGGAGGTCCATGAACTCGCCCAGCACGCCCGTCACCGCCGGCCCGAACGTCACGCCGCCCATGTTCACGACCATCACGAACGCCGAGGCGACCGCCACCTGGCGCGGGGAGATGCCGGCGATCTGTAGGGGCGCCGCCATGATCACGGGGAAGTACGCCCATGTCAGCCCCTGGATGAGCCCGACGGCAACGAGGAACGGGACGTTGGCGGTCACGAGCATCAACGCGAAGGTGGGTACCTGTGCGAGGGCGAAGGCGCCGACGAACAGCCGGCGGCTGCCGACTGCCGAGAGCAGCTTAGCGGAGAAGAACGAGCCGGGGATGATCCCGATCGAGGTGCACCCGAGGATGAGGCCGGCCACCGTCTCGGACACGCCGTAGTTGTCCTGTGCGAACGTCGGCCAGAAGGTGATGTAGGCGGCCCAGGCGCCACCGCCACCGAACCCGGCGAGGCCCATGTAC
>JADLBJ010000256.1 GCA_020847765.1 Dehalococcoidia bacterium
ACCTGGCGCTCGGCTTTCTGATGGAGCTCGACGATCCGGCCTGGCAGGCGCGCTGCTTCGAGCAGTTCGAAGCCGCCGACAACATGACCGACGCGATGGCCGCGCTCGTCGCGCTCGCGAATGCCGACTGCCCGGCGCGGCGCATCGCGCTCGAACGCTTCGAACGGCGCTGGCGTGACGAGGAACTCGTGCTCGACAAGTGGTTTGCCGTACAGGCCGCCTCGCGGCTGCCGGGGACGCTCGGGGAGGTGCGCGCCCTGCTCGCCCATCCCGCGTTCGACTTGCGCAATCCGAACCGGGTACGCGCGCTGATCGGCGGCTTCTGCCACGGCAACCACCTGCACTTCCATGCCGCCGACGGCAGCGGTTATGCGTTCGCGGCCGACCAGGTGCTCGCGCTCGATCCGATCAATGCCCAGATCGCGGCGCGCCTCGCCCGCGCGTTCGATCGCTGGCGCAAGTTCGACGACGGCCGGCAGGCCCATGCGCGCGCCGCGCTGATGCGGATCCAGGCGACGGACACGCTGTCCAAGGACACGTTCGAGGTGGCGAGTCGGGCGCTGGCATGACGAGTCCCGCGCTCGGGCAACCGCGACAGGTACGACCGTGCGGTCGGCGGTCGGGAATCTTCAAGGTCATGAGCGGTCTCGCTTTCACCAACCTCGACACCCTGGACGGGAAACCGGTAACACGCCGTTCGCCCGGCGCGGCACGCACATTGTCAATGAGGGCAGGATCGTTTCGAAAGCCGATCACGCTGTCGTGAACGACGGCGCCTCCGCCAATACTTTCGTCAATGAAGGCCTTATCGTGAAGTCGGGCGGCGCGGGTGCGACGTCAGCTACGATCGCCTCGACGACGACGTGATCCTGCGCGCACTCAGCGCGACGTCGCCGGTGCCGCTGCCGGTGTGGATGCTGCTGGGTGGGCTGGCGGTACTCGCGCGCCGCGTGCGGCAGTGAGTCGCAAGGAAGGCACGGACGGCCGCAACGACGGTCGCCCGTGCCGGCGTCGCGGACTCAGGGTTTCTTGATCATGTCCATGGCCTTGTCCATGGCCTTGCCTGCTGCCTCCGAGGCAGCGCCCATTGCGGCTTCCTTGAGCTTGGCTTCCGGCGACAGGTGTCCGACCGAGCAGGTGCCGCCGGCGAAGGTGCCGCACACCGCCGGGTCCTTGGCGCCGGTGGCGATCTTACCCCCGGCATACTTGCCGAGGTTGTCGCCACCGTAGCTGAAACCGGTCTCGTCCTTGATCGTAACCTTGTTGCCCTGCATGTCGACTGCGTCCACCGCTACTGCCATGCCATCGCCGTACTCGATCATCTGGAACGGGTTGTCGTCGGCCTGGACGCCGGCCGCCGCCAGAACCAGGGAAACCGTCGTGCAAATCCTAAGGCGTCGTACGCTCATCGAAGATCCCCTCTTTGCTGCATTCGTATTGAGTTCGACCGACCGTGCAGCGGCGTCACCGCGAACGGGTGAACCTCCTGCGCGTGCCATTGAGTCTAACAGCGCAGGCTCGGTATCGGTGCACACCGGAACGACCTTGCAAGAGCGGAGTTGACGCGGGCCAGGGACGGTCCGCTCGAGGCCACGAGGGAATTGTTGGCGGCGTGGGAGATATTCCCGGCCGGCCAAGGCCCCGCCCCCGCTTCCCGAATGCGGCGCCGCCTGCGAGGATGTCAGGTTACAACTCCGACAACCTCGCGATGAAACTCACGCTGAGCCTGATCAGGCTCGCCCTGGGACCGACCGTGTTCCAGCGCGGCCTCGCCTACCACACCGCCGGCAAGGTGCTCGAATTCGAGGCCAGACCG
>JADLBJ010000104.1 GCA_020847765.1 Dehalococcoidia bacterium
CCGCCGCCGATGACGCCCATGTGGAAGAGGATGGGGAGGCCGAGCTGTTCGGCGCGGGCGTAGGTGGGGAGGTAGTCGGGGTCGTCGTAGTTGCGGGCGGTGCCGATGAGCTTGAGGCCGCGGTAGCCCATGTCGAACAGGTGCTGGACGGCTTCGGGGCCGGTCTCTTCGGGGTCGACGAGGGCGACGGGGATGAAGATCTCGGGGTATTTGCGGAGGATTTCGACGCCGCGTTCGTAGGAGGGGCCGAAACGACCGCCTGTGAGGACGCAGCCTTTGGTAACGCCGGCGGCAGCGGCGACTTCGGCGAGGCGGTCGACCTGGGGCTCCTGGTCTTCGTCGGGGTGCTCCCAGTTGCGGGGGAAGTGGATGTGAACGTCGAAGATCTTCATTGGCGGTCCGTGCGCGGAGGCTGAGTGGAGTGTATCAGGGGAGTGGCGAGGAGCGAGGCGGGCGGGGGGTGGGCCCGGCTTCCGGGGTGTCGGTCTCGCGGATGATGGTGTCGAGCACACCCCAGAGGGCGTCGCGTTGGGCCTGCCTGGCGTCGGGGGGACGGTCGGTGGGGAGGGGCGGGTTGATGAGCGACTCGTCGAAAGGTGCGCAGAGGGTGCGGGCGTCGGCGGGGGTGAGGGGCCGGAAGGGTCCTTCGGGGCCGCGGCCGAAGTTGTCTTCGTCGCGGTAGCGCTGGGTGCGGCGGCTGGATTCGTGGCTGATGGCTTCGTACTGGCGGGCGCTCTCGGCGTCGTGGACGGTGTAGAGGATGTCGTCGGCGGCGGCCGCGAACTCTTCGCGGTGGAAAGTGTAGCCCTTCATGTCGGGGAGGTAGCCGAGATCGCCCGGGGGTGGGTGGGGGCCGAAGTTGCGGATGGCGGCGCTGAGGATGCGGACGATGAGGCGGCTGCGCTCCGGTGGGAGCTGGCCGAGGAGCTCGAAGCGGAGGACGCCCTCGAGAACGGCCTGGACGGCGCTACGGTTGTGAAGGGAGACCCAGTCGATATCGGCCGGGGAGAGCTTCTGGCGACGTGCTTCGCCTGAGGCGAGGCCGCCGGCGGCACGGGCGCGGGCCTGGTCGGCGGCGCGAGAGGGGTCGTGGACGAGGCAGAGGGTGCCGCCGACGAGGGGCTTCATGCGGCAGGGGGTGCCGCGTCGGGTCAAGGCCTGGCAGTCGGGCATGTGGGACCTACCTGTTCGATCTCTTTTCATCTGTTGAACAGATGAGGTTGGGGGTTCGGAGGGGGCAGGGACGGCGGTTCGGGGATTCAGGGCCATGGGGCGAGGGTGGCGGAGGTGGCGGCGGAGGTGGAAGGGGCGGGTGACAAGGTCAGGTGAGGCGGCCCTGGACGCCATCCGGGCGTTTTTCGCGGGGGGCCCGCGCGAAGGTGTCCTTGCGGGCGCCCTGCGGCATCTTGAGGCGCTTGCCGTCGATCACGTCCTGGGCACTGAGGATCTGGAGACGGGGATAGGTCTGGCCGTCGTAGGCTGAGACCCATTGCCCGGCGTCGAGGGCAGCCTGGACCATGGGTTTGGTGGGGGAGCTGAGGCAGACGAAGACGCCGAAGGCCGCATCAGGGTCGGCCCCGACGGTCCCGGCGAGCTCGCGAACATGGTTCGGACCGGTCTTGCCCGCCTTGACCGAAATGAGGCCGACGCGGTGCTGTTTACCGTCCATGAAGGGGACGACGCCGTCGACGCCGCGGTCAGCGCCTTTGCGGCTGTGACGCTGACCACCGGCCGGGCGACCGCCGATTGAGATGACGGCCCAGTCCTGGAAGTGGTACTTGTCGTCCTGGGCGGCGAGAGCAGCGGCGCCGGCCATGTCGACCGGCCAACCCTCGATGGGCACAGCGAGGCCGGGAAAGGCGTCCTGGAGGCGGCGGCGGATGAGGTCGGTGGCGAGGGGGGTAATGTCGACGCCGATCCAACGGCGGCCGAGCTTGTGGGCGGCGTGGACGGCTGTGCCACAGCCGCAGAAGGGGTCGAGGACGACGTCACCGGGGTTGGAGGAGGCGGAGATGACGCGTTCGAGGAGGGCGAGGGGCTTCTGGGTGGGGTATCCCAGGCGTTCCTTTGCCTGGGCCTGCACGGGCGGGATGTCGTCCCAGAGGGAGCCGACGGGCATGCCCGGCATTTCGTCGAGGTAGCGCTTTTGTCTGGGAACCGCCCCCGGTCGCACCTGTTGAATGCGACCTTCAGAATAGAGCTGCAACATCCTCTGTTCGCTGAAGCGCCAGTACCGCTTCACTCCGAGAAACTCGTAGTATGGATTGCGCTTCTCTGGGGACGCCCCCCCCCGGTGCAGTTATGTCGTATAATCCGAATTTTCGGCCCGTCTCTGACTCAATGTATCGATAGAACTTATCCAGGTACTGCTGGTCGTAGGCGCGGTACATGTTGTTCCACGTTGATCGAGGACTCTTGCCATAGAACAACAGGAGGTCATGAATGCGGCCGAAGTGTTTGGCGCCCTGAGCGGCGTCGTTGTGGGAGGTCTGGCGCTTCCAGACGATCTCGTTCACGAAGTTGCGCCCGCCGAAGACGGCGTCGAGGAGGACTTTGAGGTAGTGGCTGGCGGTGGGGTCGCAGTGGAGGTAGAGGCTGCCGGTGGACTTGAGGACGCGATGGAGCTCGACGAGGCGTGGGGCCATCATGGTGAGGTAGGCGGTGACCTGGTTGCGGCCGAGGGCGTCGACCAGGGCCTTAAGGATCTGCCGGGCTTTATCGGGCGCCTGCTGCCAGAAGTCGTTGTAGACCGCCTGGACGTCGTCGCTCCATGTCCAGGTGTCTTCGAAGGCGTGGATCTGGGCCTCGCTGGAGCGGACGTCGTCCTCTTTGAAGAGGACGTTGTAATTGCGGTCGCTGTTGAACGGGGGGTCGAGGTAGACGAGGTCGATCGACTCGTCGGGGAAGAAGCCCTGCTCGCGGAGCCAGCCAAGGTTGTCGCCGAAGTAGAGTCGGTTGGTGGGGATGGCGATCACGGCGCCATCCTACCGTGGCGGGGCGGAGCACGGTATGCCGCTGAAGCAGTGCGGTGACGTGGCGGCTGTGCGCCAAGAGCGGTCCCGCCTTCATGACTGCGAGAGGCGTGGCGAATGGCTCGGGGAGCGAGGAATTTGCTAGTCTCGCTGGCGACACCCATCGAGGAGGGCTTTCGGCGTCATGGCCAACAACTACTGGACGAGGCGGGCACTGAGCCGGCGGGGGCTGCTGCAAGGGGCAGGGGGTGTGGCGCTCGGGAGCGCTGCGCTGGCGGCGGTGGGCTGCGGAGACGACGACGACAAGAAGACGACCGCGACGACGGCGGCGGCGAGCGCCTCGGCGACGGGGAGCGCGTCGGCGACCAAATCGGCGAGCGCTTCGGCGACAACGGCGGCGGCGAACCCGGTGGACGGGAGCTACCTGAGCGAGCACCGGGTGATGACCGGTGTGACGCTGGACATGCACCGCGAGCTGTACCGGGCGAACCTGTATCAGGCGGGGTTGGCGTACAACCTGCTGGTGGCCTGGAAGGACGTGGACAAGGGGGAGATCTGGGGGGAGATCGCGCAGGCTGCACCGGAGCAGCCAGACAAGCAGACGTACGTGTTCACGATTCGGGACGGGATAAAGTGGCACAACAAAGCGCCCGCGAACGGACGGGCGTTCACGATGGACGACCTGAAGTGGAACTTCGAGCGGCAGATGACGCGGAAGCTGGCAAGCGGGGACGTGGCGACGAACTTTTCGCGGTACACGCAGGTGTACCAGTACATCGACAAGGTAGAGGCGCCGGAC
>JADLBJ010000105.1 GCA_020847765.1 Dehalococcoidia bacterium
CAGCTCACAAATGGGGTTGCGCCGTGAAGTCCTGTTCGAGCGCGGTGGCCCGGCTCGTTCCTCCGAGCCTGGTTGTCGTTGCCCTTCTTCTTTCGCTGTTTGCGGTGGCATGCGGCAGCGACGACGAGTCTTCGACCACACCGACGGCGGCGGAGACCGTGCAGTCGTCGCCGTCGACAGCAACCTCATCGCAGGCGGCAGTTCCTCCGGCGGCAACGAGCACGCCCGTCGAAGGCAAGATCACGGTCTTTGCCGCCGCGTCGCTGACCGACGCATTCAAAGCGATCGGGACGGCTTTCTCGGCCGCCAACCCGAAGGCGTCAGTCACGTTCAACTTCGCCGGCTCGTCGGCTCTCGCCACGCAGATCAACGAGGGTGCGCCAGCCGACGTCTTTGCCTCGGCAGACGACGCCAACTACCGACTCGTCGCGGCTAAGGGGACGATCGATCCACAGGCGATCTTCGCGACAAATGTCCCGGTGATCGTCGCCCCGTCGAGTGGATCGCCCGTGTCGTCGTTCGAAGACCTCGCGAAGAGGGGCGTGAAGCTCGTCCTCGCCGCGCCTTCCGTGCCCATTGGGAACTACGCCCGGCAGATCTTCACGAACGCCTCGACTGAGGGTGGCGCGGGCGCTGACTTTTCGACGAAGGTGCTCGCCAATCTCAAGAGCAACGAGACAGACGTGAAGTCGGTCCTCGCCAAGATCCAGGTTGGCGAAGGCGACGCCGGCGTCGTCTACAAGACCGACGCGGCGATCGCCGGCGGCCAGGTCAGGACGATCGCCATTCCCGAGAAGTACAACATCGTCGCCCAGTACCCTATCGGCGCGACGAAGGGAAGCGGCAACGTCGCCGCGGCCCGGGCGTTCGTTGCCTTCGTGCTGTCGGACGCCGGGCAAACGATCCTCGCCAGACACGGCTTCGGCAAGCGGCCGGCGGCGCCGGTCGCGACCTTCAACTCCGTCTCGATCGACGGCATGGTCGAAAAGCCGCTCACGCTCACCACAGCACAGGTCGCCGCCCTGCCGCAGAAGACCGTCAGAGCGACGGACAGCAACAGCACCGAGAAGGAATACACCGGAGCAGCCATCGCCGCCATCCTGGCGCAGGCAGGGATCAGGGCGGGCGCGACGCAGGTGACTTTCAGGGGAGCCGACGGTTACGCGCAGACCCTCGCGCTTGCGGATCTCGACAAAGACACTGGCGCTATCATCGTCGTCAATGGCGGCGGCGCTTCCCTGCGGAACATTATTCCCTCCCAGCCACCGCGGACGTGGATACCTGCGCTCGTGAAGGTCGAGGTCAAGTAGTCGTTTGGAGGAGAGGGGCGACGCATGTCGACCGGCCTGGCTTGCCGACCGCAGTTCCTTCCGCGTCAGGTCATCCGGCTGGAGATGGCGGGGCGCTGGCCCGGCTTCTCCCCCGGGTTCGCCCGCGCGGGGAGCCCGGACTCACACTCCATGAAGAGAGGCGACACGCGGGCATGAGCGGCACGGGTCGCGTCGTCGATCGGACTGCCACGGCGACGGTTGTTGCTCTCACCGTGGCGTTCGGTGTCTTCTTCGTTCTGCCCTTTGCGGGACTGATCGAGCGTGCCTGGGAAGACGGCAAAGTATGGGAGCTGGCTCGCAGTGGCATCGCGCGAGACGCGCTCACGCTGTCCCTCTGGACGTCGACCTTCACCGCGTTCGTCACGGTGGTGGTCGGCACGCCCGTCGCGTACATCCTGGCGCGCTCGCGGTTCGTCGGGAAGTCGGTGATCGACGCGCTGCTCGACCTGCCGATCGTGCTGCCGCCAACCGTCGCGGGCGTGGCGTTGCTGACCGCCTTTGGCCGCCGGGGGCTCGTCGGGGAGCCGATCGACGAGTTGACCGGGTTCACCTTCGGGTTCAGCACGACGGCGGTGATAATGGCGCAACTGCTGGTCGCCGCTCCGTTCTATGTGCGCTCGGCCAAGGCGGGCTTCGAGGCGGTCGACAGGCAGATGGAACGCGTGGCCTACACACTCGGCGCCTCGCGCACGCGGACGTTCTTTCGGATCACTGTGCCTCATGCGTGGCCGGCGATGCTCGCGGGCGTCATCCTCTGCTGGTCGCGCTCGATGGGCGAGCTGGGGGCGACGCTCATCTTTGCGGGAAACCTCCAGGGGAAGACGCAGACGATGCCCCTGGCGATTATCGAGGCATTCGAAGGGAGCGGCCTCGGCCTGTCCGGGGCAATCGCGCTCTCGGTCATCCTCCTCGTGGTCGCGCTTGTCGTGCTTGCAGGCTTCCGCGTCGCTGTGACCCGTGCCGCCGTGCGCTCATGACGCTTGCGCTGGACGTTGCGGCCCGGCTGGGCGGCTTCCGCTACGAGGCCGTTTTCGAAGCCGCCGACGAGATCGTCGTTCTTTTCGGCCACTCCGGAGCGGGCAAGAGCCTGACGCTGCAGTTCGCCGCCGGCCTCCTTCGGCCCGAACGCGTCCGCATCGTCGTCGGCGGACGCACGGTCTTCGATTCGAGGGCGGGCCTGAACCTGCCGCCCCAGCAGCGCGGCGTGGGCTACGTCGTCCAGGAGCTGTCCCTCTTCGAGCACATGAGCGTGGCCGAGAACGTGGCCTTCGGCATCCCCGGCGGCGTCGATCGCCGCCGCCGGGTGACGGCGCTGCTGGCGCTGCTCGGGCTGGACGGCATGGGCGATCGCCGGCCGGCCACGCTCAGCGGCGGTCAGCGCCAGCGCGTGGCCCTCGCGCGTGCGCTCGCTCGCGACGCGCGCCTCCTGCTCCTCGACGAGCCCTTCAGCGCGCTCGACGAGTCGCTCCGCACCTCGCTGCGGCGCGAACTCCTGCGCCTGCGCCGGGAGCTCGGCCTGACGATCGTTTTCGTCACCCACGACCTGCGCGAAGCCCACCTGCTCGCCGACCGCCTGGCCGTCTTCGACGCGGGGAGGCTGCTGCAGTTCGGCGCCCGCGAGGAGGTCTTTCGCCGCCCCCTGTCGCGCCGCGTGGCGGAGCTGACGGGCGTGGCGAACATCCTCTCCGCGCGTGTGGCGGAGGTCGCGGAGGGGCGGGCGCTGGTCGAGGTCGACGGGGTACGCCTCTGGTGCGCCTCGCTGCAGGCCGGAGTCATGCAGCCCGGGCAGGCGGTCGATGTCGCCATTCGCGCCGAGCGGGTCAACCTGCGGCGGCTGCACGAGCCCGCTGAGGCGTGGCCGAACCAGCTAGCAGCCGAGGTGGTCGAGGAGTTCGCCTACGGCTCCGTTCACCAGCTGCGTCTCGCCGTGCAGCCGGGCGGGCTGCTCCTCGACAGCGAGCTGGCAGCGCGGCCCTATGAGGTCCTCGGCGTCGCCCGGCGCAAGGACTGGCTGCTGGAGCTTCCCCCGGAAGACCTGCACGTCATGCCCCGCAACGGCCCGCCGGCAGGCTGAGCGAGCGCTGGCGATCGTCATCCACGGGAGGCCGACCGTCCGCGCTGTTGTTTTTGGGGCCGCGACCCGAGGGTGCAGGTCGCGGCCCCTGCGACGGGGAGGACAATGTCGCCAGGCAACCTGTGGTCAGGAGGCCGCCTGTAGTACGCTACGGACGACGCAGGCCCCGTACTCAGGGTTCGCCCGTTGACGGTTCGGTGGCAAACGCGTGCAGCGCTCGTCTTGCGGCGGATTTGACAGTCGCGCCGGCTATGGTACCCTCCTAGTTCGGCGCTTCTTGACTGGCCAGCTTTTCGCAAGTTCGGCAGGTCGCAAAGCTGCGTGCTTGAAGACGGCCGCGCCGCCAGGGGGCGGTACGGCGCTGTTCACGAACAGGCTTTCCGG
>JADLBJ010000106.1 GCA_020847765.1 Dehalococcoidia bacterium
ATCGGCGGCGCCCAGGGCCGTCGTCTCCACCTGCCGGGGGCGCACGACCGGGATGCCGAGGGCGTCCGCCTGCAGCTGCATCAGCAGGTCGTTGCGGGCGGCGCCGCCGTCTACGCGCAGCTCTCGGACGGGCTCCGGCAGGTCGTCGTTCATGGCGGCGAGGAGCTCGGCGTTCGCCAGGGCGATCCCCTCGAGCGCCGCCCGGGCGATGTGCGCCGCCGTCGTGCCGCGCGTAAGCCCGAGGATGGCGCCGCGGGCGTGGGGGTCCCAGTAGGGCGCGCCCAGCCCCGTGAGGGCCGGCACGACCGTCACACCGCCGCTGTCCGGCACCGAGCCGGCGAGCGTTTCGATCTCCTCGGTGCGTTTGACGAGGCGCAGCTCGTCGCGCAGCCACTGGACGAGCGACCCGGCCACGAAGACCGCGCCCTCCAACACGTACTCCGGCCCTGCCGGTCCCGCGCCGGCGCCGACCGACGTCAGCAGCCGGTTCTCCGAGAGGATGAGCCGCCGACCGGCGTTCGCGAGCAGGAAGCAGCCGGTGCCGTACGTGTTCTTCGCCTGCCCCGGCTCCGTGCAGAGCTGCCCGAAGAGCGCCGCCTGCTGGTCGCCGGCGATCGCCAGGATCGGCACTTCCGCCTTGAAGACGCTCCCGGCCGTGGTCCCGAAGGGAGACCGCGAAGGCTGCGGTGTCGCCAGGAGTGCACGCGGCACCCCCAGCAGGTCGGAGAGGTTCCGATCCCAGCGGGCGCGAGTGATGTTGAACAGCAGCGTCCGGCTGGCGTTCGTGTAGTCGGTGACGTGGCGCTGGCCGTTCGTCAGCTTCCAGAGGAGCCAGCTGTCGATCGTGCCGGCGGCGAGCTCGCCCGCCTCCGCCCGCTCGCGCAGGTCGGGACGCTCCCGCAGCATCCAGGCGAGCTTCGTCCCCGAGAAGTAGGGGTCGAGTGTCAGCCCGGTCGCCTGGCGGACCGTTTCCTCGTGGCCGGCGGCGCGCAGCTCCGCGCAGACGCCGGCCGAGCGCCGATCCTGCCAGACGATGGCAGGCGCCACCGGCTCGCCCGTGGCCCGGTCCCAGAGCCCGACCGTCTCGCGCTGGTTGGCGACGCCGACGGCGGCCAGGTCCCAGGGGCCGACGCGCGCCTCGCCGAGTGCCCGTGCGACCGCCGTGTCGACCGACGCCCAGATCTCGCGCAGGTCGTGCTCGACCAGGCCCGGGTCGGGAAAGTGCTGCGGGAAGGGCTCCTGGCCGAGACCCGCCACCTTGCCCTCGGGCGTCAGCACGAGCGCCCGGGTGCTGGTCGTGCCCTGATCGATGGCCAGGATGAAGGCGCCTGTCACGCCCCGAGTATAGGCACGCGGACCGGGGTCGGCAGCATCACGCGGTCGGGCGGCGCGTCGCCTCCAGGCGGTCCAGTCGGTCGCGGAGGCGCACGTTCTCGTTGCGCAGCTTCTCCAGATCGTCGCGCAGGCGGCGCACCTCGTCCGTTGTCTCAGCACCCTTGCGCAGGGCGAGGGCGTTCTCCCGACCCGCACGTACGGCGCGGCCGTCCAGCTCGCGTTGGGCCATGTCGTCCAGCGCTGGCGCGAAGTCGGCGTCGCCGAGGGTCTTCAGACCGTTCGCCGCGGCCACTCGCACGCGGAAGTCGGGGTCTCGTAAGAGCTGCTCCAGCGCCGCACCCGAGTGCTTCTTGCGTTCGGGAAAGAAGGCGGTGAGGCGAGCGATGGCGCTGACCGCCGTCGTCCGCGACTGCCACCACGCGCCATAGGCGGCAGCCCGTTCGAAGTAGGGAAAAGCCCCCTCGTCGCGCAGCTCCACCAGGCCGTCGAGGCATCCCACGCGCACGACCTGCCGGAACGAGGGCCGGTCGAAGTTGGCGGCGATCACGTCGAAGGCAGCCGGTAGCCGCAGCTTCCCAAGGCTCTTGTTCGCCTCCGCCTCGACGAACCAGGAGGCGTCTCGGGCGGCGAAGGGGCGCAGCGCCTCGAGCACCGCCTGGTCGCCATGGAAGCTCCCGAGCGCCTCGACCACCCCACGACGCGCCTTCGGATGGCGGACGGCGAGGAGGCGAATCAGGGCGTCGCGGGCGGCTTCGGTCCGGACCTCCCCCAGCGCCTTTGCGGCGGCAGCCTGCACGCCCCAGAAGCGGTCGTCCCGGGCAGCCGTCTCCAGCGCCTGGATGGCTTCGCTGCCGCCTTTCTTGCCCAGTCCGCGGGCGGCGGCCTGGCGCCCGGCAATGTCGTTGTCGTCGCGCAGCTGCAGCCGCCACTCGCCCACCGACTTATCGAAGTCCAGCTCCTTCAGGACCTCGTTGTGCGGGTCGAAACGGCAAAGGTCCGGCCGTGCCGGCAGCGGGAAGACGAACGTCTGGTCCTTCTCCGTCATCTCCACGCGGAAGGCGCGCGGCCGGCCGCGGCCCGTGGTGAAGTCTATCGTCAGCGGCAGCCGGAACACCGGCGTGCGGTCGTCCGTCTTCTGCGTCTGCTTGACCGCGACGGTCGCCAGCCTGGCTGTTTCGTCCCAACTCCAGCTGACCTTGAGCTGCGGGTGTCCGGGCCGGTAGAGCCACTGGTCGAAAAACCACTCCAGGTTGCGCCCGGTCTCTTCCGCGATGGCGTCGATCAAGTCCTGCGTGACGACGTTCCGGTCCTGGTTGTCGCGACAGTAGCGTCGGATCGACCGGAAGAAAGCCTCGTCGCCCAGGAGTCCGCGGAGCATATGGAGGACGAGCGAGCCTTTCTCGTAGAGGTGCCGGTCGAAGATGTCGATCGGCTCGTGGTAGACGTTGGTGACGACGGGCCGACGGTACCGCTCTTCCAGGTAGAGCCGGGCGTTGTCGATCACACCTTGCCGGTATTCGTCGACGCCGCGATGGTGCTCGTCCCAGAGCATCTCGAAGTACGTGGCGAAGCTCTCGTTCAGCCAGCCGTGCGACCAGTCGCGGCAGGTGAGGAGGTCCCCCCACCACATGTGCGCCAGCTCATGAGAGACCAGCCCGTCGCTCGTGAAGTCCCGGCTCGCCTTCCGGTCGACGAGGATGTTTCGTGTCATCGTCGTCGCGCTCGTGTTCTCCATGCCGCCGAAGACGAAGTCGCGCACGACGATCTGGCTGTACTTCGCCCAGGGGTACGCCACGCCCGTCAGCTGTTCGAAGAGCGCGATCATCTCCGGCGTGCGGGCGAAGGCGCGCTTGCCGTCCTCCACGTCGCCCGCCTCGACGAAGTAGTCGACCGTCAGGTCCGGCCGGCTTGCGTCGATTCGCGTGAACTCGCCTGCCGCCAGCGTCATGAGGTAGGTCGCGTGCGGTCGCTCCTGCAGCCAGTGAAACGTGCGGGTGCCGTCGGCGTTCGCACACTCTTCGACCAGTCGGCCGTTGGAGAGCGCGAACCACGAGCCGGGCACCGTGACGACCATCTCGCTCGTCTGCTTCTGGTTGGGGTAGTCGTAGGCCGGGAACCAGTAGCGCCCGTCTTCGTCCTGGCATTGCGACCAGACCTGCACCGGCTTGTCCCGATAGGCCGCGTCCGGCCCGATGAAGTACAGCCCAATACGCGGGCGGGCGCTGTAACCGACGGCGACCTCGCATTCTTCCCCTGCGGCCGCATCGGGCAACGTTACCGCCAGCCGCGCGCCGTCGTACGAGAATCCTGCTTCCTTTCCGTCCACAGTTACGCTCTGGATTGCCAGGTCGATGGCGTCGAACTCCACCACGCGGAGGCCATCGTTGAGCGGCCGGAGCGTATGGGTCGCCGTGCCGCTCACCTGCCGGGCTTCGACGTCGATTCCCAGGTCCAGGCGGATGTGGCGAACGTCGACCGTGCGGTCGCGCGGCCAGCGCGGCTCGTCGCCAGGCAGGGCGTGGCCAGGGCGTGGCTCGTCGCTGGCGCGCAGGGCGTGGCTGCCCTCGCACGTATGGCGGATGGACATCTCGGTGCCTCCCGCTCGCGGATGGGACCGATCCTACGGCCTTTGCCGCTATCTGCGAGGGAGGCTACGCCTGCTCCGCGCGCAGCGCTTGCAGCACCGCCTCGCCATGCCCCTCCGGGCGGACCTTCGTCCACACCCGGGCTACGCGCCCCTGGGGGTTTATCAGGAAGGTCGAGCGCAGGATCCCTTCGTACGTCTTACCGTAGCTGCTCTTCGTCCCCCAGGCGCCATAGGCACGGGCGACGGCGTGGTCGTCGGCGTCGACCAGCAGGGTGAACGGCAGATCGTACTTGCTCGCGAACTTCGCGTGCGAGGCGGCCGTGTCGGCGCTGACGCCAAGCACGACGGCCCCGGCCCCCCGCAGCGGGGCATAGCTGTCGCGGAAGCTGCATGCCTCGCGGGTGCACCCGGGCGTGTCGTCCTTCGGGTAGAAGTAGAGCACGACCCACTGTCCGCGCAGGTCGCGCAGTCTAATCGGGGAGCCAGCCTGGTCCTCGAGCTCAAAGTTCGGCGCCTCTGTGTCCACGGCAGGCAGCGTGATCGCCATCCCGCACCTCCAGAGAGGCAGCTCCTTCCGTCGTCGGCACTGCCAGTGTAGCGCGGGGCACGCCGCCTCGTCCGCCGCCTTAGCCCGAAAGCATCTGCGCGAGCTGGAGCAACTCGTATGGCGGGTCCGGGTGAACGTTGTCGACGACGTCGCGGAGGGGCACCTCGACCGCCTGCCCTCGCTGCATGCCGATCATCATGCCGGAGCGGCCGTTCGCCAGCGCCTCGACAGCGAGCGCTCCGGAGAGCGCCGCCACGATCCGGTCCCGCGGTGACGGCCGCCCGCCGCGTTGCACATGCCCGAGGACGACGACGCGGTAGGGTCGGTTGAGCAGCCGCCCGACGCGCTCGGCTACCTTGAAGGCGCCGCCCGCGCGCTCGCCCTCGGCGACGACGATGACGTGGCTGCGCTTGCCGCGCGCGATCGACGTCTCCAGCCTGTCGACCAGCTCCTGGAAGTCGCCGCCTTCGGGGACGACGACCGCCGCGGCTCCGGCGGCGACGGCGGTGTGCAAAGCGATCGCGCCGCTCGTCCGCCCCATCACCTCGACAAAGAACATCATCCCTGTCGACTCGCCCGTGTCGCGCAGCTGGTCGATGGCGAGAACCGCCGTGTTGACCGCCGTGTGGAAGCCGATCGTTTCGTCAGTGCCGAAGACGTCGTTGTCGATCGTCCCGGGGATGCCGGCAACTGGCACGCCCTGCTCCAGTTCGAGGGCGCGTGCCCCGCGGAAGCTGCCGTCGCCGCCGACGACGATGAGACCTTCGACGTCCGCCTCCAGCATCTTTTCGGCCGCCTGGGCCCGCACGGTCGGGTCGCGAAACTCCGGGCAGCGCGAGGTGCCGATGAACGTTCCGCCGCGCTGGATCTGGTTGCCGACCGCGCGGTCGTCCAGCTCTATGTACTCGCCCTTTACGAACCCGGTGTAGCCGTCGACGTATCCGACCACGCCGATGCCGCGGGTGCTGGCCGTTCGCACGGCGGCGCGGATGGCGGCGTTCATGCCCGGCGCGTCGCCGCCGCTGGTGAGAATGCCGAGCCGCTTCACGCACCCTACTGTGCGGAAGTGAGCACCCCGCGGCAAGCCGGGCTCTCCCGTACGCCCTCGGTGTGGCCGGCGTACGCTAGCTCGTCCTCGCCAGCCGCTTTTCCGCTCAAGCGCATTAGCAGTAGTATCCCGGCATGAAGGAGCGGCTTCGTGGCCTCCGCCCACCGCCCGTCGTCGCCGGGCTGGCCGTCGCCGCCGCGGTTCTCGGTGCGGGGGCCGTTGTCGCCCTCGCCCTCTCTCAGGGTGGCGCGCCGCATGCCGCCGGCCCCGAGCCGCTGCCCTCTCCCCCGCCAGCGACCGCGACAGCCACGCCTTCGCCCACGCCGACCCGGACGGCGACGCCCGCCCCGCACTACGGCCTCCTCGACGGCGCGCCGATGACGGACGCCGAGTGGGCCGCACGCCGCGACCTGCCGCCCATCGCTGTCATGATCGACAACAGCCCTGACGCCCTCCCCCAATACGGCCTCGACCGGGCGGATCTCGTCTACGAAGCGTTCGTCGAAGGCGGCCTCACCCGGCTGATGGCCGTCTACTGGCGGCGCGACGCCGATGTCGTCGCACCCGTGCGCTCGGCGCGCACGCCCTTCGTCGTCTGGGCCGACGAGCTGGGCGCGCTCTACGCCCACGCGGGCAGCGCTGTCACCGGCAACGCCGCCAACGCGGCCGGCCAGATCGACCAATGGGGTGTCGCCGACCTCGAGGCGTTCGCACCGGGGCCGGACCGCGCTTTCTACCGCCAGGATGACCGTTACGCGCCCCACAACCTGGCCACGAGCTCGGCTGCCCTCCGTCAGGCGGCGGCGGCTCTCGGCCTCGGTCGCACCCCGACGCTCGCCCCGTGGCCGTTCAAGGAGGACTTCGCCGGCACGGCCGCGGCCCCGGCCGTCGCTGCGCTCGAGATCGACTTCCAGGAGAACCGGTACGCTGAGCGCGTCATCCAGTGGCACTGGGACCGCGCCACCAACAGCTACCTCCGCTTCCAGGGCGGCGGTCCGGCCGTCGACGCGCGCTCCAACAGGCAGCTGCGCTTCAAGTCCATCGTTGTGATGCGCGTCCCATGGGAGGTGATCGACTTCGCCGGCCACGTTCTGCTCGACCAGGTCGGTCAGGGGCCGGCCACGATCTTCCTCGACGGCCGCGCTGTCGACGCTACCTGGCGCAAGGTCGATCGGACGGCTCGCACGCGCTTCTTCACTGCCGCTGGCGCAGAAGTCGCCTTCAACCGCGGGCCGGTCTTCGTGGAGGTCGTCGGGCCGGCCAGCCTCGTCCTCCCCGGCGGCACTACGGCCGACCTGCCGCCGCTCCCGACCTACGAACGACCGGCCCCTGTCGCGCCACCGCCCGAGACGACGCCCACCCCGCCGCTGTCGGCCACCGCTACGGCGACTCACTCTCCCTCGGCGACGCGGGCAGTGTCGCCTTCGGTCACCCCCACGCCTTCGCCCTCTCCCACCGCCACCTCGCTCACGGCGACGCCTGGCTCGTCGCCTCCGCCCACCGCAGCCGTCACCGCGCCGCCGTCCGCCACGACAGGCACGCCGGGGACACGCTGAGCTACTCGGCAGGATGGTGGCCGTTCGAACGCGGACATACATGACCCTGGGGGTCGAGTGGGCCGCCGCAGAGGGGGCAGGGCGGGCGACCGGCGGCGACGACGGCCGCGATCTGGCGCTGCAGCTCAAAGCCCCGGCGGTAGTCGAACTCCATCTGCAGGCCTTCCGCCTCGTCGCCCGAAGCGACGGCCTCGGCGCCGATGAGCACGATCCGCCGCACGCTCTGGTTCACGCCCATGGAAAGCTGGCCGACGCGGAAATCGACGTTGGCCTCGAGCGGGAAAACTGGCTCCTGCCCGGCGTCGTCTGCTGCCAGCGGCGCGTAGTCGTACCGCTCGTCCCGCAGCACGGTCTGGATGGCGTCGCCGAGCGCATTCAGCTGCTCTTTCTCCAGCCAGAGGAAGGCGGTCTCCCCTTCCTGGTTCATCGCCCGCAGGCGGAAGCGCCGTTGCCCGGGCTGGCCGATCGCCTCCGCCGCGATGTATTGAAGCTCCCCGAACTCGCGCCTCTCTGCCATCGAATCGATCGTACGCGAGCGCGGAGTTCCGGTCGTGGCGTCGTTTTCTTAACACTTCGTCCACGCCACGCGACCACTTCTGTCGCGTTGCGCGCGCAGACTCCGCCCGCAACAAAGGCGCGCTCAGCCTGCCGAGCGGCCCGGAGGGTTCTTCGATGACGGAACAGGTGCGACGGGCGGCCCGTCTCGTCGAAATCGAGCGCCGCCTCCGCCAGAGCCCCGCCGGCCTCACCGTCCGCGACCTGGCACGGCAGCTCGACTGCAGCCCGCGGACCATTCAGCGCGATCTCATCGTGCTCGAGAGCGAGCTTGGCGTCCCACTCCTCGAGGCACCCGGGCGACGCTGGCAGCTGCTGCCAGGCTCCACGCCCATCGGCTCCGTCCGCTTCAACCTGCAGGAGGCGCGTGCCGTCTTTCTGGCCACCCGCCTGCTTCTGCGCCATGCGGACGAGCGCGACCCCGACGCGATCAGCGCGCTCGAAAAGCTCGCCGCGGCGTTGCCGCCTCCGCTCGCCGCCCAGGTGCGCAGTGCCGCCACCCAGCTGAAGGAGCGCCCCGCCCGCCGCCCCCAGACCGAGGTGCTCCGCACGCTGACCGACGCCTGGGCCAGCTCCCAGACCGTCACTTTGCGCTACCGCTCCCAGGCCGCCCGCGCGATCCGGCGCACCGAGCTCGACCCCTACCTCCTCGAGCCCAGCACAACCGGTGCCGCCGTCTACGTCATCGGCTACAGCCACGAGCACGGCCAGGTCCGCACGTTCAAGCTCGACCGCATCCAGGCTGTGGAGCCCACCGGCCGCACCTTCGTCGCCGCTGACCTCCACGCCCTCGAAGAGCTGATGCGCAGGAGCTGGGGGGTCGTTTTCGGCGAAGACCAGTACGACGTCGTCGTCGACTTCACGCCGGCGGTGGCCGACCGCGTGGCCGAGACGCGCTGGCATCCCTCGCAGCGCCTGGCAAGGACGCCGGCCGGTGGGCTCCGCCTGGAGCTGCGCCTCCCCAGCCTGCTCGAGTTCGTCCCCTGGGTGCGCAGCTGGGGTGCCGAAGCACGCGTCGTCGCCCCGCCCGAGCTGCGCGAGGACGTCGCCCGTACCCTGCGTGCCGCCGCCGACCAGTACGCCACCGCCTGAGCGCGTGCCTACGGTAGACTGACTGCCGATGCACGATTCCTCCGTGCTCGACCGCCGACGAGCTGCTGTGGCGCGCGCCTGGGGTGAGGTGCGCGGCCCCGTCGTCGTCCCCGCCGGGTTGCCGCTGCCCATCGCCGGCACCGACCAGCTGCACGACTTCCACGCCCATCCGGAGCACGTCTACCTCGCCGGCGCCCCCCTGCCCGGTGCCGTTCTGGTCTTCGACGCGCGCGAGGGCTGGCGACTCTTTGTCCCTCGACCGACCGCAGAAGAGCGCGTCTGGACCGGTGACGGTTCGCAAGTCGACGCCGTTGCGGCCCAAACCAAGCTGCCGGTGGCGGAGCGCGCCGAATTCGGTCCCTGGCTCGAGTCCCACCGCGGCGAGGCCGTCGCCCTCCTCGGAAACCAGGACCTGCTCACCGACCCCGCCGGCTACGGCCTCGCCGGCTGGCAGGCCCTCGAGCCCATCGTCGACGCCGAGGCCTCCGCCCGCCTTTCAAGCTGCGTGTCCGAAGCGCGGCGCAGCAAGGACGCCGACGAGCTCGCGGCCATGCGCGCGGCCGCAGCGGCCAGCCGCATGGGGCATCTGGCCGGGCTCTGGCACGCCCGCCCGGGCATGACCGAGCGCCAGCTCCAGGTGGAGATCGAGGCCGCAATGTTCCGGGCCGGCGGCGACCGCACAGCCTACGGCTCGATCGTCGGCGCAGGGCCCAACGCTGCCGTCCTCCACTTTCCGCCCTCCAGCCGCTCGCTTGGCGTCGACGAGCTCGTCCTCGTCGACGCCGGCGCCGAAGTGGACAGCTACGCCAGCGACGTCACCCGCACCTATCCCACCGGACGCCGCTTCGAAGGGCTGCAGCGCGACCTCTATCAGCTCGTCCTGGCCGTGCAGGAGGCGGCGATCGGCGGCGCTCGCCCCGGCCGCGAATACCGCGGCCTCCACCTCGAGGCCGCGGCGGCCATCAGCATCGGGCTCGTCGACCTCGGCATCCTTCGCGGCGACCCGGCTGGCCTCGTTGAGCGCGACGCCCACGCCCTCTTCTTCCCGCACGGCCTCGGGCATATGCTCGGGCTGGCGACCCACGACGCGGGCGGCTGCCTGGCAGGCCGCCCAGCCAGTGATCGCCTCGGGCTGCGCTACCTGCGCGCCGACCTGCCCCTCGCCCCCGGCTACGTCGTGACCGTCGAGCCCGGCGTTTACTTCATCCGGGCTCTGCTCGAAGACCCCGCGTTGCGCCGGCGCTTTCGCGACGACGTCGCCTGGGAGCGCGTCGACCGCCTCCTCGACTTCGGTGGCATTCGCGTCGAAGACGACGTCCTTGTTCGCGAAGACGGCCCCGAGGTCCTCTCCGCTGCCATCCCGAAGAGCCTCGCGGACGTCGAAGCGCTGCGACAGGAGGCACTCTCCGCGTGAGCCGCCCATTCGACACGATCACCGTCGAACAGGTGGCCCGCTACCCGCGCCCGGGCATGACCGTTCCCGGCCGGCTCGGCTTCACCCCCGACAGCAAGGCCGTCACCTACCTCTATAGCGCCGGGGGCGACCTCGTCCGCAGCCTCTGGCGGTACGACCTCGCGAGCGGCGATGCGCGCGCCGTGGCCGGCCCGGTGGCAGGCAGCTCCTCGGAGGCCGCTCTCTCGCGTGAGGAGGAGCTGCGGCGCGAACGCCTCCGCCTGCGCGAGCTCGGCGTCACCGAGTACCAGTTCGCCTCCAAAGCCTTGGGCGAAGTGCTTCTCGTCCCCAGCGGCGGGCGCCTCTCCGTCAGCCGCGACGGCCTGCCCTTCGTCGAGCTCGGCGAGTGTGCCGGCGCTCAGGACCCGCGCCTCAGCCCCGATGGCGCCTATGTCGCCTTCGTTCGTGACGGCGACCTCCACGTCGCCGACGTGGCGACCGGCAGCGTCCGGCGCCTCACCTTCGCCGCCGAGCCGGGGCTTACCTCTGGCCTCGCCGAGTTCATCGCCCAGGAGGAGCTCGACCGGGCCCGCGGCTTCTGGTGGAGCCCCGACAGCGCTCGCGTCGCCTTCGTCGAGGCCGACGAGCGGCACATCCCCGAGTACCCGATCGTCCACCAGGGCACACCCGCCGTCGACGTCGAGCGTCATCGCTACCCGTTCGCGGGCGAGGCCAACGCCCGCCTTCGCCTTGGCGTCGTGGACGTCGTCTCGGGCGCTCTCGTGTGGATGGACCTGGGGGGCGCCGCCGACGTCTACCTGGCTGACGTCTACTGGACGCCCGGCGGGGCGCTCGCGGCCGACGTCCTGTCCCGCGACCAGCGCACCCTCCGCCTTCTCCGTTTCGACGACGGCCGACCCGTCGTCCTCGTCGAAGAGCAACAGGACCCCTGGCTCAACCTCGGGCACGACACCCGTTTCCTCGCCAGCGGCGAGATCCTGCGTGGCAGCGAGCGCACCGGCTACCGCCACCTCTTCCTCCACGCGGCGGACGGTGCCCTGGTGCGCCAGCTGACGGCCGGGGAGTGGGTCGTGACTCGCCTCGTCGGTGTCGACGAGGGCCGTCGCCTCGCCTACGTCCTCGGCACCCGCGACGGCGCGCTCGAACGGCACCTCTATGCCGTGCCGCTCGACGGAGGCGACGTCCTGCGCCTGACCGACGAGCCCGGCTGGCATGACGCCGTGCTCTCCGAGGACGGCGAGTGGCTGCTCGACACTTGGAGCAACCGCCACAGCGCTCCTGTCGTCGTCCTCGAGCCCACACGGGGCGGCGGCTCGCGCGTGCTCTTCGCGAACGAGGGCCATAGCGCCGAGGCGCTCGGCCTCGATCCTCCGGAACTGCTGACCCTGACCGCCGCCGACGGCGTTACGCCGCTCGACGCGGCCCTCTATCCCCCGCCCGCCATGGAACCGGGCCGGCGCTACCCCCTCGTCGTCTCCCTCTACGGCGGGCCCCACGCCCAGTCGGTGTACGAGGCGTGGGCGCTCACGGTCGACCTTCGCGCGCAGTACCTCGCCCGCCAGGGCTACTTCGTTCTGAAGGTCGACAACCGCGGCAGCGCCAACCGCGGGCTCGCCTTCGAAGCTCCGCTCTGGCGTCACATGGGTTCCGTCGAGCTCGAGGACCAGGTCGCCGCCGTCCACCAGCTGGTCGCTGCCGTGGCGGTCGACCCCGAGCGTGTCGGCGTCTACGGATGGAGCTACGGCGGCTACATGACCGCCATGGCCATGTTCCGCGCCTCCGACGTTTTCCGCGTGGGCGTCGCCGGCGCCCCCGTGGCCGACTGGGACGGCTATGACACCGCCTACACCGAGCGCTACATGGCCAGGCCGCAGGACAACCCCGCGGGCTACCGTGAAAGCTCCCTGCTTGGCCACGTGGGCGGGCTGCGCGGCAGGCTGCTGCTCGTCCACGGCATGGTCGACGAGAACGTCCACTTCCGGCATACGGCCCGCCTGGTCGTCGCTCTTGCCGCCGCCCAGCGCCCCTATGACCTCCTCCTCTTCCCTGAAGAGCGGCACATGCCTCGCGACGCGAAGGGCCTCGAATACCAGGAGCGCCGTGTCCTCGGCTACTTCCTCGAGCACCTTTGATTTCGGGCGGCGCTTTCGTCGACAGCGGCCTGACTGCGCCACCGCCGGCCGGCCGCTATCCTGTGGCGCACCCGCCGACAGGAGCATGCCCCATGGAATACGCGCGTCCCGAACTTCTGGCCGAGCCTGAGTGGCTCGCCGACCACGCCGGCGACCCCGACGTACGCCTCATCGACTGCGCCGTCCTCGAAGCTTACCGTCGCGCCCACATCCCGACCGCCGTCCACCTGCCGGTGCACTACTACATCAAGGAAGACGACCCGGCCGGCAGCGACCACGGCCTCCTCGTCATGCCGCCCGCCCGCTTCGAGGAGCTGATGGGCCAGCTCGGCGTCGGCCCCGAGACTACGGTCGTCACCTACGACGACAACAACGCCCTGGTGGCCGCGCGCCTCTGGTGGGTCCTCAACTACTACGGTCACACCCGGGCGAAGGTGCTCAACGGCGGCTGGCATCGCTGGCTGACCGAGGGCCGACCAGTCACCTTCCACGGGCACCACGCGGCGCGGACGACGTTTACCGCCCGTCCGGACGCGTCCCTCTATGCCACCCTCGATCTGCTCGCCGAGAAGCACCAGAGCGCCGACTGCCAGGTGCTCGACGTCCGCTCCGACGAAGAGTGGGCCGGCACCAACGACCGCGGCAACCGGCGCGCTGGCCACGTCCCCGGCGCCAGGCACCTGGAGTGGCTGCGCTTCGTCACGCGCGACGACCGCCGCACCTTCCTGCCGGCCGACGACCTGCAGCACCTGCTCGAAGAGGCCGGGGTCAGTGGCGAGAGGCCGGTCATCACCTACTGCCAGGGCGGCATCCGTGCCGCCCACGCCGCCTTCGTCCTCGCCCTCCTCGGGTACGAGGACGTGCGCGTCTACGACGGCTCCATGCGCGAGTGGGCCAACCGCGAGGACACCCCGCTCGCCCGCTGAGGCCGCGCCGCTCCATCCAGGACCAGATGAAAAGGGCCGCCCCGGCTGGGACGGCCCTTTTCTGTGGCGAATCTCCGGGGATTAGACTGCGGGCGCGGCTTCCTTCTCCACGGCCGCCGGACGCTCGGCGCGCTGCAGCTTCATCAGCGCGTCCATGGTAAAGCCAAGGTCCCCAAACTCGCAGAGCGAGCTGCAGTAGGTCATCTTCAACGTGCTCGGCGACTTCCGCCAGTCATAGCGAAGGCCGCAGCGGGCGCAGACCTTGATGTTGTCGAGATTCATCCCGGCAGGGCCGGGTCCAATGGGCGCTTCCACGTTGCCCTCCATCTGAGTGGCGAATCGCTTTCACCACTCACTACAGAAAACGCAGTCCCAGCGTAAAAGGTTTCCTCGGCAGGTGCTACCGGCCGTTCGGCACCGAGTTTACGTGCCCTATCGGTTCGGAGCCCACCGCTAGGCGGCGAGAAGCGGCTTCCACGCGTCGGGCAGCACCCGCCTCTCCGCGAGCAGCGCCTCGATCGTGAAGCCCAGATCCGCCCGCTCGCAGAGCGAGCCGCAGTAGGTCATCTTCAGCGAGCTGCTCGGCGATCGCCGCCAGTCGTACGGCGCCTGGCAGTGCTGGCAGACGCGGATGTTCCCCACGGGCATGGCGGCGCTCCCGGGCGGGTCAGGATCGGCAGGACCCGTCTGCGAGGAGTATCGGTTCCTCCCCGCTTCACCGACACCCGGCGTTTCCCCGCGGTCGCCCGAGGCTGCCCCCGAACCGGCGCCGCCCACGCCTTCTGCACGGTGCTCGAGCCTCACTCTCCTTGCCGCTTCAACCGCCGCCTGCCAGAATCCTCCCCCGGTAGGTCATTCGTGCCAGGTGAAAGGACGCCACGTGAAAGTCGAAACCGGCATCTACACATCCCGCCTCGAAGACGTGGCCAGCTTCGCCCGCAACGTCGAGGCGCTCGGCTACGATGGGCTCGTCACGGCAGAAACAGCCCACGACAGCTTCCTCCCGCTCGTCCTCGCCGCCGAGCACACGGAGCGCGTGACCCTCGGCACCTCCGTCGCCATCGCCTTCCCGCGCAGCCCCATGGTGACCGCGATGATCGCCTGGGATCTGCAGCGCTTC
Organism: Dehalococcoidia bacterium; assembly: GCA_020847765.1. Classification (GTDB taxonomy): domain Bacteria; phylum Chloroflexota; class Dehalococcoidia; order Tepidiformales; family Tepidiformaceae; genus JADLBJ01. The sequence goes on from JADLBJ010000106.1 coordinate 14,313, forward strand.
TCCAAAGGCCGCTTCATCCTTGGCCTCGGCACACAGGTCAAGGGCCACAACCAGCGCCGCTTCAGCGTCACCTGGTCTCCGCCCGCCCCTCGCATCAAGGAGTACGTCGAGTCGCTCAGGGCCATCTGGAACACCTTCCAGACCGGGGAGAAGCTCGAATACGTCGGCCAGCACTACTCCTTCACCCTGATGACGCCGAACTTCAACCCCGGGCCTGTCGACCACCCCCACATCCCCGTGCACATCGCCG
>JADLBJ010000107.1 GCA_020847765.1 Dehalococcoidia bacterium
AACACGACGAAGACGACGCCACCCCCATGAGCGAGGACGAAGTCACCGAGGCCATCGAAGCCGCCGTCGAAGCCCGCCTTGAGGAGTATGGCGAAGACGACGACGAGGTCGAAGACGCCCAGGACGAAGCCGAAGACAGCGTCGACCCCCACGTTTCCACCGAAGTCGAGGCCGAATCCTCGCTTGACCCCACCGAGGGCGACATCGCCGAAGAGATCCTCGCCGCCTCCGAAGCCCCCGACGACGACGACACCGAAGAGCCCTTCGCCAGGCCCACCCACGACCCCTTTGACGAATCCGGCTCCGTCGAGGCCGCCGAAGCCGCCTCTGGCGACGACGAACCCTCCGCCGAAGCCTCCGCCTCCTCCGACGACGACCCGGAAAGCGAAGCCGCCTCCGGCGACGCCGGGCCCTCCGAAGCCTCAGCCGCCGTCCGCGAACAGCCCGCCGCCCGCTACATCCAGCCCCGCTCCGGCCGCATGCGCCGCCGTGGACGCCGCGGTGGACGTGGCGACCGCGCTGACCGTCCCGGCGACCGCCCCGCTGACCAACCCGGCGACCGCGCCCCCGAGCGCACCGAACGCCCCGCTGCCTCCTTCGTCCTCCCCGAAGGCCGCGACCTTGAAGGCGCCCTCGACCCCATCGACGAAGCCCCGCCCACTGAACTGCGCGAAGTCCGCGAAGGCCGCCCCGACCGCGAGGCCCGTGGCCCCCGCGACGACCGTGGCCCCCGCGACGACCGTGGTCCCCGCGACCGCCGCGACCGCGACCGCGAACGCCCCCCGCTGCCCCTCATCACCGACCTCCTCAAGGAAGGCCAGGAGATCATCGTCCAGATCGCCAAGGAACCCCTCGGCCAAAAGGGCGCCCGCATCACCTCCCACGTCGCCATCCCCGGACGCTACGTCGTCTACATGCCCACCCTCGACCACAACGGCGTCTCCCGCAAGGTCGGCACCGACGACGAACGCATCCGCCTCAAGCGCATCCTCTCCACTCACTCCCAGGGCATGACCGGGGGCTTCATTGTCCGCACCGCCGGCGAAGGCAAACCCGAAGCCGAAATCGCCGCCGACATGAACTTCCTCTACAACCTCTGGCTCGACATCCGCAAAAAGGCGGAAAAGCGCCCCGCCCCGAACCTCCTCCACCACGACCTCGAACTCGTCCAGCGCACCCTCCGCGACCAGGTCAGCGACAGCTTCAAGGCCGTTTGGGTCGATAACGAAGAAACCTTCGAATCCATCCTCGCCTTCCTCGAACGCTTCCAGCCCGCCATGGTCAGCCGTGTCAAACTCTACACGCGCCCCATCCCCATCTTCGACGCCTTCAAAATCACCGAAGAGCTCGATAAGGCCCTCCGCCCCAAGGTCTGGCTCAAATCCGGCGGCTATATCGTCATCAACCAGACCGAGGCCCTCGTCGCCATCGACGTCAACACCGGCAAGTATGTCGGCAAGTCCAACCGCCTCGAAGACACAATCGTCAAAACCAACACCGAGGCCGTCAAGGAAATCGCCCGCCAGATCCGCCTCCGCGACCTCGGCGGCATCATCGTCGTCGACTTCATCGACATGGACGAACGCCGCAACCGCCAAAAGGTGATGCAGGCCCTCGAAGAGGCCATGCGCACCGACCGCGCGCCTTACAAAATTCTCCAGTTCAACGACTTCGGACTCGTCGCCATCACCCGCCGCCGCGTCAAACAGTCGCTCGAACGCGCCCTCTGCCAGCCCTGCTCCACCTGCGAAGGCTCCGGCTACATCAAGAGCTCGGGCACCGTCATGAGCGAGATCATCACCGAAGCCTACAAGATCGCCCCCGCGCTCGAAGGCAAGGAGGTGCTCCTCCGCGTCCACCCCGACGTCGCCAACCTCATCCAGTCCACCGGCAACCAGTACCTCGAGGAGCTCGAAGAGATCCTCGGCCGCCCCGTGCTCGTCACTTCCGACGGTCTCATCCACCCCGAGAAGTTCGACATGGCCTGATCGCCGCCGTCAGCCGGCGCGCCCCATGGCCCAGCCGCCCTTCCCCTGAAGCCGCCCCTCACCGGGCGGCTTTTTTTTCGCTCGCATGATCATCCCGTCCCCCAAGCGGCGCTTCTCCTGGTGAAGACATCTCCGCGGCCCCCGCCGGCCGCCACCAGGAAGGAACTCACCATGTCCCGGCTTCTGCCCATACTCTGCGCGCTCGGTTGCGCCTCCACCGCCGGTGCCATTGACCTCCCCGCCGTCGCTGACACCACACTGCGCACCGCCCAGCCGGCATCCAACTTCGGCGCACTCCCCCAACTCCAGGTCGACAACTCGACCGACGCCCTCATCCGCTTCGACCTCAGCGCTCTCCCCCCAGGCACCACCCACGCCTCCATCGCCCAGGCCACCCTGCGCCTCTATGTCAACCGCGTCACCTCGCCCGGCTCCGTCAGCTTCAGCCGCGTCGAATCCCCCTGGACCGAGGCCACCGCCACCGCCGCCAACCTGCCCATCCTCGGCGGGAGCGTCGGCGACCCCCTGCAAGTCACCGTGGCCAACACCTATTACCTCCTCGACGTCACCCAACTCGTCAGGGACTGGGTCCTCGTCCCCTCCACCGCC
>JADLBJ010000108.1 GCA_020847765.1 Dehalococcoidia bacterium
CGTCGGCCTGTTCCTGCACCTTGGTGCCCATCTCCGGCGCCTTCTCCTGTGTCTTGGTAGCGACGTGGCCCGCCTGCTCGCCCATGCCGCCTCCCTTGTCGCCCTCGCTACTGGGGCTGTACATGCCGGTGGCGCCGGCGGGGACTTCGCCGCCTTCGTTGACGGCGTGGGGCTCCAGTGGCTCGTAGTAGTCCTTTTGCATCGACGAATCCTTCTGCACTGCTCTCCTCCGCAGACCCGGCGCGAGGCGGCGTGCGCCCCCTCGCTGGCTGGCCGACCCGGCTGTTCGGGCCGGTGAGATCTGCCCTCAGCGGGCCCATCGCCGCAACGCGAACGCTGCGACGAACAGCCCCGCAAGGGCCACGAGTGGTCCCGGCCCGGTGGGCTGCATGGCGCGCCGCCGCGGCTGCCGGGCCTCGCCAGGGTGCCCTGGCGGGGGTTCGGTCGTCCCCGCTCGAGTTGGCGCCGCTTCCGCGTTCGCCGCTGGCAGGGGCGTCGATTCGGGGGTGTACGGGTCCTTCTTGCGCCGCTTCTGGAGGTCCTCGTTGACGAGTCGCCGGCGCTCGGCCAGCGCCTCGCCCGCCTGGGCCTCGTCGAGGACGGCGTTGACCTCGGCGCCGAGAAGCACAAGCACGCTCGTGAGGTAGAACCAGACGAGGAGGACGACCACGCCGCCCAGGGCACCATATGTGGCGTTGTAGGAGCTGAAGCTGGCCACGTAGAGCGCGAACAGCACGGTGGCCACGATCCAGCCGACCGTGAACACGAGCGCGCCCGGTGTCACCCACTTGAAGGGCTGGGCGGTGTTCGGCGCCGCCCAGTAGACGAAGGCGATTGCCACCGTCAGCAGCGCCAGCACGAGCGGGAATCGGGCGACGTTCATGAAGATCGCGAACGGCGTGCCGAGCCCTATCGCGTCGGCGATCCGCCCGCCATAGGCCTGGAAGGCGATCATCACACCGAAGGCTGCGAGGAGGGCCGTTCCCGCCAGCACCGTGATGCCGAGGGCGATCCCGGTCTTCTTCCAGAAGGGACGCGTCTCGGGGATGTCGTAGGCGCGGTTCATGGCCTTGATGAGCGCGCCGACGCCGCCGCCGGCCGCCCAGATGGTGCCGAGGATGCCGAACGACAGGAGCCCGGCGTTGCGCGCGGAGACGACTTCCTCTACCTGCTTGCGGACTACGCTTGCCGCGTCCGAAGGGAGCGCGTCGCCGAAGAGGTCGATGACCTTCTGTGCCGGGTTCTCCACCCCGGCCAGGCTGGCGACGAAGCCGCCGAGCGCTGCCAGGAAGATGGCGAAGGGGAAGAGCGCCAGGAAGAAGCGGTAGGACAGCTCCGCCGCGAGGCCGGTCAGGTCGTCGTCCATGAATTCGTGGACGAGCCGCTTGCCGAAGTCCGGGACGGGCATGCCGCCGATCGTCATTGCGCCTCTCTCGCCGCGGCCCCCGCCCTGCACCGCCCTTCGAGCCTAGGAAGGCGCCCTCCCACGTGGCATAACAGGCGCGAAGGCGGACTTTCACGCGAGTGACAAGGAACAGGCGAGGAAGCGGCCGTGTCCGCCGCGCGGCAGCCCGGTCTGCTAGGATGCGCGCACCCAAACTTCGGGCCGAGGTAGACCGATGGACTGGCGCGACACCCCCGAGCAGGCAGCATGGCGCAGCGAGGTCCGCACCTTCCTCGGGACGGAGCTTCCCGAGGAGTTCCGCCGCCAGGAGGTGACAGCCGACGAGCTGATCGAGCTGCGCCGCGGCGGCCAGGACGGCCCGCGCGTGGACGCCTTCGAGCGCTGGCGCACGGTCCTCGCCGAGCGCGGTTGGATCGCCGCGGCCTGGCCGCGGGCCTACGGGGGTGCCGGCATGACGCCGGTCGACCAGTTCGTCCTGAACCAGGAGTTCGCTGAAGCGCGCGCACCGCAGATAGGCGGCCTCGGCGTGATGATGCTCGGGCCGACGCTCATCGCCCACGGCACCGAGGAGCAGAAGAAGCGCCACCTCGGCGGCATCCTGCGCGGCGAGATCCAGTGGTGCCAGGGCTACAGCGAGCCCGGCAGCGGCTCCGACCTCGCCTCCCTGCAAACCCGCGCCATTCGCGACGGCGACGACTTCGTCATCAACGGCCAGAAGATCTGGACGAGCGGCGCCCACCTCTCCGACTGGTGCTTCATGCTCGCCCGCACGGACCCGGACGCCCCCAAGCACCGCGGCATCACCTACTTCCTGGTCGACATGAAGACACCGGGCATCACCGTTCGGCCGCTGGTGAACATGGCCGGGGCGCACCACTTCAACGAGGTGTTCTTCGAGGACGTTCGCGTGCCCCTCGAGAACGTCGTCGGCGAGATCAACCGCGGCTGGTACTTGGGGACGACGACGCTGGACTTCGAGCGCTCCTCTATCGGCGCCTCCGTGGGCCAGCGGCAGGCGATCGAGCGCTACCTGGCCTGGCTGCGCGAGGGGCGCGCCGAGATGGCGCCGACGGACTACGAGGCCGTCCGCGAGCAGTGGGCCGAGCGCTGGATCGAGGTGCAGACGGCGACCCTCCTGGCCTACCGTGTCATCTCCATGCAGGCGGCCGGCCAGATCCCGAACGCCGAGGCGTCGATTGCCAAGCTCTACGCCAGCGAGCTCGGCCAGCGCGTCGCCCGCACCGCCGTGAAGACGCTCGGCCTCTGGGGCGGGATAGTGGACCGGGCGGCGCCGTTCAACGGTCAGGCCGCCTTAAACTACCTTGCCAGCGTTCCCCAGACGATCGCCGGTGGGACGAGCGAGATTCAGCGGAACATCATCGCCACGCGCGGCCTGGGGCTGCCCCGCGCCTGAGGGCGGCATGCGCCCCTCCCCGGTGCGCTCAAGAGCGGCTGCGCAGCCGCAGGGTGACGACGCTTCGCGGCTGGCCGCCGAGGTGGCGCTTGTACTCCTCGTCGCCGCGCAGGA
>JADLBJ010000109.1 GCA_020847765.1 Dehalococcoidia bacterium
GGCGACCAGCGCAGCCAGATTGACGCCGGTCTGATCTCGGTGGTCCGCTACACGTGGGCTGGCGGCGAGCGGCTTCCCGACGACATCGTCGCGGAGTTGTCGGCCCGCGCGACAGGTCGCTGAAGCGTAGACGAGCGGAAGGCGATCCTTGCAGCCCGCAGCAGCCAGTGCCACGCGGCCGAGGTCCGACCGTCGCGGGCACCGGCTCTCAGGGCAACCGGTGATCCTCGAAGAAGCCGTTGAGCGGAATCTGCGTGCAGCGCTCGAACTCCTCCATCGCGCCGATCAGCCGGTTGCGGTAGGTGAGCAGTGCCAGCAGCAGCTGGGCGGCATCGCGCGACATCCCGAAGCGGGACCACGTTTCCACGGTGCGGTTATCGAGGCCGATGCGCTCAGCGAACTCCTGCGCCGAGCTGAACCCGAGCGAGGCGACCACGTCCAGGAATTCCTCGGGCGACAGCCTTGGCTTGATCGCGTGCGTATGTAGCCGCTCCATCAGCAGGCCGATGTCGGAGGGTCTGAACAGCGGCGAGCGCATCACGAGCTGGGTCAGGTTCGTGTGCATGCATACCTCCGGCGTCGCTGCGACTCACCGCAACCGGGATCGGCGCCTGGCGGCTGCGGACAATCCGCCGCGGCCCCTCCTCCGGTTCTCTTACACCTCGGCCGCCACGCATCCCGGCGGACCGGACGGGGCACCGCCTCGGCGCCACTCATCTCTATAACCCCCGGCACGCCCCCTCCCGGCGAAGCCGAGGCGGCGAGTTTCGCCGGTCCACCCGGTTCTGGCAAGCCGTTCCACGCGTCCTTTCCTTGCCATGGCGCGGTGCGCACCCCTTGGCGGAGCATATTGTGGGGCCGACGGGGGAATGCTAGCGTTCGCGACTGAATCTTCAAGGGAATCAGCCGAAAATGATGAAGTCCGAGCGGGATCTGCGCCAAGCGATCATTGACAAGTGCCGCTGGATGAACGCGACCGGGCTCAACCAGGGAACCTCTGGCAACATCTCCCTCCGGCACAAGGACGCGATGCTGATCACTCCGTCGGGAATTCCCTACGACGTGATGACCCCCGAGATGATCGTGGAGATGCCCCTCGACGGCGAGGAAGGCGCTTACCACGGTACGCTGCGTCCGTCGACCGAGTGGCGGTTCCATCTCGACATCCTGCGGGCCCGCTCCGACGTCGGCGGCATCGTCCATGCCCACTCGCCCTATGCCACCACGCTGGCGATTGCCAGGCGCGGCATCCCCGCCTGCCATTACATGATCGCTGCGTTCGGCGGCTCCGATATCCGCTGCGCGGGCTATGCGCGGTTCGGATCCAAGGAGCTGTCGCGGCTCGCGCTGGCGGCGCTCGAGGGGCGCAACGGTTGCCTTCTCGCCAATCATGGCATGATCGCCGCGGGGCCGACGCTCGACAGGGCCATGTGGCTCGCCGTCGAGCTCGAGACGATCGCCCGGCAGTACTACTTGTCGCTGTTGATCGGCGGCCCCGTGGTGCTGACGGAGGCGGAGATCGCCGAGACGCGCGAAGGATTTGCGACCTACGGTCAGGTCGAACCGCCGACGCCGACGCGCCCCAAAGCCGCCCGGGCCGGCGCCAGAAGCCGGCCGACCGAGCCGCGCACCAACTGACGACCCCCGCATGAAAGACTACGGGGAAGTCGACATCGCCGTCATCGGAGGTGGCATCAACGGCGCCGGTATCGCGCGGGACGCGATCGGCCGCGGGCTGAGCGTGCTGCTGTGCGAGAAGGGCGACCTGGGCGAGGGCACCAGCTCGCGCTCCGGCAAGCTCGTGCACGGCGGACTGCGATACCTCGAGCACTTCGAGTTCCGGCTGGTGCGCGAGGCGCTCAAGGAGCGTGAGGTTCTGCTTGCAGTGGCGCCTCACATCATCTGGCCCATGCGCTTCGTCCTGCCCCACGACGTGCACCAGCGCCCAGCGTGGCTCGTGCGTGCGGGGCTGTTCCTCTATGACCATCTCGGCGGACGCGGGCGCCGCCTGCCGGGCTGCAGGATGCTGCACCTCGACCGGGAACTCGCCGGTCAGGCGATCAAGCCTGAATTCCGTCGGGCGTTCGAATACTCGGACTGCTGGGTGGACGATGCTCGCCTGGTAGTGCTCAACGCGGTCGACGCACACAACAGAGGCGCCCGCATCCTTCTGCACACGGAGGCCGTCGCCGCGCACCGCACGCCTGCGCGCTGGCAGCTTGATATGCACCGGGCCGACGGTAGCCGCGCGACGGTCGCCGCTCGCGTCCTCGTCAACGCCGCGGGGCCCTGGGTGGAACGCGTCCTCCACGACGTCGTCCACCTCGGGAGCCAGCGCCACGTGCGGCTGGTGAAGGGCAGCCACATCGTCGTGCCGAAATTCTGGAGCGGCCCTCACGCCTATCTTCTCCAGAACACCGACAGGCGCGTGATCTTCGTCATTCCTTACGAGTCCGAGCTGTGCCTCATCGGCACGACCGATATCCCCTATCAGGGACGCCCGGAGGACGTCAGCATCGACGAAGGCGAGATCGAGTACCTGCTCGCGGCTGTCGGCCGCTATCTGCGCGAGCCGCCGGCGCGCTCCAGCATCGTGCATGCGTTCTCGGGCGTGCGGCCTCTCTAC
>JADLBJ010000110.1 GCA_020847765.1 Dehalococcoidia bacterium
AGTCCGCGACGATGTACCTCGCGGACATGGGCGCCGACTGCGTCAAGGTCGAAAGCCCGTTCGTCTGGAACCCGATGACGCGCGCCGCCTCGCCCCGCCTCAACGCCTTCACCTGCCAGGTGCTGCCCGCCTGGATAGGCGGTCACCCCAAGAGCGACCCTGGCCCGCACCCCTGGAACAACGCGCCCGCGTTCATCCACGTCCTGCGCAACAAGAAGTCGTTCACGGTCGACTGGCGCCGCCCCGAAGGGCTCGCCATCGTCAAGCAGCTTCTCGCCATCAGCGACGTGACCGCCGAAAACCTCCCCGTGGGCACGCTCGACCGGCTCGGGCTCGATGACGCCGCCATGCGCGCGGTGCGCGACGACCTCGTGATCCTCCACCTCCCCGCCTTCGGCCGCACGGGCGACTACGTCGGCGGCCGCGGCTACGGCGCCCACATGGATGCCGTCGGCGGCTCCACCATCCTCCGCGGCTACGAGGATTCCTCGCCGATGACCAACGTCCAGGTGTTCGCCGGCGACTTCTTCGCGGGCATGCACGGGGCGATCGCGGTGCTCGCGGCGTTGCGACACCGGCGCCGCACCGGCCAGGGCCAGACCATCGAGCTCGCCCAGGCCGAGTGCTCCTCGCAGATGTTCCCCCAGGCGGCGCTCGACGCCGCCTGGAACGGCCGCGAACACACCTCCATCGGCAACCGCAGCATCGAGGGCTTCGTGCCCAACGGCGTCTTTCCCACGCGCGGCGAAGACCGCTGGATCGCCATCAGCGCGCGCAGTGACGCCGAGTGGCGCGCGCTCGTCGCCTACATGGGGAACCCGGCCTGGGCGACCGATGAGGGGTTCGCGACAGCCCCCGGCCGGGCCGCCGCCGAAGCGAAGATCGAGGAGCGCATCGCCGCGTTCACCGCGGACCGCGACCGCGAAGACCTCTTCCGCGAGCTGCAGGAGGCGGGCGTCACGGCCGGGCCCGTGCTCAACGCGCAGGACGCGGCCGAGGATCCGCACCTGGCTGCCAACGGCCTCTGGCGAGAGGTCCCCGCGACCGAGGACTATCCCGCGGTGGAGTTCTCCCTCCCGCCGTATCGCTTCTCGAAGTCGAACGTGACGATGCGCAGCACACCCTGCCTCTTCGGCCAGCACAACGACTACGTCTACCGCGAGCTGCTCGGGCTCGACGACGAAGCGGTCCACCGCCTCGCCGCGGCCGGCCACATCGCCGACACCTACGCACCGGAGGTCATCGCCAGCGCCTGACCCGGCCCGCGCGGGCAGATCACGACGCCGGGCAGGCCGGGCCGCTTACCTCCACGGTTCGCGGAGAAGCGGCGTCGTCCCGTAACCGCCCTCGCCTTCTACCGCACCCGCGCGAAAGGCGCAAATCGCAAATCGCAATCGAAAATCCACTCACCACCCGCTCGACCCCGATAGCACTCTCAGATGACCGTCGGCGCCTGGTACTCCCCGAACACGTCGCGCATGGCGCCGCAGATCTCACCGAGCGTCGCGTAGCTGCGCACGGCGTCGAGGATCGCGGGCATCGTGTTCTCGTGGCCGGCGCACGTCTCGCGCAGCCTCGCCAACGACGCCTCGACCTTCGCCCGGTCGCGGTTCCTGCGGTGCCCTTCGAGCCGCGTGAGCTGGTGGTCCACGAGCCGCCGGTCGACGTTGAAGATCGAGGGCCGCTGCTCGCCGCCGTCGGTGTATTCGTTGACGCCGACGACGATCTCCCGCTTCTCGTCGACCTTGCGCTGGTACTCCCAGGCGGCCTCCGCGATCTGCGTCTGGATCCATCCGCTCTCGATCGCCTGCACCGCGCCGCCGATCTCGTCGATCTGCTCCATGTACTCGACCGCCCTGCGTTCCAGCTCACCGGTCAGTGACTCGACATAATACGAACCGGCGAGGGGGTCGACCGTGTCCGCCGCGCCTGTCTCGTGCGCGATGATCTGTTGCGTCCGGAGGGCGATACGCTGGGCTTCGTCCGTCGGCAGCGCGAGGGCTTCATCGAAGCAGCTGAGGGCGATGCTCTGCACTCCACCAACAACCGCGGCCAGCGTCTGGATCGCCGCCCGCACGATGTTGTTCTCGGGCTGCTGCGCCATCAGCGTCGAGCCGCCGGTCTGCGTGTGCGTCCGCAGCGTCATCGAGCGCGGGTCCTTCGCGCCGTACTCCTCCTTCAGCATCTTCGCCCAGAGCCGCCGCAGCGCCCGGTACTTCGCCACCTCCTCGAAGAAGTTGTTGTGCGTGTTGAAGATCCAGCTGATGCGCGGCGCGAACTCGTCGATCGCGAAGCCGCGTTCGATCGCGGCGTCCATATAGGCGCGTGCGTTCGCGAAGGTGAAGCCGATCTCCTGCGCGGCCGTCGCGCCCGCGTCGCGCATGTGGTAGCCGCTCACGGAGATGGTGTTCCACTGCGGCACGTGCTTCGCGCAGTAGCCCATGACGTCGGCCGCGAGCCGCACGCTCGGGCCCGGCGGGAAGATGTAGGTGCCGCGCGC
>JADLBJ010000111.1 GCA_020847765.1 Dehalococcoidia bacterium
CGAGCTCGCCGCCCCGCGCCTTGGCGCTCGGGTCGACGGGATTCTCGTCGCGCACCACGCCGCGTGCGTCGTTCGAGTGGAAGCCCTCTCCGTAGTTGATGAACACGTCCAGGTTCTCGCGCGGCGACAGGACGATGCTCGCCTTCGGGCTGAAGATGGCGTCGTTTTCCACGCCCTGCCCGGTCAGGTCGGGCGCGCTCGTCGAGTTCAGGTTGTTGTCGACGTCGAAGTAGAGATCGTCGAAACGGAGACCGACGATCGTCCGCAGCCACGGCGTCCAGGTGGTGTCGGCGCCCACGTAGGCAAAGGAGTTCACCTGGCCGACGTTGTGGTCGGTCTGGCGGGTCAGGAAGTCGCGCTCGACCGTGTAGTTGAGTTGCTCGCCGATGTGGTCGCCGCGGAGACCGACGCCACCGGTGAACGCGGTGTCGCTGCTCCCGAAAGCGACGTGACGGACGTAGCGTGCCTCGCCGCCGCCGAAGAAGCGCTTGTCCTTCTGCTCGATCTGATCGCCGTTCACCGCATCGCGGGCGAAGAACGTGAAGTTCGAGAAGAGATCGAGATCGTAGTAGACGCCGTAGGCGATGAGGCTCAGTTCTTCGACCTCGTCGGGACGCCACGTCGCGCGCCCGTACAGCTGGTGGCGCTGCGAGGTGCCGCCTTCGGTCGGGTCGACCGAGCCGAAGCGGTCGAGCTCGCCCGAGCGGACGGCGCGGAGCGGAATCTGGCCTGAGGCGTTCCAGGTTCCACGGTAGCTCGTAAACGTGAGGTCCGACCTCCAATCGCCCTCGACGTAACCGACCCGCGAGAAGACTTTGTAGCGGTTGTAATGCTCGGGGTTGTCAAAGGGGCCGTTCTGTCCCGCCCCTTCCGCGGCGAAGAGCGTGTCGAAGGCCCCCATCTCGCGCCCGCCGACGATCACGCCGCGGAAGAGGTCGAACCGTCCGGCGCTGAACGTCGCCGTATTCTCGGCCGCCACGCGCTTGGTGACGAGGTTGACCGCGCCCGCGGTCGCGAAGTCGCCGTGCTTCAGGAAGTACGGCCCTTTGTCGACCTCGATGCGCTCGACCACCTCCGGGATGACGAAGTTCGCGTCGGCGTAGCCCTGTCCGTGCGCATGGCTCGGGTTGTTGATGGGAACGCCATCGAACGAGAGCGCGACGTCGGTGCCGTGGTCGGCGTCGAAGCCGCGGAGATAGTACTGATTCGCCTTGCCGCCGCCGGCGTGCTGTACGACGACGAGTCCGGGCGTCACCTCGAGGATGTCCGCCGGCCGGCGGATGGGGCGCAGCGAGAAGTCGCGGCTGCGCACGATGAGTGACGACGCCGCGGTGATCGGACGGTCGGCCTGCACGACCGTCTCGGGAAGCTGCAGCCGGCGCGCGGCATCGCCGGCGGACGGCGACGCCATGGGCCGGGGTTCCTCGTCGGGGCGTTCGGGTGTTTCGACGACGAGCTCGCCGTCGGTTTCGGCGAGCACGGGAGAGACTGGTGCGCTCGTCAAGCTCGGCACGAGCAGCACCGCCAACAGGATGCGACGCAACATGGGACCTCCACGCAAGCACGCGCCGCGGCCGTCCGGCGTCGGACGACACGGCGAGATCACGGGCAACGCGGCGGGCGGCACACGGCCGCGGGCCGCACGGGACGTCGGGACGAGCCGCGACCTTCCCGTGCCCGGCGATGGTTCGTGCGAGCGAGGAGCGGCCGCTGCTACGCGGCGCGGGGCGGCGGCGCGCGGGCCCGCCTCGACCGCGCCGCCGCGGGCATCTCCCCCGACGGCGCGACTACCGGCAGGGGCGCGACGACGAGCGCGGGCGCCGGCGGCACGATCGCCGGCAGCGCCGCCACGACCGCGGGCGGCGCGAGATGGGCGTGGAGGTCCGGTGGTCCGGCGTGTGCCAACGCGGGACCTGCGAGCGGCGCCCGCATCGCGTCGTCGTCCGCGGCCTCCGGAGACGCGACACCCGCGACCCGCCCCGCGTGCACGTGCGGCGCGTCGCCGCCCGCGTGCCGGTGCCGCACCAGCGCCGACGGCGGCGACAGGAGCTCGATCGCGAACGCGAGCAGGACGACGAGGAGCGCCCGCGGATGCGACGTCAGCGCACGCCGGCCCGCCGTGAGCGTCACGCGCGTCCCTCGCGCCGGTTGTCGCGCAGCGAGTGCCAGAACGAGAGTCCGATGAACGCCGCGCCGACGAGACCGGTCACGGATTCCGGGATCGGCGTCACCGCCTCGACGAACATGATCACGCCGAGCGCGATGATCGCATAGAACGCTCCGTGCTCGAGATAGCGGTACTCGGTGAGGGTCCCGCGGTCGACCAGCATGATGGTCAAGCTTCGCACGAACATGGCCCCGATGCCCAGGCCAATCGCGATCACGAACAGGTTGTTGGAGAGCGCGAACGCGCCGATCACGCCGTCGAAACTGAAGCTCGCATCCAGGACCTCCAGATAGAGGAACGCCGCCGCCCCGGAGCGCGTCGCGGCACCGGCCACGACGTCCGCCGGGTCCAGCACGGCCGCAATGCCGTCGACCCCGATGAAGGTGAGGAGGCCGAAGATCCCCGCAACGAGAAAGCCATAGCGCTCGTGCTCCGGGAGCCACGTCCCGATCGCCCAGAGCGCGAAGAGCACGATGCCGAGCCCGAACGCCTCGACGCGCCCCACGTAGGCGAGCGGCCGCTCGACCACCGGGATCCAATGCACCTCCTTGTCCTGATCGAGGAAGTGCTTGAACCCGACCATGAGGAGGAAGGCGCCGCCGAAAGCCGCGACCGAGACGTGCGCGCTCGCGATGATGCGCGAGTACTCGTCGGGGCGCGTCGCCGACAGCACCAGCGCCTCCCACGGGTCGATGTGCGCGATCACCGCGACGATCGCCAGCGGGAACACGACCCGCATGCCGAAGACGGCGATCGCAATGCCCCACGTGATGAAGCGGTGGCGCCAGACCGGGTCCATCTCGCGGAGCACGGTCGCGTTCACGACGGCGTTGTCGAACGACAACGAGACCTCGAGCACGGCCAACACCGCGACGATGAACGTGGTACTGGCCACACCCAGGGGGGTGCCATGGATCTCCCAGCCGAGCGCCGCGCCGCCGACGAGGCCGAGGAAGGTGACCAGCAACGAGCCGCGGAAGTACTTCATGGGTGGCGAAGCGACGGGGTCGGCGGCCGACCTCCGTCAGGACAACATCCGATTGGCGAAGATCGCCAAGCCCCCCGTTCCGAGTCCCCAGAGCAGGTCCTTGCGGACGTTCAGCTCGGGGCCCTGGGTCTGCTCGGTCGCCCAGGCGCCGACCAGGAAGAAGACCGCGAGCGCCGCGATGGCATAGTGAATGCCGGGAATCGTCTCGCCGGCGCGTGCGGCGGTCACGGACTGCGAGACGTTGAACGCCACGAAGAACGCCGCGGCGATGCCGGCCATGCGGAACAGACGGAGCGGCGTGATCGCCCCGCCTGCCCGCTTCGTCGTCACGGAGGGTCCCCTACTCGTGGTACACCTTGGCGCTGCGGGCGACCTTCAGGAGCTCCTGCGCCTCCTTGTCCCCCGACTGCGCGCGCTGCTCCCACTTTTTGTGACGCCAGGGCTTCGCGACGTACTCGTCGAGGGCGATGACCAGGATGCTGAACCCGAGGACGATGGCGACCGAACTCCAGAGACCGAGCTCCATGACGTACTCCTATGCCTGCCGTGCCGCCGTCGCCACCGCGGGCTTGGGCGCCTTCGTAAAGGCTTCACGCGTGATGAACCTCGGCTTGAAGACCGCGACCAGCACCGGCAGCAGCGTCTGCGAACCGACGTAGCTGACGAACATCCAGATCGCGAGCAGCAGCCCCATCTCGGCGTTGAAGCGGATGTTGGAGGTGATCCAGAAGGCGGTGCTGACGATCATCGTGGCGGCGGTGAAGGTCACGGCCTTCCCGGAGGTGACGAGCGCCTCGCGGACGGCGTCGTCGAGATCGCCCTTCACTTGGATCTCCTCGATGATGCGGCTGATGATGTAGAGGCCGTAGTCGACGCCGAAGCCGACGCCGACCGTCACCAGCGGCAGCGTGTGGATGTTCACGCCGATGTTGTTCACCGCCATGTAGCCGTTCACGAGGATGTTCGACGCGATGAGCGGCCCGAGGATGTAGAGACCGCAGACGAACGAGCGGTAGGTGAAGAGCAGGATCACCCAGATCGTGAAGAAGCCGAGGAAGTTCATCAGGATGTCGTTCCGGACGAGCTCCTCGTTCGCGGCCGCGAGCACGCCGATGAGTCCGCCGGCGAGCTTGAAGCTCGCTTTCTCCATCGGGTTCTCGGCGATGAAGTTCTTGCAGCGTTGGATGATGCGCCGGATGTTGTCGCCCTGGTGGTTCTTCGCGAAGAACGTCACGTGGGCGGTCGTGTAGCTCGGGTCCACGTACTTCGCGGTCTCCGTCGGGGGCGACCCCGAGAAGAAAATGAAAAAGAGGCCGCCGATGTCCGTCCAGCTGTCGGGGATGACGGCCCACTTCGGCTCGAGCTCGTGGAAGACCCGGTTCACGGCCCGGATGATGTCGGCGAGCGAGAAGCTGTAGCCGATGTCGGGGTCGCGCTCGAGCTCGCGCTGGAACTTCTCCATCGTGCGCAGCACCTGCGGATCCTTCATCGCGTCCTTGTCGTAGCCCTCGGACACGACGATCAGCGGCTCGACGCCGCCGAAGCTTTCCTGGATCTTGGTGTGGGAGACGTTGTAGGGCGAGTCCTCGAAGAGGAGCGGCGAGGCCGACGTCGGGTCGCCGATCGTGAGGCCGCGCATGAAGAAGACGCCGACCAGCGTCAGGGCCGCCCAGAAGGCGAGCGTCGTCGCCTTGCCCGCGGGGGACAGCAGCACGTGCGTAAAGCGCTCGATCGCCTTCCGGAAGGCACCGCGTTCGCGCAGCACCACGAGCTCGGGCTCCGGCGGCTTCAGGTAGTAGTAGACGATCGGGTTCAACAGCATCTCGGACACGGTGATGGCGAGGATCCACCACGAGGCCGTGATCGCGAGCTTCTGGAGCATGACGACCGGCACGAGGATGATGACCAGCACGCCGAAGGCGTCCGTCGTGATGCCGGAGAAGGTGGGCACGAAGAGCTCCGCGAAGGCGGCGACGATGGCCCGGCGCTTGTGCCACCCGGATTTCTCGAACTCCTCGTAGTACCGGTCGTGCATCTGGATGGCGTGGCTCACGGCCCGCGCCGTGATGAGGAACGGCATCACCAGCATCAGCGGGTCGAGCGCGAGACCGATCAGATAGATGAAGCCGAGGCCCCAAAAGGCGGCAATGATGCCGGTGAGGGTCGGTCGGAGCGAGCCGCGCCAGTCGTGGAAGTACATCCAGCGCAGCACCCACTCGATGCAGTACGTCACCACCAGGATGAAGAAGACGTCGCCCGAGTACTTGTAGACCCAGCCGTAGAGCCGCGGCTCGCCGGCGGCGTAGATCTCCACGCCGGGCTTCTGGAACGGCTCGATCACCTTCGAGTTCACGTCCTCGAAGATGCGCTTGTAGTCGAGGCGGCCCTCGATGAAGTTGGCGCGGATGAGGGCGGACTTGTCGTCGAGGGAGACGATGAGGCCATAGACGTTCTCGGCGTTGTGGACGATGCGGCGGATCTCGTCGACCTCGTCCTGGCCCTGGGGCGCGCGCAGCATGACGGGCTCGGCGCGCAGCGTGCCGCCGGCGGCGACCTTCAGGTGGCGCACCGTGCGGTGGCCGATGGACTCGATC
>JADLBJ010000257.1 GCA_020847765.1 Dehalococcoidia bacterium
CGAAGTGCGTGGCTGCCGTCGAAGCCCGGTGGCCACCCGCCGAGAATCCGATAATGCCGACCCGCTTGGGATCAATGTTCCACGCGTCGGCTCGCGCTCGCACCGTACGGATAGCACGCTGAGCGTCGAGCAATGGCACGAAGGGCCGTCCGCCTGGCAACCGGTATTCCAGCACGATCCCGGCAATGCCGTGCTCGTTGAGCCACTCGGCGATGCCATGCCCCTCCGGGCCAACAACCCGGCCACGGTAACCGCCGCCGGGACAGACAACCACAGCCGCCGTCTTCGCCTGCCCCGGTTCGGGCACATGGACTGTTATCGCAGCGTCGGTTGATTCAAAGGACCTGTCACCCACGGGCGCTTTTTCCGGCCAGAGGGCGATCTTTTCAGCCTCGCGATCGCCCGCCTGAGGCTCGTCCGCCTGCACGGCAAATGCACCGCTGAGCGCGGCCGCCAGAGCCAGAGCAAAGTGCAAACGCATCGGGTATCTCCTGTTCTTTCCTTCTCAATCAGTCTACCAGTTGGAAGGTCCGCGTCACGATCTGGACCTTGCCATCTTTGGCGGCTTCGATCGTAACCCCGGGCTTCGAGAGGAAGCATGCCGCCGCAAACACGCCATTTGCTTCCACATCCGCCACCGGCCTACCGTTGATCTTCACCGTGGCGTTCGGCTCCGTAATCCCGCGGACGTTGATCAGGCGCGGCCCGGCCGGCACAACCGTCCCCTCGCACGGCTCCGTCTGAACGTAGAGCAGCGGGCTTGCGCCGAGCGACTCGATCTCGCGAGCGATCTCGCGACGGGTAGCCAGAAGCACGTCGGACTCGCGCGTGTAGTCATAGAATGAAGTCGCCACGCGGCGGCACAGTTCCAGCGGCCGCTGCCGGGGATCGAGCCATTCGGCGCTCTCACCGTGCCGCTCTTTGAGCGATTCCAGCCTCTCCTCGAGAACCCGCAACAACTCGTAATCCTGCAAGCCGTCGCGCATCGCCGACCAGCGCAGCGAACCCAGCGGGCCGTCTGGGCCCGGATACATGATCGCCCGATCGCCGAGCGGCAATCCCTTGGAAACACCTCCCTCTGAATAGGGATCCTCGTCGCCGGCGAAGTAGTTTAGCCCCCAG
>JADLBJ010000258.1 GCA_020847765.1 Dehalococcoidia bacterium
CGGTGATGCGCGCCCGGATAGCGATGTGGACCTCATCGTGGAGATGGAGCCGGGTCGCACTGTCCTCGATTTCAGCGAACTGATCCTCGATCTCGAGGAAGCGTTAGGTTGCAAGGTGGACGTGGTGGAGATTCGCGGCCCTACCTCCCTCGGGGAAAAGATCCTTCGGGAAGCCGTGCCGCTGTGACCGATGCACGCGATCGCCGCCACCTCATGTACATCCGCGATTCCATTGCCCTGGTCGAAGCCCGCACTCGAGGCGGGCGCGAGGCCTTCCTGCGCGATGTCGACCTGCAGGATTCGGTGCTTTGGAGGCTGGAGACTCTGGCTGAGGTGACCGGCAGACTGTCCGACACGATCAAGACCCGGCATCCAGAGATCAATTGGCGAGCAATGTATGGATTTCGAAACATCGTCGCTCACGGCTATCTGGAGCTACGGCTGGACCAGGTTTGGGAGATCATTGATATACACCTTCCTGCCCTGAAGGCAACGGTGCAGCAGAAAATCGCTCGGGGATGATCACTCCCGAGGCGGAAGAATATTCACCGTTGGTGTGATTCCGAGCACATCGGGTCTCGATCGAATGGCCGGGTCCGGATCTCGCGTCGCCCGGCACGTCATCGCCCGGGTACGACCCGGCGCTCGCCTCCCCTTCCAAGGCGAGCACCCGGGGGTGCCCTGAGCGCTTGGTATACTTGGGCACCTCGAGATACGGGCGGATCGCGTCGGCGACGTGCAGAAGCACCTATCCCATCTCCGAGGTGACGTTGTGAGGGACGGACTGCGCGAGCGTGTCAGCCGCGTTCTCCTCGCCCAGCCACGCCTCGAGGTGCTCATTGAGCCACCAGGTGGCCTCCATCGCCGCCATGAGGCTGAAATGGTCGCACCCGCGGCCTCCGCAATCGATGTCGAAGAGACGCTCGGAAGCCATGCGCCAGCGCCAGCTCTCCGCCCGAGCCTCGCACCGCTTGCTGAAACTGGCCCGCACCACCACCGACCTGGCGGGTGCCGGCCAGACCGAGCCCGCCCACATCGTCGAGGCCGTGCAGTATTGCCCGTGAAGCCCACCTAGCCGA
>JADLBJ010000112.1 GCA_020847765.1 Dehalococcoidia bacterium
AGTCGGCGAGGGGAGCACCGACGGCCACGGGGAAGTGCTTGCGGCCGCTCTGCGCGATGCGGATGTATTCGCGGATGACGGGGCCGCGCTGCTCGGCGGGGACGGGCACGAGCAGGACATTGCGGCGCCGGCCGTGGCGGATGACGGCTTCGCCGTTCGCGGCCTGGACGTTGCGCACCCAGTCGGCGTTGTTGCCCAGCATGGAGACGAGGTAGCGCTCGCCGTCGACGGTGGCGATGGCGACAGGCATGGAGCGCACCTGGCCGGACTTACGGCCGCGCACTTCGAGGACGACCTGGAAGTGGGGCGGCAACCCGGCGCCCGACCACCAGACCTGGGTGCGGTTCACGAACTTCCCGAGGCGAGTGGGCCGCCAGCCGCGGTAGAAGTAGCGCAGGAAGCCGCGCTCGGCCGGGTCGCGGTGCGCGGCGAGCGGATTCGGCAGGAACTCGGCCGACTCGGGGACGACTTCGATGACGCCGCCGCCCGCGCGCTCGCCCTTGTAGCGAAGGGAGAGACGGAACTGGCGCCAGTGACGGACGGTGTTGGCGATGCCGCCGGGCGAGAGGTAGTAGCGCAGGGCGGCGAGGGCGTAGACCGGCAGAGTCTCGCGGCGCGTGGTGTGGAACGTCGCCTGGCCACGAATTCGGACGACCGCGCGCTGGTCGCTCAGCTTCTCGCCGTGGAAGAGGAGGACGACGGCGGGGTTGCGCAGGAGATCGCGGACCACCGGGTTCTCGGAGCGCGTGGTCATCCAGATCCGGCCCCGGAAATGGACGAAGTAGAGGGGGATGAGGCCGGCGTTGCCCGCTGGCGAGAGCGTGGCGATCCGCACGATGAGCGACCTGCGCAGGAAGCGGGCGACGAGCGGGTCGGCGAGCGAGCGCATCACGCTTCCCTCATGCGGCCGTAGTGCCAGGCGACGGTCTTCTCGGGCTCAAGCTCGAACCAGGCGGCGGCGGCGACAGCGCCTGCCGGCGGGCCGACCGGCACGAGGCGGCCGCGCACCCACGCGCCACGAAGGTCGAAGTACCAGGGACCGTCGTCGACGAGGAGGCGGACGCGGCCGGCCGGTGGGTCGTCGGAGGCGAGGCCGACGAGGTAGCGGCCGGCGTCGTAGACGAAAGCAACGGGCATCGCCTCGACGGCGCCGTCGCGGACGAAGGCGAGCGTCGCGCGCGGGGGACGTTGGAGCAGCGGCGCCAGGTCGCCGGGCGAGACCGCGCGGGTGATGTCCATACGAGGTGATTCTACGCCGCCGCGGCCCGCGGCCATCCAGGCGTCGATCCCCGCCTGCCAGCCCGGCGCCGTGACCCCGGCGGGGATGGCCGCCGCGCGGAGCGGGACGCCGGCTTCGAGGAGGAGCCAGGAGACGGCGGAGTTGGAGGTCCACATCTCGTGGGTTCCGTCCGCCCGCCGGCCCCAGGTGCGGGCGGGGACGGTATGGGCGAGGTCCATCACGCGCCGGATCGCGGCGGGGTCGGCAGAGAGACGGCGCGGTTCGCCGACCGCCCACTGTGCGTCGGGGAGCGCCGGGGCTTCGCGGCAGACGAGCTGGTAGCGGAAGAGGCGCAGGCGGCCGGCGAGCGGGCTTCCCACGGCCCCGGTCATCGCCGCCGGGACGTCCTGCGCGGCGGGGACCGGGGTCAGCTCGAGGGTGAAGGTGCGGCCGCCGAGACCCATCTCGAGGCCGGCATGGCAGAGCGTGGAGCGCCGGCGCCGGGCGAACGCGGCCGCGATCGACTCGTAGAGAACGAGGCTGGCGCGCTGGACGTGTGTGCCCGCCCCGACGGGGAGCCAGTAGAGGTCGAGGTAGTCCACCTGGAGGCGATCGTGGCGCGCCGGGCGGACGGCCGCGACTGCCGGGCGGGCGCGTTGCCGGGGCCCGTCCGGGCGTAGCCGGCGCTGGTGGACGGTGTGAGGCAACCGCAACGGCGGTCGGAGCGGCAGCGATGCGCCGGGCGAACGGCGGGTAGGATGATGGATCTCCGAGCCCGCTGCAGAGCCGCCCGGCGCCGGACCCGAGCAATCGGAGTCGCAGGTTCAACCGGAACGGCTCCGCAGTGGGCTCGCTGCGTGAGCGGCGGCGCCGGCCGCGCGGCGTCTTACGCCTTTTGGTTCACGCCTGTACCCTTAGCGCATGAACGAAACGCTGCGTTCGCGTACCCGCGTCGTGGTCACCGGGCTTGGGGCGGTGACGCCGGCCGGCCAGACGGTCGAGGAGTTCTGGGACAGCCTCGTCGGCGGGCGGTCGGGGATCGGGCCGATCACGATGGCCGACCCGACGGACTTCCCCTGCAAGGTGGCGGGAGAGGTGAGGGAGTGGGACCCCGGCCGCTGGATCGAGCGGAAGGCGGCGCGGCGGATGGCGCGCTTTTCGCAGTTCATGGTGTCGGCGGCGGCGCAGGCGATCGGGGATGCGAACCTCGACCTCGGGGCCGAGGACCTCGACCGCGCGGGGGTGCTGATCGGGAACGGGGGCGGCGGCTACCCGGACATCCAGGACGCGGCCAAGACGCTGTTCGAGCGCGGGGGGATGAAGATCGACCCCCTCTATCTCGCCCGCAGCCTGGGTAACATGGCGGGCGCACAGGTGGCGCTCCAGTTCGGGCTGCGCGGCTACAACGGGACGATCGTGACGGCCTGCGCGGCGGGGACGCAGGCGATCGGCGAGGCCTCGATGGTGATCCGCTCGGGGCGGGCCGACATGGTGCTCACGGGCGGATGCGAAGCCGGGATCTCGGAGCTCGGGCTGGCCGGGTTCAGCGTGATGCGAGCGCTGAGCACCTGGGCCGGCGACCCGGCGAAGGCGAGCCGGCCGTTCGACCTGGAGCGCGACGGGTTCGTGCCGTGCGAAGGCGCGGGGGCGCTCATCCTCGAGAGCGAGGAGCACGCGCTGGCGCGCGGCGCGCGGATCTACGCCGAGGTGGCCGGGTTCGGGTGCACGAACGACGCCTTCCACGTCGTCGCCCCACCAGAGGACGGGGCGGGGGCGGCACGGGCGATGGCGGCGGCGCTGCGGGACTCGGGCTTCGATCCCGGAGCGGTAAATTATGTCAACGCCCACGCCACGAGCACGCCGCTGGGCGACACGGCGGAGACGAACGCGATCAAGCGGGTGTTCGGCGAGGGCGCCTACGGGCTGAAGATCAGCGCGACGAAGAGCCTGATCGGGCACGGGCTGGGGGCGAGCGGCGGGATGGAGACGGTCGCGACCGTGAAGACGATCGAGACGGGGACGATTCATCCGACGGTGAACCTCGAGCACCCGGACCCGAGCTGCGACCTCGACTACGTGCCGAACGAAGCGCAGCGCGCGGACGTGCGGGTGGCGCTGAAGAACTCGTTCGGGTTCGGCGGCCAGAACAGCTGCCTGGTGCTGGCGCGATACGAGGCCTGAGGCGCGGGCGCCCGCGCGAAAACCCTTACGCACTCCACGCACGGCGAATGCGGCTCCGCCCGATGGTTGCGAACCGGTGACCGCCGTAGTGTGAGGCTGTGGACGCTTCCCGCTCCCGCCTTCGCACGCGCCTGCTGGCGCTCGGCAGCCTCGGCCTCGTGGCCCTGGGGGGGAGCGCCTGCCTGGGGTACCCGGCCGACGGGGCGGTGGCCACGCCGACGGCTCCGGGTTCGAGCACGCAATCGCGGCTGCCTTCGCTCCTGAGCCAGCTGCAGGGGCAGAACGGCGCGGGGCTCGAGCTCTTCGACGGGAGCCAGAACCAGGTGCTCGCAGCTCAGGAAGCGGGCGGCAAGGACGCGGGAACAACGGCGACCGTTACCGCGACCACCACGGCCGCCACATCGCCGACGGCGACGACCACGGTCGCGGGGACGCGCACGAGCGGGCCGACCACGACGCGCGAGGCGAGCACGCCGACGCCGCGGGCCTCGACGCCGACGCCGACGCCAACCACAGCGACCGCGACACCGACTCCGACCCAGACGCCCACACCGACCTCGACACCGACGCCCATCCCGACACCAGGCGGCCCACCGAGCGAAGGCTCGGGCGGAAACGGCGCCACGC
>JADLBJ010000113.1 GCA_020847765.1 Dehalococcoidia bacterium
GGCTGCGCCTCGGCGGGGACGAGATTCCGGCCGGGCATGAGAGCTGGTCGTACTGGTCGCCGGCGGGCTGGGTCGTGGCGAAGGTCCTGAACGGGGTTGGCGCAAGCACGCTGCTGGACGTGCACAAGGGGCTGTGGTGGTTCCACATCGTCCTGGCTTTCGGCCTCCTGACGTTGATGGCGGCGACAAAATTCCGGCACATCCTGTTCGCGCCTCTGAACTCGTTCTTCAAGCGGCCCGGCGCGGGGCCGGCTTATCTGGCACCGATGGGGAACTTCGAGCAGCTGATGGAGGAAGGGAAGACCCTGGGGGTAAACAAGCTCCAGGACTTCACATGGAAGCAGCTGTTCGACGCTGACACATGCGTGCGCTGCGGCCGGTGCACGGACGCCTGCCCGGCATGGACCGCGGGCCAGCCGCTCTCGCCGATGGCGATCATCCAGGAGATGAAGTCGTACATGAACCACACGGGTCCGTTGCTGCTTGCGGGACGCGACCCGGCGACAGAGTTGAAGGGTGAGCTCGTCGGCGACTACGTGGCACCAGAGGCGCTCTGGGCGTGCCGTACGTGTATGGCCTGCGTGCAGGCGTGCCCGGTGCTCATCGAGCACGTGCCGTCGATCGTCGACATGCGGCGCTACCTCGTGATGGAGAAGGCGGAAGTGCCGGCCACGGCGCAGGCGGCGCTCCAGAACATCGAGCAGCGGGGCCACCCCTGGCGGGGGACGCAGCTGACACGCGAGACGTGGATCGAGCAGCTGCGTGCGGAGGGGGTGGCGGTGCCCATCTTCGACGGAACGCAGACGTATCTCTATTGGGTGGGCTGTGCGGGGGCGCTCGTGGAGCGCAACGTGCCGATCACGAAGGCCGTCGTGAAGCTTCTCGTGGAATCCGGGACGAGCTTCGGCGTGCTGGGGCAGGCGGAAACCTGCAACGGCGACCCGGCCCGACGGCTGGGGAACGAGTTCCTCTACGCGACGATGGCCGAGACGAACGCCCAGACGTTCAACGAGCTGGGGGTGCGGCGCATCATCACGGCCTGCCCGCACTGCTTCAACACGTTCGCAAACGAGTACCCGGACTTCGGCGGCCGATACGAGGTCACCCACCACAGTGACTTCCTGGAGCAGCTGGTGGCGCGCGGGAAGCTGCGGCCGAAGGCGATGGCGGCGACGACGATCACTTACCACGACTCCTGCTACCTGGGCCGTGGGAACGGCATCTACGACGCACCGCGGCGGGTGCTGTCGGGGATCCCGGGGGTGCGGCTGGTGGAGATGCCGCGTAGCAGGGAGAACGGCTTCTGCTGCGGCGCTGGCGGCGGCAACATGTGGATGGAAGAGAAGGGGACGCGCGTGAACCATCTCCGTTCGGCGGAGGCGGCTAACACGGGCGCGAGCGTCGTCGCGACGGCCTGCCCGTTCTGCATCCAGATGTTCGAGGACGGCATCCCGGCGGTGCAGCCGGACGAAGAACGCCGCAGCATCCGGGCGTTCGACATCGCGGAGCTGCTCGAAGTGGCTGTCAGGCCGGCCGTGCTGGTGCAGGACGGGAAGACGGAGATTCCCAGCGGCGTGGCATAGCCCGGCAAGACGTCGGCCGGCCCTGGAAGCGAGCGGGGCCAAAAGGGCCGGGGGTGGGCGCGCCGGGGCGAGCGGCGCATGCAGTCCGTGGCCAAGGGACAGCGGCCCGAGGGGGCGAAGATTCACCGAAACAGGCCCTTGACATGTCTGGGGATGGGAGTAAGTTGAAGGCACGGCGAGGGCCTCATTGCTGTCCTCGCAGAAGGATGAGGGAGGTTGAGAGCCATGCGTAGCAAGCTTCACGCCCTCTATGGAGTTCTGATCGTGCAGAGTGCGGGTCCGCGCTAGGCGGACCAGACACGACGCGCCCCGTGGGCCGTCATCCCTTCACTTATGCCCAAGAGACCGGAAGAAGCCTTGCACGACGCAGGCGCCCGGATCGCTCCTCCAGGGAGCGGCAGAAGGGAATCGGGTTCGCGGGTACACTCATCCGCTATCGCCGCCCGGCGTTGCCGGATGGAGCAACAAGAGAGACAGGCCCCGGTTTACTCCGGGGCCTGTTTGCGTGCGCGCCAAAGGCATGGGACAAGCTCTGGCGGACGAGCGGTGCCTGGCTGCTCTCGCGGGAAGGGTTGCAGGAAACCGGTTCGCGAGACACCGTCTCCGACGCCGGGGCGGGGGACCGACAAGCGAAGCTTCCAGCGTTGCCTGGTGCCGCTAGAGCATGGCCGCTTCGGCAAGCGGTCAGCTCTGCGTGCGGCGGAGAGGGCGGTCGACAGCCTGTTCCCCGCGCGAGGGGCCAAGGCGCCAGCCGCGAATGACGCCGCGCTCGCCAAAGCCTTCGAAGCAGACGTCGCAGAGGCGGCCGCTTAGGGGTGGCAGGTCGCGTTCGACGTTACGCATGGCGACGGTGTGGGTGCCAGGAAGGTCGCAGACGAGGCACCCGGAGGCGTCCAGCGGCTCCTCTTTGAAACAACGCGCGCACCAGCGGAGAGCGGCGTCGCCATCAGCCACTTCTATGAAGTCGTGAGCGCCGGGTTCGCAATAGCTCGTCAGATTGGATCGGACCCAGAGACTCTCGTTTGCCACTGCTGTGCCTCCGCAGGGGCCCTGCGTTCAGGCCGCCGACTTGTCCGCCCGTTCGTCGTCCCGCCCGGACATTGTCCCGGGCGCTAGCTTAACCGTGTGGTACAGCGCGGCGAAGCGCGCTTGCAGGCGTCTGCCGGCAGAACTGCGGAGGCATTCTCCGGGGCGGGACGGAAGCTACCGGCGAAGGTTGAGGCCAGCGGCAGCGGTGAAGGCGGGGATCACCTCGCGGGCGAAGAGGGCGACGGCGTCGTGCAGGAGGCGGGGGTCGCGGCGGCCGAACATGAGCTCTATCTCGTCGAAGGCGGTGGCCTCGTGCCAGCGAAGGAGCTGCTCGACGCAGAAGTCGGGGGTGCCGGCGATGGCACGGCCGCGGGCGAACTCGTCGTAGGGAACCCGTTCGCCGGCGGCCACGCGCTGGAGCACGGGGTCATTCTCGTCACCCCGCGTCCCAGCCTTCCAGTAGAGGCGGTGGAAGGCGAGGGAGGACTCGAACCATTCGCTCTCGACGGCGGCGGGGGTCGGGGCGGCCCAGGCCTGGCGCATGAGGACGACGTACGGCTCGCGGCCAGCGGCCCGGCAGGCGGCGCGGTACTGATCGACGAGGGCGCGAACGTAGTCGAGGCCTTCCATTGGAAGGGTGAACCAGCCGTCGCCGAGGCGGGCGGCGCGCCTGATGGCGGCGGGGGAGGTACCGCCGACGCGAATAGGGGGATGGGGCTGCTGGCGGCAGGGCGGGACGACCGGGAGGTCCGGGACGGTGAAGAGCTTGCCCTGATAGGCATAGCTGCCTGTCGCCCACGCATGGCGCCAGAAGGTGACCATCTCGGTCAGGCGGCGGCCGCGTTCGGCGAAGGGGAGGCCGAATCCCTGGTATTCGTAGGGCCGGTAGCCGAGACCGACGCCGAGCACGACGCGACCGCCCGAGAGCTGGTCGAGCTGCTGCACCTGTTCGGCGACTGTGACGGGGTGGTGGAGGGGGGCGAGGTAGACGCTTGTCCCGAGGCGCAGCTGCTCAGTCTGGGCTGCGATGGCGCCGAGGACGACAAAGGGGGCGGAGGCGTCGTTCGTCTCGGGCGTGAACGAGTGATGTCCGAGGTAGCCGGTCGAGAAGCCCAGGACGTCGGCGTGGCGAGCGAAGGCGAAGGTCGCCGCGTAGGGCGTCGAGGAGGTGTGATCCACGATCTGGGGAAGGGTAAGCGAGAAGCGGACGTCGACCATCGCGGTGCTCTCTTTCGACGCCAGGCGGCGCTCAGGTTCGGCCGGAAGAAGCCGGGGCAGACTCAGCCGCCGGCGACGGCGGGAACGATGCTGACCTCGTCGCCGTCCTTCAGGGTGGTGGCGAGGCCGTCGAGGAAGCGCACGTCGTCGCCGTTGACGTAGACGTTGACGAAGCGGCGAAGGTCGCCGGCGTCGTCGAGCAGCCGCTCGCGGATGCCTGGGTAGGCGGACTCGAGCTCTGACACGAGGGTGCTGAGCGTGCTGCCGGCGGCGCTCACCGTGGACTTGTCGCCAGTGAGGTTGCGGAGGGGCTGCGGAATGCGGACGGTGACGGGCATGCTGTTGTTCGATCCCTTCGTTTGAGTGCAGGCGGCAGGTGCGCCGGAACTGGTCTAGCCTTCGAGCACGTCCCCGATGACGGGGTCGATTCGCACGCCGCGGGCCTGTGCCCAGGCGAGGCTGCGGTCGATCTCAGCCGCGTCACCTTGTAGCTCGAGGACGACCCAGCCGGTGGTCTCGTCGACGTCGGCCATGCGGACGTTGGTGACGACGCGGAATTCATGGCCGAGGAGGTAGATGATGGGCTCTTTGATGAGCTCCTGGGGGAAGGTGAAGCGGACGCGGCGAACTGCCATCAGGCCACCGCCTCGGTGGGCTGGAGGGTGCGGTAGGCGTCTTGGAAGCTCTCGACGGTGGGGTCGATTTCGAGCGCGGGGCGAAGGGCGCCCTCCAGCGGTTCGACGGTCTTGAAGCCGGCGCCGGTGATGAAGGCGACGGTGAGCTCGTCGGGCTGGATGTGTCCGGCCGCGGTGAGCTGACGAAGAGAGGCGACGGTGACGCCGCCGGCCGTCTCGGCGAAGACGCCTTCGGTTTCGGCGAGGAGCTTCATGCCGGCGACGATCTCGTCGTCGGTGACGCTGGCGCAGGCTCCGTCGGTGTCGCGCAGCTGGACGAGGCTGTAGTAGCCGTCGGCGGGGTTGCCGATGGCGAGGGACTTGGCGATCGTGTTGGGGCGCTGCGGGCGGAAGTTCATGGAGCCTTCGGCCCAGGCGGTGGCGACGGGCGAGCAGCCGGCGGCCTGGGCACCGCTCATGCGGGTTTTGGGCTCGTCGATGAGGCCGGCTTGCGCGAGCTCGTCGAGGCCTTTGCGGATCTTGACGAAGAGTGAGCCGCTGGCGATGGGAACGACGCAATGGTCGGGTGCGCGCCAGCCGAGCTGCTCGGCGACTTCGAAGCCGAGGGTCTTGGAGCCTTCGGAGTAGTACGGTCGGACGTTGACGTTGACGAAGGCCCAGCCGTAGGCGCCGGCGAGCTCGGCGCAGAGGCGGTTGACGGCGTCGTAGTTGCCGCGGACTTTGACGAGGGTGGGGCCGTAGACGCTCGAGCCGAGGACCTTGTTCGCCTCGAGGTCGTGAGGGATGAAGACAACCGCTTCCATGGCGGCGGCAGCGGCGTGGGCGCTGACGCTGTTGGCAAGGTTGCCGGTGCTCGCGCAGGCGAGCCGGGTGAAGCCGAGCTCGCGGGCGCGGGTGCTGGCGACGGCGACGACACGGTCCTTGAACGACCAGGTGGGGTTGACGGTGTCGTTCTTGATGTAGAGGCGGCGGAGGCCGAGTGCTTTGCCGAGGTTGCGGGCGTGGATGAGGGGGGTGAAGCCGGCGCCGATGTCGACGGCGGCGTCGGGGTCACAGGGGAGGAAGTCGCGGTAGCGCCAGAGGCTGGCAGGCCCGTTGGCGACGGTCGTGCGGGAGACCGAACGCCTGATGGCGTCGTAGTCGTAGGCCACTTCCAGCGGCCCGAAGCAGAATTCGCAGACGTGAAGGGCGGCGAGGGGGTACTCGCGATGGCATTCACGGCAGCGCAGACTCTTGGCGTTGCTCATGCCCAGGCTCCCATGCCGGCCGTGTGGGCGGACGGCGAACGGATGAGTGAGGGTGCACCCATCGGTGGACGGAAGATGCGGGGGGCCCCTTCGAGGAGGGGCTAGGGCATGGACATACGGCCCATCACGCAGACCATGGTTGACTCCTTCCGCGTGGGCCGTTTCGCATCGGAGCGCTGGCGCTCTCATCTTCCTCTCCCGGAGGAGAGACCGGAGTTGGCACCTTGCCCGTGCTGGCGGGCAGGTTGCCGGGGCTTCGTAGGGCCGGTTCCCTTCGCCCCATCTCGATAAGCGCGGCCACTGTGCGGCGCGCTTATGGTACGAAGCGCAGCCGCGTAGGGGAAGAGGCTGTGGCGCGAGATGGGCAGGCGACGCCCGGGTCAGGCGGTGGCGCGGGTGCCGGCGAGGTCGGCCATGAGCTCGAGGGCGTCGTCCTGCTCGGTAGACACGGTGAGGCCGGTGACGCCGGCGTCCTCCCAGGCGCGGAACTTCTCTTTGATGCGAGCGGGAGGGCCGACGAGGGCACCTTCGTCACAGTACTCGTCGGGGACGGCTTCGATGGCTTCGGCCTTGCGGCCGGCGAGGTAGAGCTCCTGGATGGCGGCGGCCGCGTCGCCGTAGCCCCTCCTCACCATCATGTCGTTATGGAAGTTCTTGTTGCGGTGGCCCATGCCGCCGACGTAGAGGGCTATGCGTGGCTTCATCCGGCGGAAGGCCTCGCGGACGTCGCTGGTGACGATGACGGACGTGCCAGCCTGGATCTCGAAGTCCTTGAAGGACTTGCCGTTGCCCGCACGGCGGAAGCCCTCTTCGAGCCAGGGCCGGTAGAGGGCCATGCTGCCGGGGACGAAGCCGAGGGGCAGCCAGCCATCGGCGATTTCGGCGGTGAGCTTGACGTTGGCCTCGGTGCCGGTGCCGAGCCAGATGGGCAGTTTCGGGTTCATGTGGAGGATCGACTTCAGGGGCTTGCCGACCCCCAGCGCGCCTTCGCCGGTGTAGGGAAGGGAGATCTCTTTGCCCTCGTGGGTGACGGGCTCTTCGCGGGCGAAGATCTTGCGCATGATGGCGACGTAGTCGCGGATCCGGTAGTAGGGCCGACCCCACGGCTCGCCGTACCAGCCTTCGACGATCTGCGGGCCCGAGACGCCAATGCCGCAGATAACGCGGTTGCCACCAGCCATGGCGTCGACGGTGGCGACGGACATCGCTGTCCCGGCCGCGGTGCGCGCGGCCAGCTGGATGACGCCCGTGCCGAGACGAATGCGCCGCGTGAAGGCGGCAAGGTAGGCGAGCGGGGTGATCGCGTCGGAGCCGTACGCTTCGGCGGTCCAGACGGAGTCGTAGCCGAGCCGTTCGGCGAGCTGGACGCGTTCGACAGGGAGGCGCATCTCGGCGCCGGAGTAGCCGATGGAGAGGCCGAGCTTCATGATGACGCCTCCTGGGGGCGGGACTGAGGCGATTGTACGGGGCGACGCGGTTCGAGGCGCGGGGGCGGGCGCGACCAGCGGCGGATGGGCTATCCTCGACGAGTGGACGAGCGAGCGCATGGCGGCGCGCACGGCTATCGGCTGCGGCTGGCGCATCTCTATCCGGACGTAATGAACATCTACGGCGACCGGGGGAACGTGCTGGCGCTGCAGCATCGCTGTGGGGTGCGAGGGATCGCGCTGGAGGTGGTGGAGGTGAACGTTGGCGACGAGCTCGATCCGGCGGCGTTCGACCTGGTGCTGATCGGAGGCGGGCAGGACCGTGAGCAGCGGCGGGTGGCCGACGACCTGGCCAGGCATGGCGCGGCGATTCGCGCGGCAGTGGACGGCGGGCTGCCGTTGCTGGCGATCTGCGGAGGTTTCCAGCTCTTCGGGGCCCGGTATGTGGACCAGTCGGGAGGGGTGGTGCCCGGGATCGGCGTCTTCGACCTGGAGACGCGTCACCCGGGGCGGCGGGCGGATCGTTGCATCGGGGACGTGCTGCTGACCACCGAGGTGGGGGAGGTGGTGGGGTTCGAGAACCACGGCGGGCGGACATACCTGGCTCCGGGGCAGGCTCCGTTCGGGCGGGTCCGGCACGGCTTCGGCAACAACGGCGAGGACGGCACTGAGGGGGCGCGCCGCAACAACGCCATCGGCACATATCTGCACGGGAGCCTCCTGCCGAAGAATCCTGCCGTGGCGGACGAGTTGATAGAAGCCGCGCTGCGCAGGCGGTTCGGGGCCGGCGCCACGCTCGCGCCGATCGACGACGAAGCGGAGGCGGCGGCTCATGCGGTAGCGGCGAGGGCAGCGGTCGCGCGCGGCCGACGGGGCAGGGCGTGAGGCGGCCACTTCCTGAGCGAGCGGAAACGGAGCGGCGCTCGCCGGCGAGGGGGCATGGCTTTACGCTTCGGGGGTGAGTGCGACGCCGGACGAGCCGCGAAGAGCGCGCCGACCGGTTCGCGATCGGGAGGGGCCGGAGGACACGTCGGGGCGGCGAGGCTGCCTGATTGTCGGGGGACTGCTTGGGATTGTGGCGGGGGCTCTGCTCGCGTTCTTCGTTCTGCCGCCGCTGATCAACTATTACTTCGGGACGGCCGACGTGAAGGCGGGCAAGGCCTACACGGCGGACGCGAAAGTGATCCGCGTGACGCGCGTGGAGGCGAGGCCGACCACGACGAGGCCAGGGGGGCCGGTTCAATTCGCGGTTCGCCTGTCGGCGTTGACGAACAAGACGTGGCATCCAGAAGTTGAGGACTTCGAGCTGGAGCTGTCGGACGGGGAACACCTGACGCTGCTCCCTCCAGACGAGGCGGAGCCGGCGACGAGCCTGGACTTCGATCTCGGTGAGGAGCGGTCGCTGCTGCTGCGCTTCGCCCCTGTCGTCACGGCGGCGAGGCCGAAGACGCTGCACATGAAGGAGCCGCGCGTGCGATTCGCGTTGCCCGGGGCGGCGGGGGAATGAGGGACGAGGGCGGGGCGTCGAAGGAGACGCCGCCGACGCTGCCGCACTATCTGGAACGCGGGCTGCGGCTGGTGTTCGTCGGCTACAATCCGGCGATCTACTCAGCGCGGGCAGGGCATTACTACGCACGCCCGGGGAACAGCTTCTGGCGCCAGCTGAGCGAGAGCGGCCTGGCAGGACGGGAGGTGGGTCCGGAGGACGACTGGAGGCTGGCTGCGGAGGCGGGAATCGGGTTCACGGACCTCTGCCCGAGACCGACGGTGCGGGCAGAGGAGCTGACGGCAGACGAGATCGCCGAGGGCGCGGCGCGGCTCGAGGCAGAACTGCGGCAGT
Organism: Dehalococcoidia bacterium; assembly: GCA_020847765.1. GTDB lineage: Bacteria > Chloroflexota > Dehalococcoidia > Tepidiformales > Tepidiformaceae > JADLBJ01. The sequence goes on from JADLBJ010000113.1 coordinate 8,980, forward strand.
ACGCGCCGCGAGTGGCGGTCTTCAGCGGCAAGGGGATTTACCTCCATTTCGCGCGGCAGGTGTTCGGACTGGGCCCGGCGGCGCTCACCAGGCGACCGTACGGTCTGCAGGGGGAGCGCGTTGGCGAGAGTGCGCCTTACGTAGTGCCGAGCTCGAGCGGGCTGGCGGCACGGTTCCAGAAGGAGCGGCTCGTCTGGCTCTTGCGGCTGAAGGAGATGCTGGACGCCGGGCTCTAGGAGAATCAGAGGTCACTTCGGAGGCCAGGCCGGCCGGGCTGGCGCGCGCTAGGATGGCGACATGCGCGCTGCCGTCCTGCGGAGGCGGGGGCCTGCCGGCGAGGAGCCGTTGGCCATCGAGGAGCGGCCGGAGCCGCGGCCGGGCCCCGGCGAGTTGCTGCTGCGGGTCGCAGCCTGCGGGGTCTGTCGCACTGACCTGCAGCTCGCGGAGGGCGACCTGCCGGCGCGACGCTTGCCGATCGTCCCCGGGCACCAGGCCGTGGGCAGGGTGGAGGCGCTCGGCGCGGGCGTGACGGGCTGGACGCGTGGGGACCGAGCGGGGGTCGCCTGGCTGGGCTGGACCTGTGGCGAGTGTCGCTTCTGCCGGAAGGGGCGAGAGAACCTCTGCGAGCGGGCGGCCTTTACGGGGTGGGACAAAGACGGCGGCTACGCCGACCTGATGACGGTGGACGCCGGCTTCGCACTGCCGTTGCCGCCGGGCTTTGACGACTTGCAGGCGGCGCCGCTGCTGTGCGGGGGTGTGATCGGATATCGGTCGCTGAAGATCTGCGGGATCGAGCCCGGCGGACGGCTAGGGCTTTACGGTTTCGGTGCCTCTGCGCTCTGCGCAATCCAGGTGGCCGTGCACCAGGGTTGCGAGGTGTTCGTGGCCACGCGGTCGGCGGCGGAGCGGGAACGCGCGCGGGCGCTGGGCGCCGTCTGGGCCGGGGCGTACGATGAGCGGCCGCCGGCACCGCTCGACGCCGCGATCACCTTCGCGCCGGTCGGTTCCGTCGTCGTCGCGGCCCTTCAGGCGCTGGATCGCGGCGGTACGGTTGCGATCAACGCCATTCACCTGGACCGCGTGCCGGAGTTCGATTACGACCTGTTGTGGCTGGAGCGGCAGATCCGCAGCGTGGCGAACTTCACGCGTGCGGACGCGCGGGAGTTCCTGGCACTGGCGGCAGAGATCCCCGTTCGCACGGAGTTCGAATCGCACCCGTTGACCGAGGTGAACACTGCCCTTGCGCGGCTTGCAGCCGGGCAGGTAGGCGGCGCGGCCGTGCTGGTCAGCGGTTGACGTCGTCCTCGCGAGGGGCGGGCGGAGCGGTCGGATCGACGGCGGGGTCGTCGGATTCGGGCACGACCGTGCGCACGTCGGACCTGCCCGGTTCGATAACGCTCACGCTACGGGCGAAGAAGTCGCGGAGCTTTCGGAACACCCTGCACCTCCAGGGCGCCCGCGTCCCGATAAGTATGCCACCTGGTGTCAGTCGAGGCCTGCGGGGCTGTTCTCCGCTTCGGCGAGGATGGCGAATTCGCTGTCCGCAACGCGACGCATCTCGTCGGCGAGTGTTTCGAGGCGGGCGGTAAAGAGCTCGGCCGCTGGGGAGACAGCGGTGGCTTCCCAGGAGTCGAGGAGGAGGCGGGCGAGGTCGGCTTCGATGTGCTCGAGAGCGGGAAGGAGGCGTGGCTCGTCGCGGCCGACGCTGTCGGCGATGCCGTCGGCGGCGGCGATGCTCTGGATGCGGGATTCAACGGCGATGATGGCGTCGCGGAGAGCGGCCCGAGCCGCGACGGGAGAGTCACCGGCGCGCGCGAGGGCGGCCCCAAGCTGGTCGCTTGCGCGCAGGAGCGAGGTCTGCGCGGGAGTGCGTTGGCGGGACTGGCGCTCAGTAGCCACGGTGCTCCTTTTCGAGGTCAGTGGGGTCGGGGCGGAGATGCGGTGCCGTCGGTGGGTGCTGATCGGCCGCCAGTTCCTCCGGCTGGGACTCGGTCGGTCGACCGTCGGGTGCCACGGCACGACGGTCGGCGGCCGCAGGATCGAGCACGCGGGCGCCCCGGGAGAAGTAGCGGCGAAGACGGCCGAGGATGCTCATGGAGTCTCGGCCGGGGGTGCTGCCGCTGGTGGGGTGACGATCCGGCAGGTGCGGCGAACGACGCGACCGGTGGCGGTGTCGACGACCCATTCGCGGGCCTCGAGGGGCTCGTCGACCCAGGTGTCGCGGCGGGGGGGCTGGCTGGACGGTTCGATGGGCTTGGCCGCCGGCGCCATGGGATGCCTCCAGGTGCAACCAGGACATCGGAGCGGCCGGGCACCTTCCCTGGGGAAGGTGCCCGGGGTGGCTGGCCAAGGACAGGACAGCTAACTGCCCCGGGCCAATCCGCTCCTTCTGAGCGGGGAGGGGAGGAACCCTGTTTCCCCGGGCGGGGCCGGCCCCCGGGGGCGTCCGAGGGCCGGCCTGCGCTCGATCAGAGTGTCGGCCGAGGGAGCCGACGGGCAGGGCCGAAGGGCTCGCGGCTGGGGGCCATGCGGCCCGAAGCGTCGCGACGGAACCGGGTGGGCCCTTTCCTGCGCGAGCGCGGTTCGTTCTAATGCAGGGGAGCGCAGTGGCGCGAGGGGAGTTTGGTGACCGATACGCTCCATATCGTCTTCATCTGGCTGCACATCCTGGGCGTGGCTCTGTACGTCGGGCCGCAGTTCTTCCTGGCGTTTGCCTGGGCGCCAGCCAGCCGTGGAATCGCGGACCTGTCTGTGCGGGCGCGGGCGGCGCGGACGATCACACGCCGGTTTGGCTACATTGCTGGCACCGGGCTGTTGCTGCTCCTCGTCGCAGGGGGCTACCTGATCGGCAGCTGGCGGGATTACTACCACATCCCGGACAGCGCCGGCTTCACGGACTACCGCTACGGCGTGCTGTTCATCGTGAAGATGTCGATTCTGGTTGTCATGCTGGCGGTGGTGGGCTGGCACGTGTTTCGCGTGGGTCCACACCTGGTCGGGCTGATGGAGGCGCAAGGCAGAGGGGAGCCGGTCAGCGCGGCGGCACTGCGCTCGGCGCGGCTGCAGTCGATGGCCTACAGCGTCGTCGGTCTGGCCCTGGTGCTGGTCATCATGGCGCTCGGGGCGATGATGAACACCACGACGTATGCGGTGATCGAGATCTGAGGAGGGCCTTTCCGATGCGGATGGGCCGGCTACGGGCGTTCGGCGTAGGATGCGCGCCATAGGAGTCGGGAGGCAGGACATGGTGGTTTCACTGGCCGGGCAGGTCGCTCTCGTTACCGGTGGGGGACGCGGGATCGGGCAGGCGGTCGCCCTCGACCTCGCTCGCCACGGCGCCCGCGTGCTTGTGAACGACACCGGTGGGGACCTCGCGGGCCGGGGGACCGACGCGGCGGTCGCCGAGGCCGTGGCGGCGACGATCCGGGAGGCGGGCGGCGAGGCGGCGGCCAACGCCGGCAGCGTCGCCGACTACGAAGACGCGTACACGATGGTCAAGCAGGCGGTCGACGCCTGGGGGCGGCTCGACATCGTGGTCTCGAACGCCGGCTTCCTGCGCGACCAGGCGCTGCACAACATGAAGCCGGAGGACTGGCAGGCGATCGTCGACACGCACCTGACGGGCGCCTACAACGTCCTCCACCACGCGTGGCCGGTCTTCCGGCAGCAGCGCTACGGGCGGGTCGTCCTCACGTCGTCGAACTCCGGGTTCATCGGCAACTTCGGGCAGGCGAACTACGGGGCGGCGAAGGGCGGCCTCATCGGGCTGATGAACGTGGCGAAGCTCGAGGGGCAGAAGTACGAGGTAATGGTGAACTGCCTCGGGCCCGGAGCGGCGACGCGCATGACGGAGGGCCTGATGCCGGCGGAGCGGGCGGCGGTCATGAGCCCGAACCTGGTGGCGCCGGCGGTGACCTACCTCTGCAGTCCGGAATGCCACGACAGCGGCTTCATCGTCGAAGCGGGCGGCGGGCGCTTCGGGCGCGCGGCGATCGTTCGCAATCAGGGAATCAACCTGGAACGGCCGGACGCCGACGCCGTGGCGGCCCGCTGGAAGGAGATCACTTCGCTCGAGGGAGCCGAGACGTGGTGGAGCATGCGCCAGACGCTCGCCGAGCGGGAGGCAGAGCGGGCCGGCCAGGCGGCTGGCTGAGCGGGGGGCCGCGGCGACCGTGTACGCTTCGAGCGTGGACTTCCGGGCACGCGAGGAGGATCTGGGCGGGCTGCGGGAGGTGCGCTTCAGCCTGGAAGTCGGCGACGAGCGGGTGCCCGGGCTGCTGGTCTACCCGCCCGACCCGGCCGCGCCGCTGCCGCTCGTCCTCGTCGAGCACCCCGCGACCTCGTCCAAGGACGACTACTTCGTGCGGGACATGGCGTTGCGCTGGGCCGGGCATGGCTGGGCCTGCGGCGGGATCGACGCCCCCTTCCATGGCGAGCGGGAGACCTATGACCCGCTGCGCCTGTTCCGTGAGCCGGAGGCGTTCCCGGGGCTACGCGAGCAGTTCGCGCGAGAGTTGAAGGCGACTGTGGACGCGCTGGCCGCGCGCTACCTCGTGGACCTCGGCCGGCTCGGGTACGTCGGGTACTCGATGGGCAGCATGCTCGGGCTGACCGCCGTGGCGGACGACGGCCGTTATCGCGCCGCCGCTTTCTGCCTGGTGGGCGAAGGGGGGCTGGCGGGGCCGGCGAGCGGACCGGGCTCCGCCGCCGGCCGGCTGGGGACGGTGGCCGTGCGCGTCGTCGGCAAGCTGAACGACGAGCTCATCCCGCGCGCGGCGACGCAGGCGCTCTACGACGCCTTACCGGGCGAGAAGGACCTCCTCTGGCTGCCAGGCGGCCATTTCGAGATCGGGCCGGACGTGATCGTGGCGGCGGAACAATGGCTGCGACGACACCTGTAGCGGGCGAGAGGCGGCGCTTCCGCCTGGCCGGCATCACGCGCCCGGTCTGGGTTCTCGGCGTCGTCTCGTTCTTCGCCGACCTCTCCGGGGAGATCGTCTACCCGATCATCCCGCTCTTCATCACCGGGACGCTCGGCGCGCCGGCGGTCGCCGTGGGCATCGTCGAAGGCGTGGCCGAGGGCACCGCGAACCTGACGAAGATCGTCTCGGGCCGCTGGTCGGACCTCGCCGGGGCGAGGAAGCCCTTCGTGGTGGCGGGCTACGGGCTGGCGGCCGTTGGCAAGCTGATTCTCGGGCTGGCCCCGGCCTGGGGCGTGGCACTGGCCGGGCGGGCAGTCGACCGCTTCGGCAAGGGCATGCGCACGGCCCCGCGCGACGCCCTGCTCTCGGACTTCACGGAGCCGCGCTACCGCGGGCGCGCCTTCGGGCTGCACCGGACGATGGACACCCTGGGAGCGGTTGGCGGCCCGCTGCTGGGGCTCGCGTTCATCGCGCTCGCCGGCGACCATCTGCGCGAGGTGATCCTGCTGGCGCTGGTGCCGGGCGTGCTCGCCGTGGTGGCTTTGCGCTGGCTGCCGGAGCGCGCACCGCCGCGCTCGGCCGAAGGCCGTCATTCCCGGTCTGCGTGGCGAGGCCTGCCCGGGAGCTTCTGGCTGCTGCTCGGGATCAGCGCGGTCTTCATGGTGGGCAATTCCTCGGACGCGTTCCTCATCCTGCGGTCGAAGGACCTGGGCCTGTCGACGACGCTCGTGGTGCTCGCCTACGTGGTCTACAACGCCGTCTACGCCGCGATCTCCCTGCCGGCAGGCGAGCTGTCGGACCGCATCCCGCGGGCGTGGCTGGTGAGCGGCGGCTGGGCGGTGTTCGCGCTGGTCTATCTCGGCTTCGCGCTGGCCGGCGACGGGTGGGCGGCGTGGCACCTGTTCGCCGTCTACGGCGCCTACATCGCGCTGACGGACGGCGTCTCGAAGGCGCTGGTGGCCGACATGGTGCCGGACGCCGTGCGCTCGGGGGCGATGGGCCTCTACCAGGGGCTGCTCGGGCTGGCGGCGCTCGTCGCGAGCGTTACGGCCGGGATCCTGTGGGACACTGTCTCGGAGCGGGCGCCGTTCTATGTGGGCGCGGGCTGCGCGGCAGCGGCGGCGGTCGCCCTGGCGGGAGCGGCCGGCGCCAGGCTCGTTCACGCCGAACGGTAACGTTCAGGGGCGAGGCGACAAGGGGCATGCCGCGCTAGAATCCGCGCGTGGCGGAGCGCTACGGACGGTACGAGGTGCGGGGGGAGAGTGGCCCGCCGACAGCCGCGGCAGGGACACCCGAAATACCGGGCGCATTCGCCGGCGTGGTCCAGCCAGAGAGAGCGGCGTCGGCAGGGCGGCATTCGAAGCGTCGGCCGGCCGGGTGGTTACTCGGCGGGGTGGTGGCGCTCGCCGTGATCGCGGGAGTGCTGAGCATCTTTGCGATGGGTTCCTCGGGCTCGGCGCCTGCGAGGTTCAAGGAGGTGAGCGTCGGGGGCTACCACAGCTGCGGGCTGAGGACGGATGGGAGCGTGGCCTGCTGGGGGGAAGACAGCCAGGGGCAGGCAAGCCCGCCAGCCGGGAGCTTCGTCGCGGTGAGCGCGGGCTATACCCACACGTGTGGGCTGAAGACGGACGGGACTCTCACCTGCTGGGGCGACGACGACCATAGACGAGCGAGTCCGCCGGCCGGCAGTTTCGCGAGCGTGAGCGCCGGCCGCGCACACACCTGTGGCGTAAGGCGGGACGGAAGTGTGGCCTGCTGGGGTCAAGTCGACGCGCGCCAAGCGAACCCGCCGGCGGGAAGCTTTGCGAGTGTGAGTTCAGGATGGGACGACACGTGCGGCGTGAAGACTGACGGGAGCGTGGCCTGCTGGGGAACAGCCCTCAACGGGCGGACAAGCCCCCCGGCAGGGAAGTTCGCAAGCGTGAGCCCGGGTGCACTGCATACGTGCGGGTTGAAGGCCGACAAGAGCGTGGCCTGCTGGGGCCAGAACGACGCCGGACAGGCGAGCCCCCCGGCGGGAAGTTTCCTGAGCGTGAGCGCAGGATGGGACTACACGTGTGGGGTAAAGAGCGACGGGAGCGTGCTCTGCTGGGGGATGAACGATCGCGGGCAGGCAGGCGCACCGGCGGGGAGCTTCGTCAGCGTTAGCACCGGCGAGTTTCACGCGTGCGCGGTGAAGACGGACGGGAGCGTGGCCTGCTGGGGGGACAACGGCGACGGGCGGGCGAACCCGCCGGCTGGCAGCTTCGTGAACATCAGCGAAGGCAGTTCGCACAGCTGCGGGGTAAAGGCGGATGGGAGCGTGGCCTGTTGGGGCCAGAATGACAGGGGACAGGCGAATCCTGCGCCGGGAAGCTTCTCGAGTGTGAGCGCGGGCGGGTGGCACACCTGCGGGCTGAAGACGGACGGGAGTGTGGCTTGCTGGGGGGACGAAAGCCAAGGGCAGGCGAGTCCGCCGGCGGGCAGCTTCGCCAGCGTGAGTGTGGGCGGTAACGTGACCTGCGGGGTGAAGAGCGACGGGACCCTTGCCTGCTGGGGCGATAACGGCGACGGGCGCACGAGCCCTCCCCGGGGGACCTTCGAGAGCGTCAGCGTGGGCGGTGACGTCGTTTGCGGGGTGAAAACCGACCAGAGTGTGTCCTGCTGGGGGTACAACAGCAGCGAGGAGGCGAGTCCGCCGGCAGGAAGCTTCGAAAGCGTGAGCGCGGGCCGTCGTCACATATGCGCCGTGAAGACGGACCGGAGCGTGGCCTGTTGGGGGTTCAACCGCGACGGGCAAGCGAGCCCGCCGGCAGGCACCTTCGCGAGCGTGAGCGCCGGTTCCGACCACACCTGCAGCGTCAGGACAGACGGGAGCGTGGCCTGCTGGGGGAACGACGACTGGGGACAGGCGAATCCGCCGGCGGGGAGCTTTCAGAGTGTGAGCGCGGGCGCGAAGCACACCTGCGGGGTGAAGATGGACGGGAGCGTGGTCTGCTGGGGCTTCAACGGCGGGTTTGGGCGGGCGACGCCACCGAAGCCGTAGCGTGTCGCGTCACGAGGGGCTTTTGCCTGGTCGTTACCACCTTCCGGACGGCGACGCCGCCGGCAAGGAGGGCGGTGGCGGCGAGCGCGGCGGTTGGCGTAGTGGCCGCGCCCACGGTGAGGTTCAGCTGGTTGAGCTGGTAGTTCAACCAGGGTGCGGGCTGCGCGGCAGTGGCGGCGGTCGCCCTTGCGGGAGCGGCCGGCGCCAGGCTCGTTCACGCCGAACGGTAACGTTCAGGGGCGAGGCGACAAGGGGCATGCCGCGCTAGAATCCGCGCGTGGCGGAGCGCTATGGACGGTACGAGGTGCGCGGCGGGATCGGCCATGGCGGCATGGGCACCGTCTACCGCGCCTGGGACCCGCGCTTCCGACGAGAGGTCGCGGTCAAGATCCTCGCCGCGAACGTGCTGGCGGACAGCACGGCGCGCACCCGCTTCGAGCACGAGGCGCGGGCTATCGCCGCCCTCGAGCACCATGCCATCGTCCCCGTCTACGACTTCGGCGAGGAGGGCGGCGAGCTCTACCTTGTGATGCGTCTCCTCAGCGGAGGCAGCCTGGCCGACCGCGTGGCGCGCGGCCCGCTGCCACTCGAAGAGCTCCTGCCGGTCGTGCAGCGCGTGGCCGAGGCGCTCGACCACGCGCACGCGCGGGGCGTGGTCCACCGCGACGTGAAGCCGGCGAACGTCCTGTTCGACGGCGCCGGGAACGCCTTCCTCTCCGACTTCGGGATCGCGCGCATGGCCGAGCAGACGGCCTCGCTGACGGGCGTCGGCGTGGTCGGCTCGCCGACGTACATGTCGCCGGAGCAGGCCGAGGGCCGGCCGGTGACGCCCGCGAGCGACGTCTACAGCCTGGGTGCCACCGTGTACGAGGCACTCGCGGGCCGCCCACCGTTCGCCGCCGACCATCCCCTGGCCGTGCTCCTGCAGCACATCCGCGACGAGCCGCCGGCGATAGCGGGCGTGCAGCCGGCAGTCATGGCCGCGGTCCGCCGCGCCATGGCGAAGCGGGAACCCGAGCGGTTCGGAACGGCGGGCGCGCTCGCCTCGGCGCTGGCCCACACGGCCAGGCCCGAGGCAAGCGGCCCGACGGTTGCGACCGCGGCCCCGGTGGTGCCGCCGGCGCTCCCGGCGACGGCCGTTGCCACGCGGGTAGCGGCCCCCCTGCCGCGGACGGTCGTGACGCCGGCGCCTGAGGAGCGGGCCGCCGCCGCTTCCCAGCCGGAGAGGGTCATCCCGGCTTCAGGGCGCTCGAGGCGACCGCCGATCTGGATCGCCGGTGCCGCGGTCGTCTTGCTGGGGGTTGCGATGGCCCTCGTCCAGGCCGTGTGGGACGGAGGGGGAGGGGCGCGCTCCGGCACGCCGCCGACGACTGCTCTGGCGAAGAGCGACGCTACTGCTGCGGCTCTGGTGGTCAGGTTCAAGAAGGTCAGCGCGAGCGAGGACCACACCTGCGGGGTTAAGACGGACGGCACGGTCGCCTGCTGGGGGGACACCGGCCTCGATCAGGCGACGCCGCCGACGTAAGGTGCTCCTTTTTGCGCACCGGTTGGCGTCAGCCGCCGTTGGCGCTCGCCGCTGAGCAGCGCGATTGTTAGGCACCTGTCCGTCATCAGGGGTACACAACGACCCTTCCCATGGCTTAACGTTCGCGCACCGGGCGAGGGTCCGGTGGATGCGAGGAGCGAATAACCAATGCGCGACGAAACCGTCATCATCCGAAAGGCGCCCACGTCGTTCGCCTACCTGTTCTGGGTGAGTGGCATCCGGCGGGGCGATCACGCGGTCCTCAATCCCGAAGGGACCACCGTCGGCAGGGGCCGCGAGGCCGACGTGCTCATCGACGATCCGACCGTCTCCGAGGAGCAGGCCCGCATCCGCAAGGAGGGGGGCGCCTGGTTCCTCTACGACCTCGCCTCGACCAACATGTCGGAGGTCGATAGCGCACGAACCTACCGGACCGCGCTGCAGGACAAGGCGAGGTTGACATTCGGCGAGACCGAGATGGTCTTCCGGGAATTGGTGTAAGGGCGCCCCGATGGACTTCTTCGATTGGGATACGACTCCGCGAATACTCTTCTTCGCTGCGGTGTTCCTGGTGGCCATGATTCCCGTGCTGTGGCAGCTCTGGCTGACGGTCGGCTCGGCATCGCCCCGTGTAGCCTGGATGATCGCAACAGGTGTGCTGTGGGCGATATCGTTCGCCCCGGTCGTCATCGGGTCGTCGATTTTCGATGAGCCGAGCCGGACGTGGTTCAACGTGGTGTGCTGGGTCGGCCTCGGTGCAGCCGTCGCCACGATCGCATCGGCAACGCTGTTCGGGTTCCTCGCCGACCACTCGCCCGAGTCAGCCATGGCGCCGCTGTCCGGCACTATGGTCGCGCCCGTGTTTCCCAGCCCCGAACCCATCGTCGCCCAGACGATGGCGAATCCGGCGAGGCAGTCTGCGTCGGCCGTCAAGGCTGACGCGTACCTCTTCGTGAAGTCCGGCCCGGACACGGGGAAGCAGTTCCCGCTGCTGCAAGCGGCCACGATTGGCAGGTCTTCGAGTTGCGA
>JADLBJ010000114.1 GCA_020847765.1 Dehalococcoidia bacterium
AAGCCGTCGTCGGTCATGGTGCCCAGGTGGCAGATCCAGGCGCCCGCCAGGAACTCCGCCATCTCCTCATCGGTCAGCCGCGAGCCAGTGAATCCGCCACGATGATCTACCATCTCACCCTCCAGCACCGGGCCATTGTAGGCCGGGCCGGGCGGGGCGGCGCGCGACGCACGCTGGATCGGCGGCTGTCACGCACTGGCGGTAGGCTTCAGCCCGAGCAGCACCTTGTAGCGGCGGTCGCCTGCTACTTCGGTCACTGGCCCGACGTGCTGGGCGATGACCGGCTCGTACCGAAGGAAGCGGTTGCAGACGACGTAGAGTCGCCCGCCCGGCCGGAGCGCGGCGGCCGCCTCCGTGATGAAGCGGTGGGCGATGCCGACATCGTGCGCACGCCCCTGGTGAAACGGCGGATTCGTCAAGACCACGTCGTATGCCAGAGGCGGCACGTCGCGCAGAACATCAGAGAGATACACCGCGACGTTGCTGATACCGTTCAGTGCAGCGTTGCGCCGGCTCGCTTCGACGGCCAACGGGTCGGCGTCAGCGAGCACCACACGGGCCGCTGGGTCCAGCAACGCCGCCACGATGCCGAGGACGCCGCTGCCACAGCCGAGATCGAGGACTGTTGCGCCGGACGGCGCCTCGAAACAGTCGGCCAGTATCGCCGTCGCCGGGTCGAGGCGGCCCCGCGCGAAGATGCGGTCGTCCTGCTGAAGCCGCAATGACAGGCCGCGCACGGTGAGCGACTCGATGGCCGGGGTCGGGGCAGCAACCGACTCACCGCAGATCTCGGCGGCTGGCGCCTGGAGCGGATGAGTAGCACGGTAGACGCGGTGGCCCTTCCGGTACGCCAGCAGCGTCACTGACCCAAACCGCTCGCGCAGGGCCGTCGCCGCAACCTCTGCGCCGCCCTTCTTGGGGCCGGCCACGAGCACCACGCCGTCCGATGCGACCTGGGTTGGCAGCGCAGCCAGCAGGTCGCGCAGCAAGCGATAGCTCTTTGCCGCCTCGACGTTGACGCCGACCACGGCGTAGCGACGGCCATCCGGATGCTCCGGGATAGTGCCGGCCCCGCTGACGAAGACTTCGGCGTTTCCCAGACCACACCCGACCCCGCCGGCTGAGCGGTCAAGGTGCAGCAACGCGACATGCGCCGCGCCGAAAAGACGATTCGCACCCTCGATCGTCGCGCAGGACTGGACGCCGATGAGCAGGCCCCGTTCCCGGTCGGCGCGGCCTGCGGCATCGCGGAGCCCTTCGAGCAGCAGCACCTCACTGAGGCCGTCGCGGGCCGTCACCGCGCACACCCCGGTGATCTCCGGCACGCTCGCGGCTCCACAAAACCGTGCGCCGTTGCCCCGCCCATCATCGCCCCGCGATCAGCCCTTCTGTTGCACTTATGTTTTCGCCGCGCCTGTCGATTATCCAGTGTACGGGGGCCGCTGTGGCTGCCGACCTCGCACGGGTGCGTCGGGCGCAGGAACCGGCGAGGTCGGCCCCGGCGTCGCCTGGGCGTGGGGGACGAGGATGCGGATTAGCAGTAGCTCGGTGGACTTTAGCAGCACGCACGTCAAGAGCGAACAGGCGACCCGCCAGGAACGCCTGCGGCAGTGGGTAGGTGACCGCCGGCCGGACTTCGAGAGCCTCGAACGCGGGGGGAGCAACGCGGTAGGCCTCCGTCCGGCGAGCGACGACAATGGTGACCGACGTTCGCTGCTGGCGCGACGGCTCGCGGGGATGGCCCGCCAACTGGGGGCCGATGCTGCCCGTAGCGCGCAGCCGGCCCCGAAAGCGGATGCCGCCGAGGCCCCCAAGAAGCCCGACGAGGACGACCCGACGAGCGGCGACCCGAAGCTGCACCGCATCAAGCTGATTGTCGAGGCGCTCACTGGCCGCAAAATCAAGGTGCTGTCCGCCGGCGAGGTTGAGGGAGCCGAGGCCCGCGCCGAGGCCGCCGCCGCCGAGGTGCAGCAGGCGACACAGCAGCCGCAGCGGGCCGGCTGGGGCATGGAGTACGAGCTTCACGAGTCGTACACCGAGGTGGAGCAGACGACGTTCTCTGCCCAGGGCGTCATCAACACCGCCGACGGCAAGTCCATCGCCTTCGACTTCGAACTGGAGATGTCGCGGAGCTACCACGAGGAGAACCACGTCAGCGTGCGGGCCGGCGATGCCCTCCTGAAAGACCCACTGGTGATCAACTACGGTGGTACGGCGGCGCAGCTTACCGATGCCTCATACAGTTTCGACCTGGACGCCGACGGCACGAAAGACACGATGGCCTGGGTGGCATCCGGCAGCGGGTTCCTGGCGCTCGACAAGAACGGCAACGGCTCGATTGACGACGGGTCCGAGCTGTTTGGGGCAACGACAGGCAACGGTTTTGCCGAGCTTGCCGCCTACGACGACGACAAGAACGGGTGGATCGACGAAGCCGACGCCGTCTACGACGAGCTACGGGTCTGGTCGAAGTCCGGCGACGACGACGAGATCGCCGGCTTGCAGGACCGGAACGTCGGAGCCATCTACCTTGGGCAGCAGGCGACGCCGTTCGAGATCAAGAACGCGGCGAACGAGCTTCAGGGCGCCGTCCGTGCCAGCGGCGTCTACGTGAAGGAGGACGGCAGCGGCGTGGGGTCCGTCCAGCAGATCGACCTTGCTCTCTGACGCCGGCTCGGGTTTTCCCTGCGTTATCTCAGGGGCGCGGCGGCTCGGCTGTGAAACTCGCATCGTCGAGCGGTAACAGTCCGAGCGCCCGCCCGCGCGAAATCGCCTCGGCGCGCGTCGCCACGCCAAGCTTGCTGTAGACCCGGCTCAGCGTGTTCTTGGCCGTCTTCTCGGAGATCACGAGCCGCTCGGCGATCTCGCGGTTGCGGGCGCCGCCGGCAGCGAGGCGCAGCACCTCGACCTCCCGCTCGGTCAGGGCGTCTGGTAGCCGCTCGCGGGTCGCCAGTTCGCCAAAGCGGTCCAGCAGCCGCGACGCCATCGCCGGCTGCACCAGCGAGCCGCCGTCATGCACCGTGCGGATTGCAGCAGCCAAGTCGTCGGCCCCGGCGTCCTTGAGCAGGTAGCCGCGCGCACCTGCTCGCAGCGCCTCGAACAGGTGCTCGTCCTGGGC
>JADLBJ010000115.1 GCA_020847765.1 Dehalococcoidia bacterium
GAGGGCGAACGCGCGGCCGCCGACTTCGAGCCGCCCGGTCATGGAACCGAACTGGTTGAACTGCACCTGGTCGGGCCGGTGGCTGTTATCGACCTCGCCGGCGAGAGCGGTCGCCGTGAACAGGAGACGAAAGGATATGCCCGAGGCGTTGGGCTCGAGCACGAGCTCGTACTCCTCGAGCGGCTTCCGCAGGTCGTAGGCGAGCGGGCCGACGCGCGTCGTCCAGCGGTCGCCGGCGAAGGCGCGGCTGAGACGGACGTTGTGCTGGACACCGTCCACCGTGAAGCAGGCGTACCCGAACATAATGCCCACGTTCGGGTACACGCCGAGGCCGACGACGCCGGCCGCTTCGCCGCGCCGGTCGAAGACCACGAAATGCGAGTTCTCGTGGAAGCCCAGCCCTGTGTCGGCGACGCGATCCTGGGTGGCGACGATCTGGTGGCGGAAGTAGACGTCTTCGGCGGTGATGGTCATCTCTCTCCTCGAGCAGGGGATGTGGTGCACGCCGCGGCCCCCGCCGTGGCCGGTGGCCGCCCTCAGGCATGGAGAAAGGCGCTCGGGCTGAGCGTGCCGGCATAGGTGGTGGCCGGTGCCGCCTGTCCCTCCCACCCGGCAACAGCGAAGCGCTGGTAGGCAGGCGCACGCAGGCAGCCCGCGACCCAGCCGACCGACGAGAGGTAGACGCAGAGCCCAAAGGCAAACGGCTCGCCACCGCGAACCGCGTGACCCGCCTGCACGCCGAGGACGCCGGGGAGTGCCGCGAGCTCTGTCGTGGCCCGCGCCAGGTCTTCACCGGCCGGGCGAACGGCGCGCTCCAGGCGAACGATAGCAGCCTGTGCCCCGGCGCCTCCGACGAGCGGCGAGGCTCCGCGGTAGAAATCGCCCACTTCCAGGTTGGCAACCGCCGGCAGGAAGTGGTTCACGGCATAGGCGATATGGCGAGGATCGCGCTCGTACGCGGCGAGAGCGTCGTCGTCGTCGAGCTGGATGACGGTCGCCATCTCCCGGTCGGAAAGGCCCGGCACTGCCCGCCCGAGGAGGACGGTCTGGACGCCGGCGATGGCGAGGAGCACCTGTGCGCCTTCGATCGCAGCCTCGATGGCGCTCGGTGCGGCGCCCGGAGCGCGGTCGAAGAGAACCAGATGCATGATCGGCCGCCGCGGCTCGCTCATCGGGCATCGCGCCGGCCCTGGCCGATTCTCCCGCCTCGGGTTGCCGCGGGCCGCCCGGTCACGCGTCCTCCGCCAGGATCTTCGCGAGGCGCTCGGTAAGGGAGGGCACCACCTTGCGGAAGTCGCCCACGACCCCGTGGCGCGCGTAGGCGAAGATGGGCGCCTGCGGGTCGGTGTTGATGGCGACGATCGTTGAAGCCCCGCCGCAGCCGGCCATGTGCTGGGGCGACCCGGAGAGCCCAATGGCGACGTAGACGGACGGACTGACGACCCGCCCCGTGAGGCCAATCTGCAGCTCCGCCGGGATGATGCCCATGTCGACGGCACCACGCGACCCGCCGACGGCGGCGCCGAGCGTCTTTGCAAGCCCTTCGACGATATAGGAGCGGAAGGCTTCGGCGGTGGCGACGCCGCGGCCCACGCCCACGACGATCGACGCGTCCTCGAGCCGCAGGGCGCCGGGCGGCGGCACCACCCGCTCGAGCACGCGCGTGTGCCCGGCATGCGCAGCGCTCAGCTCCAGGGTGACAGAGGGCGCGGGCGCCGGATTGGCGGCCGACACCGTAGCCGAACCGGAGGCGCGACGCAGGGTGGCAATGCGCAGGGAACCGGGCGCGAGAGCGATCTCGGAAAGCGCCTTGCCGCTGAAGCAGGGACGAACGCCGACGAGCGCCCCGGAGTCACCGTCCATGCGCACCTCGGTGCAGTCCGTGACGATCGGTACCGCCAGCCGGGCGGCGAGGCGCGGGCCAACCTCCCGTCCCATGGTGATGTGGGCGAGGATGAGGACGTCCGGCTGGAGCCGGGCGCAGCTTTCCTCCAGCGCGGCGACCCAAGCGTCGGGCTGGCCCGCCTCGAGCCAGGGGGCACGCAGAAAGGCGACCTCGTCGGCACCCAAGCCGGGAGGTCGCCGTTGCCGCCGGGCACGAGGGCAGTCACGCTGGCGCCGGCCGCGGCGGCAAGCCGGCGTGTGGCAACCATGAGGTCGAGGTTCCCGCCCTCGGCCGGCACACCGCTGTCGAGCACCACCGCGATCCGTTTCACCGCTACCCTCCTTTGGCGCCCGCCGCGAGCAGACCCTGCGCGCGGAGGCAGTCGGCGAGCAGGAGCCCGGCGTCTTCGGGCGTGTCCGCCTCGATAAACTCGCACTCGCGCGTCAGGTCGCGCGGCAGAAGGCGCAGCAGGCGGGCGGCGGCACGATCGGCCGGCTCGTCAAGGCCCAGATCCCGCGCCGTCCATGTGGTCACCGGGACCTTCTGCGCCTGGAGCACGGCACGCATCGTCGGATAGCCTGGTTCGTTGAGCTCGTTGCTGACCGCGAGGACGGCCGGCAGATCGACCTCCAGCACCTCCTGGCCCTCGTCGGTCAGCCGCCGGGCGCGGAAGCACGCGCCGTCGTACTCGAGGCCGACGACGGGGGTGACGACCGCCATGCCCAGGAGCTCGCCGAGCATCGCGGGCACGTGGCCCATGTCCCAGTCGGCGGCAAGCCTGCCGCAGAGGACGAGGTCCACCGGGGCAAGGCGGGCGATCGCGGCGGCTAGCCAGCGCGCCGTCTCGCTGCGGTCGGCCGAGCTGCCAGCGGGACCGTCGAGGCGAAGGGCGGCATCGCAACCGCCAGCGAGGGCGCGGCGCAGGCCGACTTCGACCTCGGCGTCGCCCAGGGAGACGACGGTGACGCGGCCGCCGTGCGCCTGGCGGAGCTGCGCAGCCGCTTCGATGGCGTGGAGGTCGAAGGTACTGATCTGGTCCTGCGCTGGCGGAGACCAGCGCGGCTCGTTCGTCGCTTCGTCGACGTAGAACGAGCCGGCGGGTGCCTGTGGGTCCGGGACCTGCTTGATGCAGACGACGACGTGCATGGGCGTGCTCCGTCAGCCGATCTGGCGCGCCAGGTAGGCGGCCTCGTGAATGGCGTTGCCGTAGGAGCGCGGCTTCCTGGCGTCGCCGAGGACGAAGAGCGCGGGCACCTCGCCCCGGAGGGCGCTCACCAGGCCGTCCTCCGGCTCGCGCCCCTGGCAGACCACCACGCTGTCGCAGTCAAGCGCCTCGTCGTCGCCCGTGCCGTTGCGGACGACGATGCCTGTCGGCGTGACCTCCCGCACGGTGACGCCGCTCTCGATAGCGACGCCCGCCTCGGCCAGCCAGCGCAGAACGTGCCAGACGCGCGACAGGAGGTAGGGAGCGGGCTGCAACTGTGGCGCACTGTCGACGAGCCGGACCTTGCGCCCCTGGCGGGCGAGCTCGAGCGCGAGCTCGACACCCTCGCCGGCACCCCAGACGACCACGGCATCGCCCGGGTCGGCCGGGCAGGCGCGCGCCATGACCTCGTCCATCGTCAATACGCGGCGTGCGGCCCGACCCTCGGCCATCCCCGCGATCGCCGGAATACGCGGCCGGCTGCCGGTGGCGATCACGACCACGTCCGGCTTTTCGGCGAGGACCGTCTCAGCGGTCGCGTCGGCGCCCAGGCGACAGTCGACGCCAAGCAGCTCCATCTGGTAGGTGTGGTACTCCGGCTGGTAGCGGATCGACTCCGTGTTCGGAATGCTGGGGTAGTTGCCGCACCAGTCCATGGCTCCGCCCAGGGTGGGAGCGCGCTCGAAGAGGACGACGTTGTGACCGATGTGGGTGGCCGTCATGGCGAACTCCATGCCGCCACTGCCCCCGCCGACGATGACGACCTTCTTCGGCCGCCGCGTGGGGATGAGGCGGTATTCCCGTTCGCGGCCGAGTTCCGGATTCTGGGGCGAGCCAGCGTAACCCTTGCCGAAGATATTGCCATGCAGAAGCGAGGCGCCCGTGCGCGTCGATTTGCGGATCTCGCGTTCGTGCCCCTGAAGCATTTTCTTGGGGAACTCGGGGTCGTCCATCGAGAAGCGACAGACGGCAGCAAACTCAGCGCCGCCCTCTTCGACCATAAGTCGCACCTGGTCGGGCGTGCCCAGGTTGCACGAGCCCATCAGCGGCAGAGAGACGTCACGCTCGGCGAGAAGCCGCTTCAGCTTCTTGATGTTCTCCAGGTTCACCGCGTTCGGCGTGTAGAAGCCGCCCCCGATGAATTCCTGCGAGGCGACGTCGTGGCGGCGGCTCTCTGCCCGGATCATCGAGCCGAAGGTCGCGTCGAGGACGGCAATGCCCAGCCGTTGGAGCCGCGGAGCATAGTGGTCGGCGAAGTACTCGACGTCGAAGCCGCCCTTCAGGTTCTCGTCGCAGCAGACCCGCGGAATGATCGGGTAGTCGGCGCCGCAGAGCTGCTGCGTGCGCTGAAGGATCTCCTCCACAAAGAGGAAGTGGTCGGCGTACTTGTCCGTCCGGCCCACGTTCGACAGGTGCGAGAGGTTCGTATGCGGCAGTGAGCCGTGGCAGAAATGGAAGGAGAGGTAATCAAAGCCGGCTTCGCGCGCGCGCCGCGCCGCCTGCGCGTACCTTTCGACCAGCTCCTCGTAGACCTCCGTCGGGACGATCCCTGGCTTCGGGTTGCCAATGATCGCCTTGTCGCTCGCGCCCCACGAGACGGTGTCGGGAATCCAGCCTTTTCCCGGTTCGAGGGGCGTCGTCGAGGCGAGGCCGGGGATGAGGCCGCCGTAGAAGAGCTGGATGCCGGCAAGGGCGTCGTTGTTGTGGATCACCTCCACGACGTCGCGCATGCCGATGACGTAGGTGTCGTCGTAGAGCCCGAGCATGCGCTCGTTGATGAGCCCGTCACGCCGCACGCAGGTGGCGCCCACCGTCACGCCGGAAAAGCCCCCTTTGGCGAGCGATTCATAGACGCCGACGCAGCGGTCCGTCATGTACCCATTGGGGTCCGACATGTTCATCGTCGTCGGGGCATGAAAGATCCGGTTCTTGAATTCCAGACCCATCACGCTGAAGGGCTGGAAGAGCAGTTCCTGGGCCACGGTCGCCTCCTTTCGGCTGTCCGAAGAGCCGCTGTCCGAGCGCTCTACTTCTCGAGGTAGGCCTTTTCGAAGACCTGCGTCTTATGGACCGAGCGGTCGAGACTGCCCGGCGCGAGCCACTCGATCTCGGGTCGGATTTTCAGGGCGTTGTGCATGGCGTCTTCAAGCTCATTGCGAAGTGCCTCGAGGCGGCCCGCCTCGCTCTCGCCGTATTCGACCTTCAACCGGAGCGGCGGCACCACGCGTGGCGGCGGCTCGTCGAGCACGATCCGGTAGAAGCCAG
This sequence comes from Dehalococcoidia bacterium, assembly GCA_020847765.1. Classification (GTDB taxonomy): domain Bacteria; phylum Chloroflexota; class Dehalococcoidia; order Tepidiformales; family Tepidiformaceae; genus JADLBJ01. The sequence goes on from JADLBJ010000115.1 coordinate 5,355, forward strand.
TCAGCCGCGGGTAGTGCGCCTGGACGACCTTCGTGATGGCGGCCGGGTAGACCATCACGCCCTTCACTTTGAGCATGTCGTCGACGCGGCCGACGATGCGGTAGCGCCAGCCAGTCTTGCCGCACGCGCAGGGCTCGGTGAACAGCTGGTAGAGGTCGCCGACCGCCATGCGCAGGACCGGGGCGACGCCCTTCGCCGCTGACAGGGAGGTCGTGACCCACTCGCCCGTGGCGCCGTCCTCGATCGGGCGAAGCTCCTTCGTGTCGGGGTCCAGCAGCTCGTACCAGCTGCCGCCCATGGAGGACATGTGGAAGCCCTCGTTGGCGTCGCAACTCATCGCCGGCCCCTGCATGTCGTAGACCTTCGCCCCGAAGGCCTCGCCCAGCTTCTTGCGCACCTCGGGAATGGAGCCTCCAGGCTCGCCGCCGACGATGAGGATCTTGAAGCCGAACGCACCAATCTCCCGGCCGGTGACCTGGGGCGCCTTCTCGATCAGGTACTCCGCGTAGGACGGCGTGCATGTGAGCACCTCGGGCTTGAGGAGACTCGCCTGGAGGAGAAGGCGCTCCGTGCCCGCTTCTGCGCCGACCGGGATGGCGCAGGCGCCCATGTAGTTCAGGGCGTGCACGACCGGCACGCCAGCGGCAAACATGGACAGCGCGAACCCATGAAGGACGCGCATGCCGGGGCGCACGCCGGTGCGCCAGAGGGCGCGCGCGTACACCTCGTTCGAGCCCATCAGGCCGTTTGCGTCGTAGATGTAATACGTCGGATTGCCCGTGGTGCCCGACGTGGCGCAGATGAGGCGCAGCTGGTCCAGCGGCACGCGGAGGTGCAGGCCGAGCGCGTGCCCGTGCGCGGCCAGCGAGTCCTCTTGGCTCTGCCGGTGCGCCTCCTTGTCGAAGAGCGGGACCATGCGGGCGTAGTCCGTTGGCGTCCTCACTGCCTCGGGGACGACGCCGGCCTCGTCCAGGCGCTGCCGCCAGTAGGGCGAGGCGTCGTAGACGTCGCGGATGGTGCGGCGAAGGCGTGCCCAGGCACGCTCCTGGCCGCGCAGCGTGGCGAACTCTTCAAGCTTGAGCTCGGCGTCCATGTTCCAGTAGGGGCGATTCGGATCCGCGAACCAGGCCGGGGGCTCGGCGGCACCGGGCTCGGTCCCCTGGCCCAGCTGGCGCGCGAGAGCCGCAACATCGGGAAGCTTCTCCACCTTTTCCTCCTCCTGACTGGGGAAATGCCGGCCCGGCCGCAGGCGGGTCCAGCGCTTTCAGAGACGCCGCGGGCTGGCGGTGCGCGCCTGGCGCATCGCGGCCATTGCCTCCTCGATGCCAACGGTCCCCCACGTGTTGAGGATCCGGCGCCTCTCCAGCGCCGCGATCTCGCCGTCGTCGTAGCCCAGGTCCTCGAGGATCTCGCGGCTGTGCTCGCCCAGGGTTGGGGCGGCAAGGGAGCGAGGACCGCCGGGCCGGCCGGGGGTCTTCTTCAGCTTGACCGCCACGCCCACGCTGCGGACCTTGCCGTAGGCGGGGTGCTCCTGCTCGACGATCATCTCGTTGATCGTGGTCTGCGGGTCGGCTTCGATGTCGGCATACGTGTTGACGGGGTCGCAGCGCAACCCTTCTGCCTCGAAGGTCGTCTGCCACTCGGCCGCTGTCCGGCTCGCGAAGACCGGGTCGAGGATGGCCTCGAGCTCGCGGCGGTGGGCCAGGCGGTCGAGGTTGGTGGCGAAGCGAGGATCTTCCTGGCAGTGCTCGACGCCTGTGATGCGACAGAAGGCCGGCCAGGCCACGTCGCCCTGCAGGTTCACGACGACGGCACGGTCTTTCGCCTGCCAGGGGCCGTACGGCATCTGCGGGTACCAGCCGCGCCCGCCCTTGTACGTCCTCCCTGTCATGAGAAAGTCACAGAAGTCCATGGGCGAGAGCGCCAGGAGGGCGTCGAAGAGGTTGGTTGTTATCTCCTGACCGAGGCCGGTGCGTTCACGCACGAAGAGGGCGACCATGATGCCCCAGGCGGCCGTGATGGCGCCCACACCGTCGGCGATCGGCGTGCCGACGGCGCGCGGCGGCCCGTCCTCGTATCCCTGCAGGGCGACGATGCCGCTGAAGGCCTGGGTGAGCAGGTCCTGGCCGGCGCGCTGGGCGTGCGGCCCCGTCTCGCCGTAGGCGCTTTCGGAGCAGACGACGATCCGCGGATTGAGCTCGGCCAGCTTGGCATAGCCATAGCCCAGCCGCTCCATCACCCCGGGTCGCATGTTGTGCAGGACGACGTCCGCTTCCCGCGCCAGGCGGTAGACGATCTCGCGGCCCTCGTCGGTCGTGATGTCGAGGGCGAGGCTGCGCTTGCCCCGGTTTATCGCCAGGAACATGTTGGACAGTCCGGGCGAGACGGAATTTATCCCGCCGAAGCGCCAGCCCTCGCCGATGTCGGGGCGCTCGACCTTGATGACGTCGGCGCCCATATCGGCCAGCATCATCGCGCAGTACGGCCCGAACTCCCCCTGCGAGAAGTCCAGCACAGAGATGCCTTCGAGCGGTAGCGTCATCGGAAACCCTCCTCGTGGCGCCCCTCCGAGAGTGGCGCCGGTCCGTCGGTGCGGGGTGCGTCAGGCCAGGGCGTCCTCCCGTTTGAGGATGTGGACATTGACGTGGGCAAAGCTGAGCGAGGCGGTGATGCCGCCCGGATTGTGGGCGAGGCCGATCGTCGGGCCCTGCCCGCTGCGCCCGGCGACCTGGCGCTGGCCGGCTTCACCGCGCAGCTGCCAGGTGAGCTCGCAGATCTGCGCTGCCCCGGTGGCGGAGATCGGGTGCCCCTTGGAGAGCAGGCCGCCGCTCGGGTTGACGGGGATTCGCCCCTCGATGTTCGTGGCGCCCTCGCGGACCAGCTTCGCCCCGTCGCCAACGGCACAGAGGCCCAGGTTCTCGTAGTGGCTGATCTCCGCCGGGGCGAAACAGTCGTGCAGCTCGACGAGGTCCAGGTCTTCGGGCCCGAGACCGCCCTGCTCGTAGGCCGCACGCGACGCCTGCATCGTCATCGTGCGAATGTCAGGCCGCGAAACCTCGGTCCCGGCATAGGGCTCGCTCCGCTGGGCCGCCGCGACGAGGCGGATGTACACGCCGTTGGCGTAGCGCGCCGCCGCCCGCCTGCTCCCCACGACGACAGCGGCCGCACCGTCGGTCGTCGGCGCGCACATGAGCAGGGTCAGGGGGTCGGCGATCATGCGGGAGGCGAGGACGTCCTCGACCGGCGTCTCCATGCGGTACTGAGCGCGCGGGTTGAAGACGCCGTTGTGGTGGTTCTTCACTGAGACGAGGGCGAGGTCGCGCGCGGTAACGCCGTGCTCGTGCATCAGGTTGCGGGCCACCATGCCGAACATGCCGGGCATGGCGAAGAGGCCGTTCACGCTCTCGTGCGTCATGGGGCGGGCCATGTTGGCGCCGATCATGCCGCGCGCCATCTGCTCGTAGCCGACGGCCAGGGCGACGTCGGCCGCCCCGGCGCCAACGGCCATGCAGGCGCTGAAGAATGCGCTCGAGCCGCCGGCGCAGGCGTTCTCGACGTTGATGATTGGCACGCCGCTGAGGCCAAGGCCGCGCAGGAAGCGCTGGCCGTGCTGGCCCGGCTGACCGTTCGCGGCGTACGCCAGCTCGATGTCCTGCCAAGCGAGCCCCGCGTCCTTGAGGGCGTCGGTGACGGCGTCCTCGACCATGTCGCTGATCAGCTTGTCCGGGTACCGGCCGAACGGGTGCATCCCCACGCCCAGGATGTACACAGGTTCCATGGCTCGCCTCCGTCAACTGGAATGTGATTCGACCTGCCTAGGCGGGACGGAACCGGAAGTCGTAGCAGTCGTTGCCGTCGGCGTCGGAGCCGACACTGACGACGTCGAGGACGAGGGGCAGGCCGACACGCAGCTCTTCGGGGGGCATGGCCACGGAGAGTGTGCTGACGACGCGCACGCCCTCGGGCAACTCGACCGTCACGATGGTGAAGGGCTTGGCGCCGACGAAGCTCGGGCCCGGATCCTGGTAGACCGTGCTCCAGGTGTGGATGTTGCCGCGGGTGCTGAGGGGCACCTCTTCCATCGCGGCGGCAGAGCAGCGCGGACAGAAGCGGCCGCGCGGGAAGTCATAGGCGCCACAGCTGCGGCAGTGCCCGCCGAGCAAGGCCGCCGGTGCCGCCGCGCCGGGCAACATGAAGGCGCCGGGCCGACCGGCGGTCGTCAGCGGCTTCGCTGGTGCCTTTTCGGACGAGGTCATGCCCATCTCCTGCCCCCCGAACGTGCGCCGGGAGGCGGTCAGTCAACGGGGAGTGATTGTGACGTCATCGTCAATGCTGGTCAAGGGGTCCCTCTGTTCTCGCGGCCTCGGGCTGCCACCGTCAGATGGTGTAGGTGCCGCCGTCGACGCCTAGGGTCTTCCCGGTGACGAAGCGCGACTGGGGGCCCGAGAGAAAGAGGATGGCCTGCGCCACCTCGTCGGCGCCGCCGATCCGGCCGAGCGGGAGGCGCGCGGCCTGCTGCTGGAACACGCCGCGCTCGATCAGATCCCGCGTCATGCCTGTCTCGATTGGCCCGGGGGCGACGCCGTTGGCGCGGATGCCGTGCTGGCCGAGCTCGGCCGCCAGACACTTCGTGAGCATCACCACGCCCGCTTTCGCGACGCAGTAGTCCGCGATGGACGCGTTCGGGACATAGGCGGCAGTCGAGGCGACCGTGACGATCGTGCCCCCGTGCCCTTCGGCGATCATCTGGCGGGCGGCTTCGCGCGCGCAGAGCATCACTCCAGTCAGGTTGACGTCAAGGACGCGCCGCCAGCGCTCGGTGGCTTTGTTGACGATCAGCCATGCGGCGGGACGTTGAAACGGGTCGCCCGCGTCGTCGCCAAGGCCAGGGGCGTAGGAGACGCCTGCGGCCGTGACCATGGCGTCGAGGCGGCCGAAGGCGGCACTCGCCTCGCGAACCAGGTCGACCACCTGGGCCTCGTCGGAAGTGTCGGTGTGCACGAACTTCGCCCGTCCGCCCTCGCCGCGGATGCGGGCCGCGGTTTCCTCGCCCGCCCCGTCCTGCACGTCGGCGACGACAATAGCGGCGCCTTCGCGGGCGAAGAGAAGGCACGTTGCGCGGCCGATACCGGAAGCGCCGCCTGTGACGATAGCGGCTCGGTCTTCGAGCTGCCCTGCCATGGTGCCCCTCCCGTCGGCCTGGCGGGACGATACAGGGCCGAGGGGGAGCCTGTCATCCCTAGCTCGAGCGACAAGAAGCAGGCGCGCCCGAGACAGACATGCGGGACGCGCCTGCGAAGCCTCTCCGGAAGAGCCAGCTACCGCTTGGTGAACTGTGGCGCCTTGCGCGCGCGCTTGAGACCGGCCTTCTTCCGCTCCTTCATGCGGGCGTCCCGTGTGAGCAGGTTCTCGCCGCGCTTGAGGGTGGGCTTGAGGGCCGGGTCCGAGGCGACGAGCGCTCGGGCGATGCCCATCTGGATGGCACCCGCCCAGCCGGTCACGCCGCCGCCTTCGCACTTTATCTGCGCGCTGAACTTCCCTTCGCGCCCCAGGCGGCGGAAGGGCGAAAGCACCTCCGCCTTGTGGACGTCGCGCGTGAAGACCTCTTCCATGGGGCGGCCGTTGACGACCACGGCACCGTTGCCGGGATAGAGGCGCACGCGGGCGACCGCGGTCTTGCGGCGGCCCGTGCCGTAGTAGTAATGCTGATCGGCCATCGATTACTCCTCGGTCTTCGCCGTGCGGCGACGGGGCTTCTTCGGTTCGGTAGAGGCGGCGGCGGCCGCTTCGGCGGAAGGCTCGGGCGCGACCTCGGTCTTGGTCCGCCGGGCCCGGGCCTTGCGCTCGGGGGCCTCCTCGACCGTCTCAGGGGCGAGCAGCGCGTCCGCGCTGGCGGACGACTCGTCGGCGGGCAGGGCGACCGGCTCGGGCAGGCGGTCCGGGCGCGGCGGGGGAGCCGCTATTGCCGCTTCGGCCGCCGGATACTCCTCGACCACGGAGGGGACGTCCGGCTTCGGCAGGGCGCGCAGGGGGCGCACCTTGAGGGGCGCGGGCCCGGCTGCCTCGGCAGCGGCCTGGCGGGCCGCACGTGCCCGCTCGGAGCCGACGACCTGTGACTGGTGGGGATGGTTGGGCCCGCGATAGACCTTCAGGTGGCGAAGCATCGCCCGGCCGAGCGGGCCATCGGGAAGCATGCCCCAGACGGCCTGCTCCACGACGCGCTCGGGGAAACGGGCGAACTGCTCGGCGAAGGTGCGCGTCTTCAGGCCGCCCGGGTAGCCGGAGTGGGTGTGGTACTCGATCTGGCTGGCCTTGCGGCCCGTCAGCCGTACCTGCGCGGCGTTCACGACGATGACGAAGTCGCCGCCGTCGAGGTGGGGTTCGAAGGTGGGCTTGTGCTTGCCGCGCAGGAAGACGGCGGCCTCGGAGGCGACGCGGCCGAGGGGACGGCCGGCGGCGTCGATCACGCGCCACTCCTTGGTGATCTCGGACGCTTTCAGGCGGACGGTGGTGTTCATGGCAAGTATCCCTCGTCGTACGCCACCCTTTGCAGACAGAGGCCCTGCGGCGGGGCGGAGGGCCCCAGGCTGCCCGGCCGGGCCTGTGCGAGCAGGCGAACGAACTCCTCTCCTTCCAGCGTCCCACGTCCCACGCGGATGAGGGCGCCGACCAGGCGGCGGACCATCTGCGGCAGGAACGCGTCCGCCTCGATGTCGAACAGCAGGAGGTCGCTTTCGCAGACCCACCCTGCGGCGAAGACGGTCCGGACAGGGTTCCGGCCCGGCTCCAGGGCGCCGGCACAGGCGGAACAGTCCCGCCGGCCGGTGAGGGCGCTTGCCGCCGCCTGCATGGCTCCCACCGCCAGGGTGCCCGGCACGTGCCAGGCGCGCTGGCGGAGGAGCGGCGCGCGCACCTCCGCATTATGAACGGTGTACCGGTACCAGCGCCGCCGCGCCCAGCGCCGTGGGTCGAACCCCTCCAGCACGGACGCGACGTCGCGCACCGACACATCCTCCGGCAGGTGGGCGTTGAGCGCCCGCCCGACGGTTGCCGCCGGCAGCGCCGTAACGACGCTGAAGGCGGCCACCTGGCCAATGGCGTGGACGCCCGTATCCGTGCGCCCTGCCATGTCGACGCGGGTCGGCCCGCCGAAGAGGACCGCCGCCGCGCGTTCCAGCTCTTCCTGGACGGTGCGGCCGTTCGGCTGGCGCTGAGAGCCGGCGAACGCCCTGCCGTCGTAGCTGACTGTCGCCGCGAACCTTTGCAGGTCCACAGCTAGGCTGGTGACTGCCCCCCGGCACTGGTGTCGGCGGGGTTGTCGCCGGCTTCGGCCTCCTCGACCTCTTCGGCTTCGGTGGCTTCGGCCTGCGTCTCCTGGTCGAGCACCGCCCGGACACTCTCCTCCTCTGGCGACGCGGCCTCCGGGGCGGGGGTGGCGGCGGGGAGCGGAGCCAGCGGCGCGCGTGCGAGCGTTGCGCTCGGTGGTGCGGTCACGCGCTGCGGACGCGGCGTCGGCGGCGCGCTGACGAAGTCGACGAGCTCGATGGCGGCCATGCGCGCGCCGTCGCCCTTGCGCGCCTCAACGCCGGTAATGCGCAGGTAGCCGCCCGGCCGTTCCTTCATCCTCGGGCCAATGTCGTCGAAGACTTTCTTGACGACGCCGGGGTCGTAGACGAAGCGAAAGGCCTGGCGTCGAGCATGGAGGTCGCCGCGGCGCCCGAGCGTGATGATGCGCTCGGCGATGGGACGGATCTCCTTCGCCTTCGCCTCCGTCGTGGTGATGCGCTCGTGCCGCAGGAGCTCGGTAACGAGGTTGCGGTAGAGGGCGGTGCGGTGGGCGGTATCGCGGCCGAGATGGCGGCCGTGCACGCGGTGTCGCATGGGTCAGTCCTCGTCGTCGGCGCCGAGCAGGTCGTCGTCGCCGACTTCTTTCAGTGCTTCTTTGAGCGCCTTGCCCAGTGCGCCGAGGCTTTGCTCTTCGTCGTCTTCGTCGAGGATGACGGAGCTGGTGCGTACGCTCGGGGGGCGCCGCTGCTGCTGTCCGCGGGCGGCCGCGGCCGGTGCGCCCCGTCCCGTGTCGGCCAGAGGCTTCAGCCCTTCGGCGTTACCGTCGATATAGCCAAGCTCGATGAGCTTGTCGCGCAGCTCGTCGTATGACTTGCGGCCGAAATTGCGGAGCCCCAGCAGCTCGTCTTCGCTCTTCTCCAGCACCTGACCAACGGTCATGAGGCCGCTGCGCTTCAGGCAGTTGTAGGCGCGCACGGAGAGCTGCAGGTCCTCTATCGGCGTGTTGTAGCGGTCGGGCGGCATGAGCAGGCCGGCACCCAGCCCGGGACCCCCGGCGCCGCCGCCAGTCATGACCATGTCGGGGCGACCCATGGCGCTGAAGAGCGAGAACTGGTCCATGAGGATGTCGGCGCTCTGGCCCACGGCGTCGACGGCGCCGATCGTGGCGTCGGTCCAAACTTCGAGGACGAGGCGGTCGTAGTTGGTCGACTGGCCGACGCGCGTCTTCTCGACGCGGTAGTTGACCTTGCGGATAGGCGAGTACACGGCGTCGACGGGGATGACGCCGATGGGCATGCCTTCGACGGAGCCGGCGGGCTCGTAGCCCTTGCCCAGGCGCGCATGGAGCTCGACGTTGAGGCGGGAACCAGGGCCGTCGAGTGTGGCCAGGTGGAGCTCGGGGTTGGCTATTTCGAAGTCGGCCGGCACCTGGAGGTCGGCGGCGCGCACTTCGCCGGGGCCCTCGGCGTCGAGGGCGAGGGTGCCGGGGCGGTTGCTCAGGGCGCGCAGGCGGATCTCCTTGACGTTCAGGAGGAACTCGGTGGTGTCTTCCTGCATGCCGGCGATGGTGGAGAACTCGTGCTGGACCTGGTCGACGCGCACGGAGGTGATGGCGGCGCCTTCGAGCGAGCTCAGAAGGACGCGGCGCAGGGCGTTGCCAAGGGTGATGCCGTAGCCGGACTCGAGCGGCTCGGCAACAAGCCGGGCGTAGGTCTCGGTCTCTTCTTCGACGCTGAGCTGGGGGACGACCTCTTCCGGCGTCTGCCCGATCAACTCGGTGGAATCCATCATGGTGCCTGTGTGCCTCAACAGTTCCCGGGTGGGCTGACTAGCGAGAGTAGTACTCAATGATGACGTTCTCGTTGAACAGGTGGGTTTCGCCCTGAGCGACGGTAGGCGGCCCGCTGACGCGGACGGTGAGGTTCGCAGGGTCGAGCGCGAGCCAGGAGGGCGCGCTCTTCGAACGGATCGTCTCCTGGACGATCTTGTAGTACTCGCTGCGCTGGCCCCGTCCCGTGAAGCCCACGACGTCGCCCTCCTTGAGGTGGGCGGACGGGATGTCCAGCTTGCGGCCGTTCACGCTGACGATGCCGTGGCGGACGATCTGGCGTGCCTGGCTGCGCGAATCGGCGAGCCCGGCGCGGTAGACGACGTTGTCGAGCCGCGTTTCGAGCAGGCGAACGAGGTTCTCGCCGGAGACGCCGGGGCGACGGATTGCCTCCTTGTAGTAGCGGACGAACTGCTTTTCGAGCACACCGTAGGTCACGCGGGCGCGCTGCTTTTCGCGCAGCTGCAGGCCTCGGTCGGAGACCTTGCGACGGCGCGCGGGACGCGGCCCGGGAGGGCTCGGACGGCGCTCGAAGCTGCACTTGGGCGTGTAGCAGCGCTCACCCTTGAGGAAGAGCTTTTCGCCGTGACGACGGCAGAGCCGGCAAACGGGGCCTGTATAGCGTGCCATTGAGTTTTGGTCGCTCCTAGACGCGGCGCCGCTTGGGCGGGCGGCAGCCGTTGTGTGGGATGGGGGTGACGTCGCGGATGGCGGTGACGGTGAGGCCGGAGGCCTGCAGGGAGCGGATCGCGGCTTCGCGCCCGCTGCCCGCGCCGCGCACGTAGACCTCGACGGTCTGCATGCCGTGCTCCATCGCGCGGCGGGCGGCATTCTCGCCGGCCAGCTGGGCGGCGAAGGGTGTGCCCTTGCGCGAGCCTTTGAAGCCGGAGCCGCCAGAGCTCGCCCAGGAGACCACGTTCCCGTTCGGGTCCGTGAGGGTGACGAGCGTGTTGTTGAAGGTGCTCTTGATGAAGGCCTTCCCGCGCGGGATGGACTTCCGTTCGCGGCGCTTGAGTCGCCGCTTCGGGTCGCTGCGCGCCCCGCCCTGTCGTTTTGCGTCTGCCATGCTCTCTCCTCCCCTCGAAACTACTTCTTGCCGGCCCGCCGCTTGCCGGCGACGGTCTTGCGGGCGCCACGCTTCTGGCGGGCGTTGGTGCGGGTGCGCTGACCGTGCACGGGCAGGTTGCGCCGGTGCCGCTGGCCGCGGTAGCAGTTGATCTCGATCAGGCGAGCGACGTTCTGCCGCACTTCCCGGCGCAGGTCGCCTTCGACAACGTAGTTCTTGTCGATGAAGTCGCGGATGCGGATCGCTTCGTCGTCCGTCAGGTCGCGGGCGCGCGTGTCCGGGTTGATGCCCGTGGCGGCGAGGATCTGCTGGGAGCGGGTGAGCCCGATGCCGTAGATGTACGTCAGCGCGATCTCGACGCGCTTGTCGTTCGGGAGGTCGACGCCGGAGATACGTGCCATGTTCTATCCCTGCCGCTGCTTATGCTTGGGGTTTTCGCAGATGACCATCACCCGGCCGTGCCGGCGGATGATCTTGCACTTGTCGCAACGTGGCTTGACGGAGGCCCGAACTTTCATGCTGCTCCTGAGGCGAACCGGCTACTTGAACCGGTAGGTGATGCGTCCCCGGCCGAGGTCGTACGGGGAGAGTTCGACGAGGACGCGGTCGCCGGGAAGGATCTTGATGAAGTGCACGCGGATCTTGCCGCTGACGTGGGCGAGCACCTCGTGCCCGTTCGCCAGCTCCACCTTGAACATCGCGTTCGGCAGTGGTTCGGTCACGACCCCTTCGACTTCAATCGCGTCCTTCTTCGCCATACATCCTTCTTTCGCGTGCTTCGCTAGGGGAGCGTGAGCACCTCGGGCTCATCTCCCTCGCGAATGGCGATTGTATGTTCGAAATGACAGCATAAGCTACCGTCTTTCGTCCTTACAGTCCAGCCGTCCTCGCACTCCACCGTCTCCGGCCGGCCCACGTTCACCATCGGCTCGAGCGCGAGGACGAGCCCCGGCCGCAGTGGCGTCCCCCGAAAGCGCATGCGGTGGTTCTGCACGTGCGGCTCCTCGTGCATCTCGCGGCCGACGCCGTGACCGCCGTAACCGCGCACGATTGAGTAGCCGCTCGGCGTGATGGCGTCCTCGATCGCGCCGCAGATGTCGTTCAGGTGGCCACCCGAGCGCCCCGCGCGGATGCCGGCCCAGAGCGCGTTCTCCGTCACCTCGATCAGGTGTCGGGCCTCGTCGGACACCCGCCCGACGGGCACGGTAATGGCGGCGTCGCCGACGTAGCCTTTATAGGTCGCGCCCAGGTCGAGGCTGACGATGTCTCCTTCCTGGAGGATGCGGTCGCGAGGGACGCCGTGGACGAGCTGCTCGTTGACGCTGACGCAGATGTTGGACGGATAGGGCGGGTAGCGCGGCGCCGGCGAGTAGTTCAGGAAGGTCTCCTTGGCACCGCGCCGCCTGAACTCGTCGCGCACGAAGCGCTCTATCTCCAGGATGTTGAGGCCCGGCCGGATCATCGCCCGCAGCTGCTCGAGGGTCTGGGCGACGACGCGCCCCGCCTCGCGCATGACGCGCAATTCGTCGTCCGACTTGAGCTTGACGGCCATCGTTAGCGGATCGCCTCCAGGAGGGCGGCCGTGACGACACCGAGTGGCTGCTCGCCGTCGATCTCGTTTAGGACACCGGCCGCGCGGTAGTGGGCGATCAGGTCGGCCGGGGGCTTCTGCTTCTCCAGCCGCGTGCGCACGACTTCGGGTCGGTCGTCGTCGCGCTGGTAGAGCGGGCCGCCGCAGCGGTCGCAGGAGTCAGCCTTGGTCGGCGGGTCGTTCCGCTCGTGGTAGAGCGCGCCGCAGGAGCGGCAGATCCAGCGCCCACCCAGACGGGCGATGAGCTCCTGGTCGGACACGCTTATCAGGAGGGCGTGGTCGATGCGGGCGCCGCGGGCGGCGAGCGCCTGGTCGAGCGCCCGGGCCTGGACGACGTTGCGGGGGAAGCCGTCGAACATCGCGCCGGCAGCTGCGTCCGCGCGGCCGATGCGTTCGAGCAGCATCTCGATTGTGACTTCGTCGGGGACGAGGTCACCGCGGTCCATGTACGTCTTCGCGAGCTGGCCGAGGGCCGTCTCGTTCTTGACGTTTTCACGGAACATGTCCCCCGTGGAGATGTGGAGGAGGCTTGTTGCCGCGGCGATACGCTGGGCCTGGGTGCCTTTGCCGGCACCGGGGGGACCGAGGAGGACGACGAACACTAGCGAATGAACCCTTCGTAGTTGCGCATGAGGAGCTGGGCTTCGAGCTGCTTCATCGTGTCGAGCACGACAGCAACCACGATCAGGAAGCCAGTGCTGGAAATCGTCAGCGCCCGCACGTCCGTGATCAGGCCGATGAAAAACGGCAGGATGGCAACGAAGCCGAGGAAGAAGGCGCCGCCCCACGTGATGCGGGTGACGACGCGCATCAGGTAGGCCTCAGTCGGCGGCCCCGGGCGAATGCCGGGAATGAAGGCGCCCTGGCGCTGGAGCGTCTTCGCCATCTGCTGCTGCTGGTACTGGACCATGGTGTAGAAGAACGTGAAGACGATCACGAGGATGAAGAGCACAATCCAGTATGGTCCCGTGCCTGTGCCGCCGCGGCCGCCCTGGAAGTTGTCGACGAAGAAGTTCGCCACCGCCTCGACAAAGCCGCCGGAGTTGGTGAAGTAGGTCGCCACGGTCGCCGGCAGGATCATGATGGAGAAGGCGAAGATGAGCGGGATCATGCCCGCCATGTTCACCCGCAGGGGGATGTGGCTCTGCCCCTGCTGGCGATACATCTTGCCGCCGCGGAAGGCGGAGCGCGCGTACTGAACGGGCACGCGCCGCGTTGCCTCCTGGAAGTAGACGATGAGGAAGGTGAGGGCCAACGCGAAGAAGGCGATCGCCACGATGCCGATGATCGACGCGGTCGAGATGTTCGGGATGAGCGAGGGGATGCGCGCGACGATACCGCCGAAGATGATGACGGAGACGCCGTTGCCGATGCCGTGCTCGGTGATGAGCTCGCCGATCCAGACGAGGAACATAGTGCCCGCGGAGAGGGTGAAGAGCGTGGCGAGCGTCCCCAGGAAGTCGTTCTGGAAGCCGAAGTCACGAATGACGTCGCCGCTCTGGCCGTTGATGAAGAGGATCTGGCCGTATCCCTGGACGAACGCCATTGGCACCGCGAGCCAGTGGGTGTAGAGCTGGATGCGCCGGCGGCCCTGCTCGCCTTCTTCCTGGAGGTTCCGCAGCGAGGGCACGAGGGGCGTCAGGATCTGCATGATGATCGAGGCGGTGATATAGGGGTACACGCCGAGCGCCGCCACGCTCAGGTTCTGCAGCGCCCCGCCGGAGAAGATGCTCAGGAAGTCGAGGATGGCGTTGCCCTTGAAGGCGTCCTCCAGCGCCGTCCGGTCGACGTTGGGGACGGGCACGTGCGCGACAAAGCGGAAGACGACCAGCATCGCCAGGGTGAAGAGCAGCTTCTTGCGGACGTCCTCCTGGCGGAAGGCGTCGACCATGGCCTGCAGCAGGCGCGGGCGGCTCGCAGCCTGGGCAGTCATCAGCCGGCCTGCTCTTCCTCGGCGCTGCCGATCACGGTGACGGTGCCGCCGGCGGCTTCGATCTTCGCCCGCGCGGCCGCGCTGAAGCGGTGGGCGGTGACGTTGAGCCGCTTGCTCAGGTCGCCCGCGGCCAGGATCTTCACCGGCTCGCGGAGGTGCTTGAGCACGCCGGCGGCACGCAAGCTCTCGGGGCTGACGCTCGCCCCCTCCTCGAAGCGATCGAGGGCGGCAAGGTTGACCGGCTGAAAGGGCACGCGCCAGCGGTTGTTGAAGCCGCGGAGCACGTGCATCTTCCGGGCGAGCGGCATCTGCCCGCCTTCGAAGGCCGGGCGGACGCTTTTGCCGCTGCGCGACTTCTGTCCCTTCAGGCCCTTGCCGGCGTAGGTGCCGTGGCCGCTGCCGTTGCCGCGGCCCACGCGCTTCTTGCTGTGAGTGGCCCCGCGTGCGGGGCGGAGCTCTTCGGCGCCGATGCTCATGATGCGTCCACTTCTTCCACGACGACGAGGTGGCGAACCTTCTCGACCATGCCGCGGATGGCGGGAGTGTCGGGGTGCTGCACCGTCTGGTTGAGGCGGCGCAGGCCGAGCTTGCGAATCGTGTCCTTCTGGTCCTGGCGGTAGCCGATCGCGCTCTTGCGCCAGGTAACGTGGATCGTAGCCATCGCTCAGGACTCCCCGCGCGCCACGGCGAGCCGCCGCTCGCGCGCACCCTCGGGGTTGCGAAGGTCGCCCAGGCCGGCGATGGTCGCGCGCGCCACGTTGATCGGGTTACGGCTGCCGAGCGACTTCGCCAGCACGTCCGTGACACCGGCCGCTTCCATGATCGCACGCACGGCGCCGCCGGCGATCACGCCCGTGCCGTGGCTGGCCGGCTTGAGCATGACGCGCGCGGCGCTATAGCGGGCGACCAGCGGGTGGGCGATGGTGCCGCCTTTCATGGGGATGCGGACCATGCGCTTGCGCGCAAGGGTGGCGCCCTTGCGGATGGCCTCTGGCACCTCGTTCGCCTTGCCCAGGCCGATGCCGACGGACCCGTTGCCGTCGCCGACGACGATCAGGGCGCTGAAGCTGAAGCGGCGGCCCCCCTTGACGACCTTCGCCACGCGGTTGATGTAGATGACCTTTTCGGTCAGCTCCTCGGGTCCGGATTCGTACTGACTCATCTAGAACCCCAATCCTGCTTCGCGCGCGGCCTCGGCCAGAGCGCGCACGCGGCCGTGATACTGATAGCCGCCGCGGTCGAAGACGACAAGCGCGACGCCGTTCGCCCGGGCGCGTTCGGCGACGGCCCGGCCGACGGCAGCGGCGCGCTCGGTCTTGGTCTGCCCCTGCGTGGCCGCCGCTATCTCGCTGTCCAGGTCGCTGGCCGCCGCCACGGTGTGGCCGGCGACGTCGTCGATCACCTGCGCATAGATGTGCGCGGCGCTGCGAAAGACGTTCAGACGCGGCCGCTGAGGCGTGCCGGCAAGGTTGCGCCGGACACGCGCATGGCGGCGCAGGCGGGCGAGGGTGCTCGTCGTCGTGGCCAATTACTTGCCTACCTTCCCGGCCTTGCCCGCCTTACGACGGACGCGTTCACCGGCGTAGCGAACGCCCTTGCCCTTGTAGGGCTCCGGCGGCCGGAGCTTGCGGATGTTGGCGGCCACCTGGCCGACTTGCTCGCGGTCTATCCCCTGGACGTGGACGCGCGGCCCTTCGACGGCGAAGGTGATGCCCGGCGGTGGGGTGACGATCACCGGGTGCGAGAAGCCGAGCGCGAGCTGCAGGTTCGCCCCCTGAAGCTGGGCGCGATAGCCCACGCCCTGCACTTCCAGCGTCTTGGTGAAGCCGGCCGTCACCCCGGTGACCATGTTGTTCAGCAGGGTGCGCGAGAGACCGTGCAATGAGCGCTGCTTGCCCTCGTCGTTCGGGCGGGCGACGAGCACCTGCCCGTCTTCGCGGGTGAAGGTGATGGTGCGGGGAAAGGTGCGGGAGAGCTCGCCCTTCGGCCCTTTGACGGTGATCGCGTTCGCGTCGCCGAACGTGATCTGGACGTCGGCGGGAACAGGGACGGGCTGCTTGCCGATGCGCGACATCGCCTTCCCTCCTACCAGACGTAGCAGAGGAGCTCGCCGCCCACGGCCTGGCGGCGGGCTTCCTGCCCGGTCATGATGCCTTTCGGCGTCGAAAGGATGGCGATGCCCAGACCGCCGTAGACCCGCGGGATCTCGTTGCGCTGGACGTAGACGCGCAGCCCAGGCTTGCTCACCCGCTGCAGCCCGGTGAGGACCGGCTGCTTGCGGCCACCGTAGCTCAGGTCCACCTTCAGGTTCGGCTGCGGCCGGCCGTCCTCGGAGACCACGCTGTAATCCCGGATGAAGCCCTCGTCCTTGAGGACGCCAGCGATGGCGACCTTCATCTTCGAGGCCGGGATGAGGACCGAGTCGTGCCGGGAGGTGACGGCGTTGCGGATGCGCGTCAGCATGTCGGCGATCGGGTCATTCACACTCATAGCACTTCCCCTCTGGCGTTTGCTCGCGCACTTACCAGCTGGACTTGACCACGCCGGGGAGGAGGCCCCGGTGGGCGTGTTCGCGGAAGCAGATGCGGCACATGGCGAAGCGCCGAATGTACCCCTTGGGCCGGCCGCAGATGCGGCAGCGGTTATGCTGCCGCGCCGGGAACCGGGGCGGGCGCTTCGACTTCTCGATCAGGGCTTTTTTCGCCACAGCTGCCTCCTGCCTATGTCTTCCGGAACGGCATACCCATCAGCTCGAGCAGCCGCCGGCCTTCTTCGTCGCTGCGCGCGGTGGTGACGATCGTCACCTGCATGCCGCGCACCTTGTCGACCTTGTCGTAGTCGATCTCCGGGAAGATGAGCTGCTCCCGAATGCCGAGGCTGTAGTTGCCGCGACCGTCGAAGGCGTTCGGGTTCAGCCCCTGGAAGTCGCGGATGCGCGGAAGCGCTGCGCTGATCAGCCTGTCCAGGAACTCGTACATGCGCGCCCCCCGCAGCGTCGCCGAGACGCCGATGGGGTTTCCTTCGCGCAGCCGGAAGTTGGCGATCGAGCGCTTGGCCCGGTTGATGATCGGCTTCTGGCCGGTGATGGCGGCGACGTCGTCGGCAGCACGATCGAGCGCGTTCGCGTCGGTCAGCGCTTCGCCCATGCCGATGTTGACGACTGCCTTGACGAGCCGCGGCACCTGCATGACGTTGCCGTAGTGGTACTGCTCGCGGAGAGCGGACAGCACTTCCTTGTCGTACTTCTCGCGCAGGCGCGGCTGGATGAGGGCGGCTGCTGTCATTCGATGTCCTGCCCGCTGCGCTTGCCCACGCGCACCATCGTGCCGTTCTCGCGGCGGCGGAAGGTGACGCGGGTCGGTTCGTCCGTGTTCGGATCGATGAGCATGACGTTGCTGAGGTGGATGGCGGCCTCGCGCTCGACGATCTGCGACTGCTGGCCCTGGCTGCGCGCCCGCTGGTGGCGCTTGATCATGCTCACGCCTTCGACGACAACGCGCCCGGTTTTGGTGACGACGTGGCGCACGGTGCCCCGCTTGCCCCGGTCCTTGCCGGCAATAACGACGACGCGGTCGCCACGCCTGATCTTGGCGGGCATCAGAGCACCTCCGGCGCGAGCGAGACGATCTTCATGAAGTTGCGGTCGCGCAGCTCGCGCGCCACAGGGCCGAAGATGCGCGTGCCGCGCGGGTTCTCGCCGTCGTTCGCGAGGAGCACAGCGGCGTTCTCGTCGAAGCGGATGTAGGAACCGTCGGGCCGCCCGTACTCCTTGGCCACGCGCACGACGACGGCCTTGACGACGTCGCCCTTCTTCACGTTTGAGTTGGGCTGGGCCACCTTCACGCTGGCGACGATGACGTCGCCCGGGCGCGCGTAGCGCCGGCGGCTGCCGCCCAGCACGCGGATGCAGAGGAGCGAGCGGGCGCCCGAATTGTCGGCCACCTTGAGCCGTGACTCCTGCTGGATCATCCCTGGACCTCCGCCTTGGGCGCCACCTGGGTGGTCGTCTCCACCTCGCGGCCGATGGTCTCGGGCGCGATCTCGGCGACGTCGCCGCGCGTGAGAATCTCGACCACGCGCCAGCGCTTGTCGCGCGAGACGGGACGCGACTCGGCGATGCGCACGACGTCGCCCAGGCGACAGTCGTTGTTCTCGTCGTGTGCCTTGTAACGCTGGGTGAGCGACATGACCTTGTGGTAGAGACGGTGCTTCTTGCGCCGCTCGACGCGGACGACGACCGTCTTGTCCATTTTGTCGCTGACGACAGTGCCCTGAATGATGCGTTGCTGGCCCATGGCTACTCCTGGCCCGCGGCTTCGAGCTCACGCTCGCGCTTGATGGTGCGAAGGCGCGCGATCTTCCGGCGGGCGCTCCGGAGCTCGCGGTAGTTCTCCAGCTGGCGGCTGGCGTGCTGAAAGCGAAGAGTGAAGAGCGCCCGGTAGGCTTCGCTGATCTCCTTGTCCAGGTTCTCGTCGCTCAGCCGGCGGACGTCGGCGGCCTTCTGCTGCGCCATCGCTACACCACCGTCTCTTCGCGCTGCACGATCCGCGTCGGGATCGGCAGCTTGTGGGCGGCCAGGCGGAGCGCCTCGCGCGCGATCGGCTCGGGCACGCCGGCCACTTCGAACATGACGCGGTTCGGCTTGACGACGGCCACCCAGCGGTCGGGTGCGCCTTTGCCGGAGCCCATCCGCGTCTCCGCCGGCTTCGCCGTCACCGGCTTGTCCGGAAAGATCCGGATCCAGACTTTGCCGCCGCGCTTCATCTCGTGGGTCATGGCGCGGCGGGCACTTTCGATATGGCGAGAGTCGATCCAGGCAGCGCCCTGCGCCTGCAGGCCGAACTCGCCGAAGGCCACGAAGTTCCCCCCGGCCGCTTCGCCGGCGCGGCGGCCGCGGAACTGCTTGCGATGCTTGACGCGGCGCGGCTGGAGCATGGCTCAGGCCCCCCCTTCGCGCGACTGCCGCTGCACCGCTTCCTGCTGCTCCATGGTGATCGCCGTGTGGGCGGGGCCCGCCGCCGGGGCGGGTTCGGCGAGGACGGCCTCGAGCTGCGGTTTGGGCGCGGGCGCCGGCTCTGGCACCTCCTCCTCCATGGCCCGCCGTTCGGACGGTCGCTCCGGGAGGATGAGGCCCTTGTAGATCCAGGCTTTGACGCCGATCCGACCGAAGGTCGTGTGCGCCTCGGCGAGGCCGTAGTCGATGTCGGCCCGGAGCGTGTGGCGCGGCACCTGGCCGGACGTTTCGGTCTCGCGACGGGACATCTCCGTGCCGCCCAGGCGCCCGGCAACCGTGATGCGCACGCCCAGCGCGCCCCGCTGCATCGTGCGCTGCACGGCCTGCTTTATCGCCCGCCGGAAAGCCACCCGCCGCTCGAGCTGGTCGGCCACAGAGCGCGCCAGGAGATAGGCGTCCAGCTCGGGCGTCCGGATCTCCTGGATGTTGACGCGCACGCGCCCGCCGCTGAAGTGCTCGAGGTTGTTGCGCAGCTCTTCGACCTTGGCGCCGCCGCGGCCGATGACGATGCCGGGCTTCGCCGTGTGGACGGTGACGGTCACCAGGTTGGCGTTGCGGTCTATCTCCACGTGGCTGATGCTCGCGTCGGGCAGTTCGGAGAGCACGAAGCGACGCAGCTCCAGGTCCTGGTGGAGCCGATTCGTATAGTCCCGCTCGGCGAACCACTTCGACTCCCAGTCGTAGATGATGCCGAGGCGGAACCCGTGGGGGTGCACTTTCTGGCCCAAATTACCCTCCTCGCTCGTCGAGGACGATGGTGACGTGACTGGAGCGCTTGAGCACAGGGCTGACGCGCCCGCGCGAGCGCGCCCGGAAGCGCCGCTGCGTGCGCCCCTCGTCGGCGAAGGCGCGCTTGATCACGAGGTCGTCGACGTCGAGGTCGAAGTTGTTCTCGGCGTTCGCCGCCGCCGAGAGGACGACCTTCGAAACCGAGCGGGCGTGCGGCGACTGCACGTAGCGCAGCAGGGCGAGCGCCTGGTCGACGCTGAGGCCGGGCAGGCGTTCGAGGATGAGCCGCATCTTGCGCGAAGAGACGCCGAGTTCGCGCGCGGTGGCATGCACTTCCATGGCGTCAGCGCCTCACCTTGCTCTGGCGGTCGCTCTTCGCCACGTGCCCGCGAAACGTGCGCGTGAGGGCGAACTCGCCCAGCTTGTGGCCGACCATGTTCTCCGTGATGAAGACCGGCACGTGGCGGCGGCCGTCGTGCACGGCGATCGTCAGGCCGATCATCTCTGGCAGGATGGTCGAGGCGCGCGACCAGGTCTTGATGATCGTCTTGTTCTGGGCGTTGCGCATCGCCATGACCTTCGTTTCGAGCGAAGGATGGATGTACGGGCCCTTCTTGGTGGAGCGTGACATCGCGTCCTCCTACTTCGTGCGCCGGCGGGCGATGAATTTGTCGGTGCGCTTGTTGTTGCGCGTGCGGTAGCCGAGGGTGGGCTTGCCCCAGGGCGTCTTCGGCCCGGGCATGCCCACTGGCGCGCGCCCTTCGCCGCCGCCGTGAGGATGGTCGCGCGGGTTCATGACGGCACCGCGCACCTGCGGCCGACGACCCCGGTGGCGCGTGCGGCCCGCCTTGCCGAGCTTCACCAGAGAGTGCTCGATGTTGCCCACTTGGCCGACGGTGGCGACACATTCGATGCGCACACGGCGCATCTCCCCGCTCGGCAGGCGAATGAGCGCGTACTCGCCCTCCTTCGCCATCAGCTGGGCGGAGGTGCCGGCGCTGCGCACCATCTGCCCGCCGCGCCCGGGTGTGAGCTCCACGTTGTGCACCTGCGTGCCGGTGGGCATGTTCGCCAGGGGCAGGGTGTTGCCCACGCGCACTTCCGCTTCGGGCCCGCTCATCAGGTTCGCGCCGACCGTCAGGCCGTTGGGGGCGAGGATGTAGCGCTTCTCGCCGTCGGCATACTGCAGAAGGGCGATGCGCGCCGTGCGGTTCGGGTCGTACTCGATGGCGACGACGCGCGCGGGCACGCCCGCCTTCTCGCGCCGCCAGTCGACGATCCGGTAGAGGCGGCGGGCACCGCCGCCGCGGTGGCGGACGGTGATGCGGCCCTGGTTGTTGCGCCCGGCACTCCGCTTCTTGAGCGATTCCGTGAGCGACTTCTCCGGGCGGCTCTTGGTGATCTCCTGGAAGGAGTGACCGCTGGCGTTGCGGCGGCCAGGGGAGGTGGGCTTGAACTGCTTGATCGCCATCGCCTAGATCCCCTCGAAGAGCTCGATCTTGTCGCCCGGAAAGAGGCTCACGACGGCCTTCTTCCAGTCGGGACGGTTGGTCACCCGCCGGCCGAAACGCTTGGGCTTGCCCTTCATCATCATCGTGTTCACCGCCAGCACGCGGACATTGAACGCGAGCTGAATGGCTTCCTTGATCTGGTTCTTGTTGGCGCGCGGGTCCACTTCGATGACGTACTTGTCCTGTCCGGTCATCAGGGTCGTCTTCTCCGTGATGATCGGCCGGAGGAGCACGCCATAGGGATGGATCTCCTTAGGCACTGGCCACCTCCGGGGTGCGCCCGCGTCCGGGCTTGAGGTTGGCACCGCCCCAGAGCGCCTCGGCCTGGCGGACGGCGTCTTCGGTCATGACCAGGCGGTGGGCGTTCACCAGGTCGACGACGTTCAGGTTCTGCGTGGGCAGGGTGCGCACGTCGGCGATGTTCCGCGCCGCCTGAGTCAGGCTGGCGTCATGCGCCCCGGTGACGACGAGGGCCGTGCGCTCCACGCCGAGCGCAATGAGCGCCTGTTGCACAGGCTTCGTCTTTGGGCCCGCCAGCCCTTCCACGACGAGCAGCGAGCCGCCGTTCGCGTGGCTGCTTAGCGCCGAGCGGAGGGCGAGCCGGCGCATCTGGCGGGGCAGCGCCTTCGCGAAGCTGTGCGGCTTCGGGCCGTGGGCGACGCCACCGCCGACATGGTGGGGCGCGCGGATGCTGCCCTGGCGCGAGCGGCCCAGGCCCTTCTGGCGTCGCGTCTTCACAGTCGAGCCGGTGACCTCGCCGCGGCCCCGCGTGCTCGCGTTGCCCGCGCGCCGGTTCGCCATCTGGGCGACGTAGGCCTGGTGGAGGACGCTCCGGTTCGGTTCGATGCCGAAAACCTCGTCGGCCACGTCGATCTGGCGGAGCTCCTTGCCGGCTGTGTCGACCACGGAGAGCTTCATTTCGCCACCTGCCTCGCCTTGCGAATACGGACGAGACCGCCCGTTGGCCCGGGGACGGAGCCGGCCACGAAGAGGACGCCGCGCTCGTCGTTGCGGGCGACGATCTCCAGGTTGCGAATGGTGGCGCGTTCGGCGCCCATGTGCCCGGCCATGCGCGTGCCCTTATAGACGCGACCGGGCGTGGTGCCGGAGCCGATCGAGCCGGGTGCGCGATGGCGGTCGCTCTGGCCGTGGGTGCGCGGGCCACCGCGGAAGTTATGACGCCGCACGCCGCCCTGGTAGCCACGGCCCTTGGAGGTGGCAGAGACGTCGACTTTCTGGCCGGTTTCGAAGAGCTCGACGCCGAGGCGGTCGCCCACGCTGGGCGAAGCGCCACCGGTGAGGCGGAACTCAGTCAGGTGGCGGAGCTTCAGGTTGCCGGCCGCGCGCAGGTGGCCGGCCTCGGGCTTGTTCAGCTTGCGGTCGTCCTGGTAGCCGATCTGCACGGCGCTGTAGCCGTGCTTTTCCGAAGTGCGCAATTCTGTCACCCAGCATGGGCCGACTTCGACGGCAGTCGTGCCGCGCAGACGGCCGCGGGCGTCGAACACCTGCGCGGTCCCCAGTTTGCGGCCAAGCAGTCCTTCGATACTCATGGCGGCTCTACAGCTTGATCTCGATGTCCACCCCACTCGGCAGCTGAAGCCGCATGAGGGTGTCCACGGTCTTGGAGGTCGGCTCGAGGATGTCGATCAGCCGCTTGTGCGTGCGGATCTCAAACTGCTCGCGCGAGTCCTTGTAGATGTGCGGGCTGCGGATGACGCAGTACTTGTCGATCGACGTCGGAAGCGGCACCGGGCCCGCCACGGCGGCGCCGGTCCGTTCCGCGGCCTCGACTATCTGCCGCGCCGACTGGTCGAGCAGGCGATGGTCGTAGGCCTTCAACTTGATGCGGATCTGCTGGCGTGCCATGTGCCGTTCCCCCCGTGTTTGCGGGCTATTGCAGAATCTTGATGACGACGCCGGCACCGACGGTGCGGCCGCCTTCGCGAATCGCGAATCGCAGCCCCTCCTCGATCGCCACCGGCTGGATAAGCTCGACCTTCATGGTGATGTTGTCACCCGGCATCACCA
>JADLBJ010000116.1 GCA_020847765.1 Dehalococcoidia bacterium
GCTGCCCATCGTCAGCCTTATCGCCGAGGCACGGACGGAGGAGCAGCGCTTCCTCGCCGAAACGACGCGCATTGAGACCGACTCCGAAGCGGTAAACCAGCTCATCGAGCGCGCCCTGCTGGATGTGCGCTCGCTGCTCACGCGACACGAGGGTGAGGTCTACGTTGCCGCCGGCGCCCCCTGGTTCGACACGCTCTTCGGGCGCGACAGCCTCATCACCGGCATGCTGCTCGCGGGCTTCTCGCCGCAGCTCCTGCGCGCGTCGCTGCTCGTGCTCTCCGGGCACCAGGCGAAGAAGGATGACCCGGAGACGGACGCCGCCCCGGGCAAAATCCCGCATGAGCTGCGCTGGGGTGAGCTTGCGCAGGCAGGTGAGCTGCCCTTCGGCTGCTACTACGGCAGCGTCGATTCGACGCCGCTCTTCGTCATGGCCGCCCTCGAATACTACCGCTGGACCGGCGACAGCCTGCTCATCTCCCAGCTCTGGCCGTCATTGACCGCCGCGGTCGAATGGTGCCTCTCCTCCATGGAGAACGGCCTGCTCCCCTATCACCGGCAATCGGCCGACGGCCTGGTCAACCAGGGCTGGAAGGACTCGCACGATGCGGTGATGTGGCCCGACGGACGGCTCGCGGACCCACCCCTCGCGCTCGTGGAGGTGCAGGGCTACGTCGCCGCCGCGCTCGCCGCGTACACCGAGCTCTGCTGGATAACCGGTCACCTGGACGATTACGACGCGACCAACCGGGCACGGGCGCTGGTCAGCCATATCGGCGACACCTACGGTCATCCGGAGCTGGGCTACGCCTTCTGCATCGACGGCGACGGCAAGGCCCTGCCGACTCCCACGTCGAACTGCGGCCACCTGCTCTGGGCCGGGGCAGCCCGCCCCGACCGCGCGAAGGTCGCCGGCGCCAGGCTACTGGAACGCGACCTCTTCAGCGGCTGGGGCGTCCGCACGATGGGGGCGAACTGCGCCGGCTTCAATCCACTCGGGTACCACACCGGGTCTGTCTGGCCGCACGACAACGCGCTCATCATCGGAGGGCTGCGGCGCTACGGTATGGACCACGAAGCGCGCCTGCTCGCCACCTCCCTGCTCGAAGCGGCGCTCAAGTTCCCCGGCTTTCACGTGCCGGAGCTATTCTCGGGTGATACGCGCGACTTCCGCCTCGTCCCCACTCCCTACCCGGTCGCGTCACGCCCGCAGGCATGGTCGGCGGCGACTGTGCCGTACATCTTCGCCGTGCTGCTCGGGCTCAGGCCGACTGCCGACGGGCGGCTCGCCATCGTGCGGCCCGACCTGCCGCTCGACCTGCAGGAGGTCACTGTACATAACCTGCATTGCCAGGGGGGCACGGTCGACCTGATGTTCCGGAGGCATCAGTCGCATACAAGCGTCGAGATCATCGACAGCCGTGGAGACACCGAAATCGTCCTCATGCGCTCGTGGCCGGGAGCGCTGTTGGCATCGCCCGCATAACGAATGAGAGAAGGAGCAAACCCATGAAGACCCCGTGGTCCGCTGCCGTCCCGGGAACGGCGCTGCCGCAGACAGCCGAGGAGGAACCGCGCGTCCGGCCCCTGCGTATCGGGCTGATTGCGCCACCCTGGTTCGCGGTCCCGCCGAAGGGCTACGGGGGTATCGAGCTCGTTGTCTCGTATCTCGCGGATGGTCTCGTGGAGCGAGGCCACGAAGTCACACTGTTCGCAGCCGGCGGCTCGGCCACCCGCGCCAGGCTCGTCACCCCGTATGGCGAGGAACAGGCGCCGCTCATCGGCGATGCCTTCGTCGAGGCGCGCCATCTGCTCGACGCGTACGCCTGCTGGCAGGACTTCGACGTCATCCATGACCACACCCTGCTGGGTCTGCTGGCCGGCGCACAGCTGCCTCTGCCGGTGGTCCACACGATCCACGGCCCGGTAACGGACCGCGTCGGGCCGCTCTATGAACGCCTCGCGCACGGCGTCGAGCTCGTCGCCATCAGCGAGAACCAGCGGTCGACGCTGCCGCCCGGGGTCGATGCGACGGTCATCCACAACGGTATCGACACTGATTCCATCGCGTTTCGTGAACAGCCCGGCGGCGACTACCTGGTGTTCGTTGGGCGGATGAGCCCGGAGAAGGGCGTCGCCGAGGCGATCGACATCGCCCGGGCGGCGGGCATGCCCCTCCTCATCCTGGCGAAGATCAACGAAGAGCCGGAGCGCCGCTATTACCAGGAAGTCGTGCTGCCGCGCGTGGCCGGCGGCGACGTCGAAGTGCTGGAGCATGCATCGCCGCAACAGAAGTTCCGTGCCTACCGGGGGGCGCTCGCGACGCTGTTCCCGATCCAGTGGCCGGAGCCGTTTGGCCTCGTGATGATTGAATCGATGGCGACGGGCACGCCCGTGATTGCGATGCGCCGCGGCTCCGCCCCCGAGGTGATCGAGGACGGCGTCACCGGGTTCCTATGCGACTCGCTCGACGAGGCGGTCGACGCTGTCTCGCGGGTGCGCGAACTGTCACGGCTCGCCTGCAGGGAGCGGACGGAGCGGCTCTTCAACGCGCGAAGCAAGGTTGCCGCGCACGAAGAGCTCTACTGGTCGCTGGTGTCGCGTAGCGTGCCGCCGCTGGACGCGTGGCGCACGGCCGCGCCCGCGGTGTGGCTGCAAAGCTCGAAGTGATGCCCACAATGGACCCGCCCGGGCGCGGTCAATCGCCGGCCAGGATCTTCAGCGCCTTCCGGACGTGCCCCACCGGCGCGAGCAGCCCGAGCCGGTACGTACCCGGCTCCCCATAGACC
>JADLBJ010000259.1 GCA_020847765.1 Dehalococcoidia bacterium
CCAGGTTGTCCGGGAGGTAGGCCACCCACTGCGCCAGGAACTCCTGGGTATCACGCTCCGGGTCCACGGTCACGAACACGATGCGCGTCTCGGGGCGCTCCCGGGCCACCTCGAGGAGCGTGGCGATGGTCTCCGGGCACACGTCCGGGCAGTGGGTGTAGCCGAAGAACAGGATGGTCGGGTGGCCCGCCTCGTCGGCGAGCCGGAGCGGTCCGCCGTCGGTGCGCACGAGATCGGCAGGCTGTGGCGCGGGCTCGCCCAGGACGAGGCCCGCCGGGGCGCTCGGTGGCACGGGCGCGGCTGGCGTGGTGGCCGGGGTCGGGGCGAGCGTGGTCGCCGCCACGACCGGCGCGGTGGGCGTCGGCGCGAGCGTGGCGGGCGGGGCCGTGGGTTTGCCCGGCGGCGCGGTGGGGCCCGCCGGCACGGCAGTGGCAGGCGGCGGTGGTGTGCCCACGCGCCGGGCGGGGCCGCTGACGCAGGCCGCGGTCACGAGCAGCACGCACAGCAGGAGCAGGATCGGGCGGGCCCGAAGCGGTCGGTCGGTCATGTCACGAGGTCGCACCGGGCTCCGGGTGACAGCGTCGCGGACCGCCCAGTGGCGTCATGGTGCCCGGCCCGCACCGTCCGTGCGAGGGCCGGATGGCCCCCGCGGATCGTGTCCTGCGGACCTTCGGGTCGCCGGACGCTGGAGACCTGCCCGCTCAGACCGCGGGGACGGTGATGCCGCAGGGGGTCGCCACCTGGCGGACGGCGCTCCGCGCGGCCGTGGCGAGGGCCTGGGCCTCCGATGCGGCGCTGAGGCCCTGCTGGAGCACGGTCATGTTGCCCGTGCTGTAGGCCTGCGCCATCAGGTCGTACGCCTCGGCGAGCTTGCGCAGCATGTCGATCACCGCGGTCTGGGCGTCCGTGGCCGATCCGGGGACCGCCACCTGCTGCTGCTCGATCTGGAGGCGCTGGATCGCGAGCGCGTCGTCGGCCAGCGTCTGGGCATAGGCGGCCATGCCCGCGTTCATGGCGGTCGCGAGCCCCTCCGCCATCGCCTTCACGGCGTCGAACCGGGCGAGCGTCGCGGTCACCCAGGCCTCCACCCCGGCACCCGCGGTGTCGGCCGTCGGCTCCGGTGAGGGCGCTGCCGTCGGCGGCGCCGGGGTGGGAGCCGCGGTCGGCGGTGGGGCAGCGGACGGACCGGGGCCTGGCGTGGCGCTCGTGGCCACCAGCGGGATCGCCCCGCAGGCGATGGTCGTCGCCAGGTCGAGCCCCGGGTGGAGGGCCAGGACATGGGCACCGTCGGCCACGACCGCGAAGGGGACGGGGATGGTCGCCGCGACCTGCCCGGTGGTGCCCACGTCGCCCACCAGACCGACGGGCGTCGGGTCGATGGCCGCGCAGGTGCCGCCGTGGATGACCGCGATCGATCCTGCGGGTGCCCCGACCGCGAGCACGTTGACGGTGGTATCGGCGTCGCGAGGCGCCAGGATGGCGAGCCCCGTGACCGTGCCGTCGCCGACCGGATCGAGCGTGAAGGTCGCGACGCGAGGGTCCTCGGTCGCCTGGGCGGACGCGACGCCGGGTGGCACCGAGCCGCCGATGACGAGCACGCTGAGCAGGGCGGCGCACAGCCGTCGACGATGCACGATCGACCTCCGGGCGGGACTGGGGAAGCGGGCGCCATCCTCGCGCGCCGGCACGGCCGCCGTCAATCCCGCGGCAGGACCGGCCCGAAGGAGCCCGGGCCTCGCGTCCGTCCGAGTCGGCGTGGCACACTACCCGTCGTCGGAAACGATGCCAGCCGGGTTCCGGCGGTGTGCGTCCGGGTCCCTGGAGGCGGTGTGTCGTCCCTGGTCAGCGGCTTCTTCCACGGTGGCATCGGTGTCGCCGACATGGAGCGCTCGCTGGCCTTCTACCGGGACCTGCTGGGCCTCGAGGTGCACTTCGACGTGACCCTCGACGCCGTGGACTACGTGCGCGCCGCCCTGGGCATCGAGATGCGTGACTGCCGCATCGTGTACCTCCGGATCCCGGGCAGCGAGGGCATCTTCGTGGAGCTCCTGGAGTACCACGGCACGGACGCCCGACCCACCCCGGAGCCACGTC
>JADLBJ010000117.1 GCA_020847765.1 Dehalococcoidia bacterium
AGGCCGACGTGTTCCCCATCCCCAACGATGAAGGTGAGGTCCTGGAGGACATCGACAGAGCCGAACGACTTGGATACTTCTTCGCAAAACAGCATGCGTGGTCTATTCCGTGGTGCTGGACCGGGCGAGCGCGACGCGCCCGGGGGAGATCGCAGAGGGTAGCAAAGGGGAGGCTGACGCACGGGCAGACGGCCGCGGCCGACATGGCCGCGACGGTGCCAGGTGCGAGCCAGCCGGCCTAAACCGGCCGGGTTCTGGTGGTGCGTTGTGCATCCATGTTTCCAGTGTAGCAGGTGCACCGGGATGACCAGAATGGAACCAGCCCGTCACCTGCAGGGGCCGCGCGGCCATACTCGTGCACAGGAGGGATGGCGGATGGGAACGAAGCACCTTTGGGTCGCGGCTGCTCCGGCGGTACTGCTG
Source organism: Dehalococcoidia bacterium (assembly GCA_020847765.1). GTDB lineage: Bacteria > Chloroflexota > Dehalococcoidia > Tepidiformales > Tepidiformaceae > JADLBJ01. The sequence goes on from JADLBJ010000117.1 coordinate 424, forward strand.
GCGCTGGCGGCGCTGGCGGTGGCCGCAGTGGCGTGCAGCGACCGGATGAATGAGCTGTCGACGGGAGCGGCGCCGGCGGGCACGACGATCGTGGTGCCGGACATCGCCCGCGACTCCGCCACAACTCCGGCGCCGTCGAGTCCGCCCCCACCTGCGCCACAGCCCGGCCCCACGGACGGCCCGTGGAACCGCGACCTGTGGGTGGCCTATTCGAGCGACGGGCTCTCGTTCGGCGAGGCGTCGAGCTTCGTGGAGCGCGCGGGCGTGCCGTGCATCATCCGCGACAGGGGCGGCCGGCTGGTGGCGGTGTTCCAGTGGTTCCCGTTCGACGACGAGGAGGCGTTCGACCAGGTCGCGGTCGCGTTCTCGGAGGACGGCGGGACCACGTGGTCCAGCCCGGCGAAGGTGACGGTGGCCGGGATGCCGGCGAACCTGATGCGGCCGTTCGACCCGACGCTTGTCGAACTCGAGGACGGGCGCTACCGGCTGTACTTCACCTCGAACGAGCGAGTGGGAGGTGGGCGGCCGGCGATCTATTCGGCCGTTTCGAACGATGGGCTGGCGTACTCGTTCGAGCCGGGGGCCCGGTTCGCGCCGGCCGCCGGGACCGTCGACGTGAGCGTCGTGCGGTTCGGAAGCGCATGGCACCTGTTCTCGCACACGATGGAGGCGAACACGGGCCGGGGCTTCCACGCAGTTTCGAGCGACGGCCTGTCCTTCGAGGAGCTGCCGATGGTGGACGCGGGCAGCGGCCGCCAGTGGATCGGCAACGCGGTGGTGCAGGGCGGAAGGCTTCGCTACTACGGTTCTGGCCGGGACGGCATCTGGTCGGCAACGTCGACGGACGGGGGCGCGTGGACGCTCGACGCCGGCACGCGCCTCTTGGGCGGCGACCCTTCCGCGGTCGTGATGAGCAGTGGCGAAATCATGCTCGTCCACGTGGGACCTGTCAGGGACGACGCTGGCCCGAGTCCATTCCGGGATCCGCCGCCCTGATGACCATGTGCCGAGCGGCGTCCGGCGTCAGTCGCTGTGGCCGAGCGCGGAAATAGGCATCAGGAGGGCGATGAGCTGCTCGTCGCTCAACTTCTGGACTCGGTCGCTGATGGCCTCCTGGCTCGCGTGGTCCGGCTTTTCCTTGCCAACGAGCTCACAGGCGAGCATGTGGCTTTCGAGGTAGGCGTGGGCGAGCGACAACAGCTCCCCGTGGCCCAGGGCCTTGAGCGATACCGCGGCTTTCTGCATCGGGGTGGGATCCATGGTGTTCCTCCACTGGCGTGGTGCGCCGATGTGGACATGCTCTCATCCCGGCGCGGGCACCGGAACGGCATATCGGGCCGCCATCCGGGGCCGGTTGGGGAGGAAAGAGCAAGGTGGGAGGAGGGAGGACGGAGGAGTGGCCGCCCCAGTCCCCCGTTGCCGAAGCGACTACGGTGTGAGGCGGCCGAGGGAGAAGGCGGCGCGTTCGACGCTGGGATAGACGGCGATGCCGCGCGTGGTGAACTGGTCGCGTACATCGTCGACGAGCTGGCGGTGTTCGCGGTTGCTGGTCTCGGTGGCGCCGAGGACGACCGCGACGGGCTTCGGCGACTTTTCGCAGATCTCGGCTAGCCGGTTGCAGGCGTGCTTCAGGCGATCAGCGGCGTCGGGGCGGCCGAAGAACCAGTCCTCGCCGACGTTAGCGATCGCGAGGTCGTAGCGGTCGCTCTGGAGCATCAGTTCGAGGAGGCCGTTGGAGGAGAGGCCACTGCCGGCGAGGATCGACTGGTCGACCGGGTTGCCGATCCAGTCGGCGAGCTGCGGGGCACGCTCGCGCACCTTTTCGCGCACGTCGCCGGGGAGTGGGACGACGGTCAGGAAGTTCTCTTCGCAGGCGTCGGCCGACTGGACGCTGCGGCCGCCTCCGCCGCCGACGACAGCGATGTTCCGTCCGGTGGCACGAGGGAGGAGGGCGGCACCGAGCATGAGGTCGAGCAGCTGTTCCTGGTTGCGGGCCTCGTGGGCGCCGGCCTGGCGGAGGACGGTGCTCCAGAGCTCGGCCGTGCCGGCGAGGGCGGCGGTGTGGGAGGCAGCGGAACGGGCTCCGGCGGCGGTCCGGCCGGCCTTGTGGATCACGACCGGCTTCTGGGCGGCGGCGGCAGCGAGGCCCTCGAAGAAGCCGCGACCGTCCGGCACGCCCTCGACGTAGGCACCGATGGTAGACGTTTCCGGGTCGTCAGCGAGGTAGCGGAGCATCTCGCCGGGGGTGACATCGAGGCCGTTGCCATAGTTGGCGACCTTGCCGAACTTCAGGCCCCGCGCGTTGCCGCGGGTGATGACCTCGACGGCGTTGTTACCGCTCTGGCTGAGGAAGGCCACGCTGCCGCTGGCCGTGGGAAGGTCCGGGCGGAAGGAGAGGCCTCCGGCCGGGTGGTAGAGGCCCATGCCGTTGGGACCGAGGATGCGGATGCCCGTCGCGGCGGCGCTCGCGGCGATTTCGCGTTCGAGGTTCGCCGCCTCTTCGTCTCCTGTTTCGCTGAAGCGCCCGGTGAAGAGGTGGAGGAAGCGGACGCCGCGCTGGGCGCAGTGGTCGACCAGTTCGAGGACGGCCGAGGCAGGGACGCAGGAGATGACGAGGTCCACCTGGCCGGGGACGTCGGCGAGGCGAGGGTAGGCCTTGAGGCCGGCGACTTCGTCCGCGCGGGGGTTGATGGGGTAGATGGGGCCGGTGAAGCCCTGGGCCTTCAGCGACTCCAGGTAGTCGTGGCCGGGGCTATCGACGTTGGTCGAGGCACCGGCGACGGCGACCGAGCGGGGGCGGAAGAGGAGGTCGAGGTCAGGGGTGGAGGGGAAGCGCGGCACGGGGGGATTGTAGAGGAAGTGCGAAGGGCGAAGTGCGAAGGGCGGAGGGATTGTCGATTCGCGCGCGGGGAGGCCAAAACGCGAGCCGAATCGCGAATCGGAAATCGGCAATCGGAATCCTTAGACGCCGCGCTTGTCGCCCCAGATGAGGATGTGGAGGCGGGTGGAGAACCGGTAGCCGCGTTCGGTGCAGACCTCGGCGAGCCAGGGGCTGCGGGCTGTGAGTTCGGCGGCGGTGCGGCCTTCGGGCATGAGGACGACACGGTCCGGCGGGAGGGAGAACTGTTCGCGGAGGGCCTCGACTTCGGCAAGGTCGGCGGCATCCTGGACGACGAACTTGAAGAAGGCGAAATCCAGCGAGGCGAACTCGCGGAGGACGGGCGGGTCAATGCGGATGAGGCCTTCGTTGCCGGAGTGGGCGAGCTTGGGCGAGACGTTGAACTGGTCGACCAGTTCGCGGAGGTCGCCGGGGGAGACGGTCCCGTTGGTCTCGACTTCGATGCGGTAACCGCGCACCTTCAGTTCCTGGACGAGGCGCTCGAGTTGGCGGTGCTGGATGAGCGGTTCGCCGCCGGTGATGACGACGTTGCGCGGGGAAAGGGCCGCTATGGCGTCGAAGGCGCTGTCGATGCTGAGCGGCATGGTTTGGTCGGCGCGGTCGTAGCGGTCCCAGTCCCACGTGTAGGCGGTGTCGCACCAGGCGCAGCGCAAGTTGCAGATGGCGAGGCGGAGGAAGGTGCTGGGGAGGCCGGCGGAGACGCCCTCGCCCTGGATCGAGGCGAAGATTTCGGGCCGGCCATCAGCCATGCGCGAGACGAGCAGGTCGTCCATCAGCGCGCCGCCAGGGCGGGGTCGGGGATGCCGGCGGCGGCGAACCCGGCGGCGCGGAGCTCGCAGGAGTCGCAGGCGCCGCAGGGGGTGTCGCCGCCGGCGTAGCAGCTCCAGGTGAGTTCGAGGGGTGCCCCGAGTTCGGTGCCGTAGCGGACGATGTCTGCCTTGGACATCGTGATGATGGGCGCCTCGATGCGGATGGGGACGTTGTAGGCGG
>JADLBJ010000260.1 GCA_020847765.1 Dehalococcoidia bacterium
CCTAACAGCCGCGAGGCTCAAGGCGACGGAGACCCCATAGTAGCCGTGGAAGTCACGCTCCACCAGGGCGGCTGGCGCATAAACCAGCTACAGGGCCAAGGGGGTCAGGACTTTTGCTTGAAGAAGAAAGAAGGGTATGCGAATGCAGAAAGCCGCTCAAATTCTCCAAGCTATACGCAAACTCGGTGAAAAACGAATACCTCTCACACGGGTGTATCGCTGCCTATTCAGTGAGGATTTATACCTCGCTGCGTACGCAAAGATATACAAAAATCAGGGCATCCTCACGCCAGGAACTGAGGACGACACGGCGGACGACATGAATATGGACCGTATCCAGGCCATCATCGAGGCACTCCGAACGGAACGTTTCCAATTTCGCCCGTCGCGTCGCAGCCAGGTTCCTAAAAAGAACGGCAACGGCACACGGCCACTGGGTCTCCCGAACTTCACTGAAAAACTGGTGCAGGAAGTGCTGCGCATGATACTCGAAGCCTACTATGAGCCCCGCTTTCACAGCAGCTCACATGGCTTCCGCCCTGACCGGGGCTGTCACACGGCACTGACCTATGTGCATCAGAAGTTCCAAGGAACGACGTGGTTCATCGAAGGAGACATCAAGGGTTGCTTCGACCGTATCGACCACGAAGTACTGATGAGTATTCTCGCTCGAGATATTCAGGATGGACGACTGCTCTCCCTCATTCGTAAGGGTCTAAAAGCAGGCACTGTCGAGGACTGGCAATACAAACCGACCTTCAGTGGCACCCCACAAGGCGGCATTGTGAGCCCGCTCCTCGCCAATATCTACCTGCACGAACTGGACACTTACGTGGCGGAAGCGCTTGTCCCCAGGTACACACGTGGCAAGCGGCGCAGCCTTAACCCTGCGTACAAACGTTACGAATACCCAATCGCGCAGGCAAGGGAACAGGGAGATATTGCCACCGCTCAACGGCTTGACCAGGAGCGACGGCAGTATCCCTCACAGAATATGTTCGACCCGAACTACCGCCGATTGGCGTATGTACGCTATGCGGACGACTTCTTACTGGGTTTCATCGGGACAAAACAAGAAGCCGAAAGCATCAAAGCGGACATCGCAGCGTTCCTACGTGATACCCTTCGACTGGAACTGAGCACACAGAAAACACTCATCACCCACGCTCACACGGAACACGCCACGTTTCTGGGCTATGCAGTCAGCATCTACCACTCGGACGACAAGATCAGCCCGCGTGCCAAAACCAAGACGAAGACACGCAGCATCAACGGCGGGGTACGGTTAGGCATTCCCTATGGTCTCATCGACACATATGCCAGCCGCTACCAGCGCGACGGTAAAGTGACCAGCGAACCCGCGCTACTCTCCTTCTCGGACGCACACATCATCGACATCTATCAGGGGCGTTTTCGCGGAATAGCTGAATACTACAAATACGCTGTAGACCGCTGCCACCTTCAGAAACTGAAATACGTGATGGAAGTTGCCCTGGTGAAGACCCTTGCTCACAAACTCCGCACCAAAACCAGCAAGGTCTACGCCACGTATCGGGGACAACGGAAGGTTGACGACCTCATCCGCAAGACCCTTCAGGTGACCGTTCCCACCAGCAACGGCGAACGGGTCATCTATTGGGGCGCACTGCCGCTCAAGACCGTCAAACCCGGTTCAGAATCGATAAGTGATACCCCCTACCGTGAGAAGTACAAAGACATCCGCTCCGACCTCATCACGCGACTGAAAGCCAATGTCTGCGAACTCTGCGGCACTCAGGAGAAATGCCGAGTGCATCACGTTCGCAAACTGGTTGACCTGAAGAAACGATGGGCAGGACGGCGCGAAAAGCCCGACTGGGTGAAGCGCATGATAGCCATGCAGCGCAAAACGCTGATGGTCTGTCACAAGTGCCACACAGACATCCATGCTGGGCGACCTTTACCGAGTAAACGTGAAGAAGTACCGGAGAGCCGTGTGCGCTGAAAGGTGCAAGCACGGTTCGGAGGGGGGAGTTCGGAAAAGTGCCTGTACAGGTAACTCGCCGGGCTACCTACCCTACTCCATCATGGGCGCGACCATCGCGGC
>JADLBJ010000118.1 GCA_020847765.1 Dehalococcoidia bacterium
CGCTCACCTGGATGGCCTACGTGCAGCTGGCCGAAGGGGAGAACAAGGGGAAGTGGCTGTGCGGCGAGGGGATGTCGCGCCTGGAGTTTCGCGATGGGAAGGTCTGCCTGGAGGTGGACTACTGGCACGGCCCGCAGGGGATGTGCGACGACTGGGAGCAGCACTTCACCGCCCGCCAGCGGATGAGCCGCGCCGAGCGGGGAGCGATCACAGGGCAGTGAGTCTTCCCGTCGTCCCCGACACCGAGACGATTCTGCGGTCGTGCGCGCGGGTGCTGCAGGACGTGGTGCTGCCCGGCCTCGAAGACGACTGGCAGCGGTTCAGCGCGGCCCTGATGGTGGGCTCGCTCCAGTACGCCATCGGCGTGATGCACGAGGACCGCGGTGCTGCCCACCGGGCGGAGCTGGCGACGGCGATTGCTGGCCTGAAGGGCGACCTGGCGGAGGAGGAGCTGGGCGCGGCGGCAGCCAACCCGTCGCCGTTCGAGGTGGCCTCGGCGATGCTGGTCTGGGCGGAAGAACACCCGGGCGCCCAGGCGGAGGCCGTGCGCGCGGCCCTCTATCCGGTGCTTTACCGGCAGATGGAGCAGGAAGCAGCGGCGGCGACGCCCATGATGGAGGCCTTCGGGGTGGCGATGCGAGGGCGGAAGGATGAATAGGGACGAAGAGGCGCGCCTGACGGAGTATCTAGCGAAGCTCCTGGCGGACGGCGGGAGCTGCCGCATCGTCGCGCGCGGACGCATTGCGATGGGCCAGTCGCGGGCGATGCATCGGCTGGAGGTCGAGTGCAGGCGTCCGGGCGTGGAGGAAGTGGAGCGGTACCGGATTCTGGTCCGAGTGGAACAGTGGGGCCTGCTCGGGAGCGACAGCCGGGACGAGGTGCGTGTCATGCAGGCGCTGCACGCGGCCGGCTTCCCCTGCGCGAAGGTTTACGCCTACGAGACGTCGCACGACATCCTGGGCCAGCCCTTCTTCGTCATGGAGGAGTTGCCGGGGACGAGCGGCCCCGCGCCGGAGACGATCGACGACTACGTGCGCCTGCTTGAGCGGCTGCACCAGGTGGACTGGCAGGCCGCGGGGTTGGACTCGTTTCTGGCAGTGCCGGAAGGGCCGCGGGGGAGCGCCCTCGAGCAGACCGAGCGGTGGTACGGCATCTACCGCTGGGGCCTTGTCGGGGAGCCTTCGCCACTGGTTGAGGCAGCGCATGCGTGGCTTCGGAAGAATGCGCCGGAGACGGCCCGGGTGACGGTCGTGCACGGTGACCCGGGCCCGGGCAACTACCTCCATCACGAGGGGCGTGTCGTGGCCGCGGTGGACTGGGAGTTCACGCACCTGGGCGACCCGGAGGAGGACTGGGCCTACTTGATCGCCATGCGCGGTGCGGCCGTGATGCCGGAGGAGGACTGGGTGCGGAAGATCCGCGCGATCACCGGAACGGTGCTCGACGCCGAACGGCTGCGCTACTGGAAATGCCTGAATTTCTTCAAGGGCATCTGCATCGACCAGACGGCGATGAAGCTCTACATGGACGGGACGAACCCGGCACCGAACATGCTGGCGATCGGGACGGGTGTGCACTTGAGCGCCTTGAAGCGCTTCTGCGACACGGCCTGGGGCCCGCCCGAAGGCTGACAGGCAGCGCAAGTGCCGCCGCGGCCGGGGGGGCTTGCGGGTTTCAGGCGAGGCGGAGCCAGCGGCGCTTGCCGACCTGGACGAGCGCGCCCGGCACGGCGGACGCGGAGACGTCGGCGACAAGGCCGTCGACATTGACGGCGCCCTGCTCGAGCAGCCGCCGCGCGTCCCGCTTCGAGCCCGCGAGCCCGGCGGCGACGAGGACGTCGACAAGGGGCGTGCCGCGGGCGACCGCATGGACGGGAACGTCGGTGGGCACCTCGTGGCGCTGAACGGTGCGTTCGAAGGCCGCTTCGGCCGCGGCGGCTGCGCCTTCGCCCCAGAACTCGGTGACTATCGTGTGCGCGAGGCGCTTCTTGGCCGCCATGGGCCGTTGCTCGAGCTCGGCCTGAATGGCGGGGAGGTCGCTTCGGGGAACGTTCGTGGCGAGGACGAAGAAGTCCATGATCACCGGGTCGGGGAGCGACATGGTCTTGCCGTACTGGTCGTCGGGGGGATCGTTGACGCCGATGTGGTTGCCAGCTGATTTCGACATCCGCGCCTTGCCGTCGAGGCCGACGAGGATGGGGAGCGTAACGGGGACGTGCGGGCGCTGGCCGGCGTCCTGCTGGATCTTGCGGCCGGCCATGAGGTTGAAGAGTTGTTCGGTGCCGCCGACCTGGACGTCGCAGGCGAGGGCAAAGGCGTCGTACCCCTGCATAAGGGCATAGAGGAACTCATGGAGGTAGACGGCGTCGCCGTCGTCGAAGCGTTTGCGGAAGTTGTCGCGCCGGAGCATCTCGGCCACTGTGAACTTGGACATGAGGGCGATGATTTCGGGGAGGGCGAGCTTCCCGAGCCACTCGGAGTTGTGTCGGAGCTCCGTGTGCTCGCGGTCGAGGATGCGGGCGGCCTGCTCGAAGTAGGTCGCCTCGTTGGCGGCGATGGCCTCTGGGATGAGCTGCGGGCGGAGCTTGTTCTTGTCGGAGGGGTCGCCGATGAGCGCGGTGTAGTCGCCGATGAGGAAGATGGCGTGGTGGCCGAGCTGCTGGAACTGGCGAAGCTTGCGCAGGGGGACGGTGTGGCCGAGGGTGAGGGAGTTGGCGGTCGGGTCGACGCCGAGGTAGACGCGCAGGGGCCGGTCTTCTTCGAGGAGCGTGCGGAGCTCGGCTTCCATCTGACGGCGGAGGCCGTCGTCGCCGTAGTCGACGCCGCTCATGAGGATGGCGAGCTGGTCCGCGACGGGCGCCATCCGGCGTTCGGTGCGCGGCGCAGAGGGCGTGGACGGGGCGGAGGCCTCTCCGCTCATGCGAGGACCGCGCGCGCCGCCTGGACGTCGCGGCCGATCTGGGCGGCGAGGTCGGCGACGGTCGGGAAGGCCTGCTCGGGACGCAGGCGGTGGACGATGGCCAGCTCCATTCGTTCGCCGTAGAGGTCGCCTTCGAAGTCGAGAACGTGTGTTTCGATGGAGACGTGGCCGGCTTCGAATGTCGGTCGGCGGCCGATGTTGGTGGCGCCCTGGAGGCTTCGCCCGGCAACCTGGACGCGGGTGGCGTAGACGCCGAGGGCGGGAAGCGCGCGGTCGGCGGCGACGGAGATATTGGCGGTCGGGAAGCCGATGACGCGGCCGCGCTCGTCGCCGTGAACGACGGGCCCGGCAAGGTGGTAATCGCGGCCGAGGAGGGCGGTGACGCGCTCCATGTCGCCGGCAGCGAGGGCGCGGCGCACGGCTGTGGAGCTGTAGCGCTGGCCGTCGAACATGAGAGGCTCCGCCTGGATGACGTCGAAGCCGAGCTCGCGGCCAAGCTCGCGCATGCGGGCGGGTGTGTCCCGAGGGGCGCCGCGGCCGAAGGCGGCGTCGGGGCCGAGGACGAGGAGGCGCATGCGGAGGATTTGGAAGAATGCGGTTGCCAGCTCCTCGGCGGCGATTTCTGAGACTTCGGAGGTGAAGGTGAGGGGCACGATCCAGTCGGCCCCGGCCTGGCGCATGAGCTCCATGCGCTCCTCAAGCGAGGTGAGGTAACTGGGGGCGAACTCGGGGCGCAGGACGGTGAATGGATGGGGATGGAGGGTGACGACACCGGGGGCGAGGGCGCGGGCGCGAGCTTCCTCGCGCAGGCGGGCGAGGAGCGCCTGGTGGCCGCGGTGGACGCCGTCGAGGACGCCGATAGTGACGGCGGTCTCGGGTCCGGGTGCGCCGGCGGCGAGCTGGGTGCGGGTAAAGGAGGGGAGGGGCATCAGCTGTCCGATTGGCGGGTCGTGAGGTCAGCCTAGCAGTCCGGGGGGGTTGGCGGAACGTGGTTTGGCGGCGTCAGAAGCGGAGCTCGATGCGGCGGAAGCGTTCGAGGTAGCGGCCGTCGTCGGAGCGCCAGCCTTCGCGCACGAAGCTGATGAAGTCGTCGCGGCTGCCGAACTGGGAGACGTGCGCGGTGAGCGCCTCGATCTTGCGGTCGACTTCAGCGGTGATGTCGACGTCGAAGTTCGGCTGGTTGGTGCCCCAAAGGAGGACCTCGCGCACTTTGTGCGGTTCGAGACCTTCGGCGAGGTGCTCGGGGAAGTTCAAGTGATCGCGCGCAGTGGGGTAGACGGCGTCGAGGGAGGCGGTGCCGGTGGTGCGATGGTCGGGATGGTTGATGAAACTGTCGCGCATGATGATGTCGGTGGGATCATGGGTCAGGACGGTCTCGGGGCGGACGGTCCGGATGCAGCGAACGAGCTGCTCGAGGAAGCGGCGGTCGTACACGAGCTCGCCGTCTTCGTTGTCGAGGAAGAAGACGTCGCGAGCACCCATGCGGCGGCAGGCCTCGCGCTGCTCCTGCCGGCGCAGGGGGACGAGGCGTTCGCGCGTCATGGTGCGGTCGGACGTGCCCTTGGCACCGTTTGTGCAGACGAGGAAGAAGACGTCACGACCACGGGCGGCCTGCTGCAGGGCATAGCCAGCGGCGCCGAAATCGCCGTCGTCTGGGTGGGCGGCGACGACAAGGGCGGGGGCGAGGATGCTTTCGGGCATGGAGGGTCCTGTCTGGAGATGCGGCGTCTATGGTGCTGGCGGCCGCCGGCCAGGGGCAAACCGGGCGGGTGTGGTGACGTCCGGGTCAGGCGTCGCTTGAATGTTCGGAACAGGGTTTGACGATAACCCGGGAACATTGTTAATGTGGCGGCGAACATTCGTTCGACGAGGCTGAGGCGATGAAAGAGCTTTCGGGGAAGCAGGCGGACATCCTGGAGTTCCTGCGTTCGTTCATCGAGGAGAAGGACTACCCGCCGAGCATTCGCGACATCCAGGAGGGATGCGGGATCAGCAGCACCTCCGTGGTGGACTACAACCTGCGGAAGCTCGAGGAGAAGGGGTGCATCCGGCGGGACCGGGAGGTGTCGCGGGGGATAGAGATCCTGGGAGCGCGCGGCCGGCGGCCGCGGATCGTGGAGGTGCCGTTGCTGGGAAGCATCGCGGCAGGCCAGCCGATCCCCGTGCCGACGAGCGACCGGTGGGCGAACGACAGCGACGAGACGGTGGCAGTGACGGAGGAGATGGTGCGTCACAAGGCGAACGTGTTCGCGCTGCGGGTGAAGGGAACGTCAATGGTGGAGGACCTGATTGACGACGGGGACATCGTGTTCCTCGAGCCAGCGCAGTCGGCCGTGAACGGGGACCGGGTGGCCGTCTGGCTCAAGGATCGCGGCGAGGTGACGTTGAAGCGGTTCTTTCACGAAGGGGATCGGGTGCGACTGCAGCCGGCGAACAGTACGATGGATCCGATCTACACAACGCCGGAGAACGTCGAGGTCCAGGGCAGGTTCATCTCGTCGATTCGTCCCAGCGACTGAGACTCCGGATCGGAGGCGGAAGACGGGGCCGCGAGGGCCCCGTTTGTGTTAGACGATGACCACGCCTGTTATCAGCGTGCACGACCTGACGGTGCGCTATCGGACGAAGGAGTCGAGCGTGTACGCGGTCGATCAGGTGTCGTTTGCGCTCGAACCGGGGAAGGTCCTGGCATTGGTGGGCGAGTCTGGTTCGGGGAAGTCGACGGCAGCGATGAGCGTGCTGCGGCTGCTGCCGCCGGAAGCGGAGGTGCTGGGCGGTGAGGTGCTGTTCGAAGGACGCGACCTGCTGGCGCTCGGCGACAAGCCGCTGCGCGCGATCCGGGGGCGCCGGATCGCGATGATCTTCCAGGACCCGGTCGCGGGGCTGAACCCGGTGATCTCGATTGGGGACCAGGTGGCCGAGGCGCTGACGAGCCACCTCGAGATCGGCAAGAAGGACGCCAAACGCCAGGCGGTCGCAATCCTCTCTTCAGTGGGCCTGGCGGACCCGGAGCGGGTGGCGAAGTCCTATCCATTCCAGCTGTCAGGCGGCATGTGTCAGCGGGTGATGATCGGTATCGCGACGGCGCTCCATCCGGACGTGATCGTGGCGGACGAGCCGACGAGCGCGCTCGACGTCACCATCCAGGCGCAGATCCTGTACCAGCTCAACCGGCTGCGGGAGGCGCAGGGCACGGCCATCCTCCTGATCACGCACGATTTCGGCGTTGTGGCGCAGATGGCGGACGACGTGGCCGTGATGTACGCCGGCAGAGTGATCGAAACGGGGGGTGTGCAGGAGATGCTGGAACGGCCGCTCCATCCCTACACGCACGCGCTGCTGGGGACGCTGCCGCGGTTGGACGGTCAGGGCGGACCGCTGCGGGCCATTCCCGGCCAGCCGCCAGAGATGGTGGTGCCGGCGGAGCACTGCCCCTTCATCCCGCGCTGCGGCAAGGTGCTGACGGCCTGCCGGGAATCGCCGCCGCCGCCGCTCGAGGAGCAGCACGGCCATCCGGTGGCCTGTTACAACCCTATCTGGCAGTCCTGACACGGACCTTTGGGCCGGGCAGGCCGCCCGCGAGGGCACAGAGGCGCATGATGGCGACTTCAAGCGCGACGTCGTCTCTGACCTCGCCGAGCTTCACCGAGCGGTCCAAGCCGACGAGAATTTCGAACGCCTGACGGACGCCGGCTGCGCCGAGGCGGCGGGCGCGGCGGATAGCGGCTTCGCGCAGCTTGGGGTATGGGCGCCGGATCGCCTGGCCGATGGCCTCGGGCGAGGCGCCGTCTTCGAGCAGCTCGACGACAACGCCGACGGTGCGGTAGGCGGAGGCGAGCTGGCCGACGACGGGCTGGCTGCTGTCGAGGTCGCGCATGGCAACAGGCAGGACGGCGAGCGCTTCTTCGAGCGCGCCGTCGAGCACGGCGTCGACGAGGGCGAAGTCGCGGACCAGACGCTCGCCGGCGCAGACATCGAAGACGTCGTCGACGGTCGCTTCGCGGCCAAGGGTGTAGAGGGCGAGCTTGTCGAGCTCGCTGGCGATGGCGAGGGTGTCGCCCTGGGTGAGGAGAGCGACGAGAGCTGCCGGCTGACCGACGGACTCGCGCCCAGAGAGCCATTCGGGTGAGTCGAAGTGCGCTCGATGGGAGGGACCGGACCGGAACCGCAGGCCGCGCAGGGCCGCCTCTTCGCGGATGTAGCGAAGGAGCGCCTCACCGGTGGGGGCAGCGAGGTCTTCGGCGCGGACGCCGGGGATCTTCTTCAGGCGGTCGAGGAGCGGGTTTCCGCGCTGGGTGCCGCCGGTGAAGACGAGCATGGTGCTTTCGGGGATACCGGCGGCGAGGCCGTCGAAGAGCGGTGCGAGGGGGTCGAGGCTGCGGGGGGCGCGCTGCTGGCGTCGCTGCTCGAATCGGTCGAGGAGGTTTTCGACGACAATCAGGCGGTGGGGGGCGAGGAAGGGAGGCGCCATGGCGGCAGCGAGGATCTCCGCGGGCCTGGCGTCGCGGCCGTCGAAACGGACGAAGTTGGTGGCGAGCATGCCGGTGCCACGGTCGGCCTCCTGCTGGAGCTCTCCGAGACGCCTGCGAATGGCGGCGCCGTCGTTGCCGTAGAGGAGGAGGAGCACGGGCTCAGTTTACGAGCGTGGGGGCGACCGGTCAGGCGGCGAGGAAGCAGGCCTGAATGGCGGCAGCGAGCTGCGGCGATCCTTCGAGCTCGCCGCAGGCCTCCGGTGGGGAGTCGCCGTTGATGAACATGAAGAAGCCTGCGGTGCTCGTGCGGAGGCGGATATCGGGGGCGTCGGCGGCGTGGCGGCGCGGGTGGAGCTGCCCGTCGTGGATCTCGAAGCTCCAGCTGTTGCAGTCCACGCAGTCTGAGATCTCAAGGACCATGGTGGCGTGCAGGCCGACGGCGCGCTCGGGGTCGAAGGTGAAGGTAGGGATGACGCGGACGGCGAAGTCAGTGGGGATGACGCTGCCGACGGATTCGAGGTCGAACGGCTTTACGTAGTGGCGGCCCCAGTCGATGAGAGAAAGCAGGATGGGGCGGACGGACCAGCCCTTCTCGGTCAGCGCGTATTCGACGCGCGGCGGGAGGTCACGATGATAGTGACGGGTGATGAGGCCGTCGGCTTCGAGTCGCTTGAGCCTGTCGGAAAGGACGTTGGGGGACATGCCGGAGCAGTTTTCGAGGATGTCGGAGTAGCGATGGAGGCCGGACATGAGGTCGCGGAGGATGAGGAGTGTCCAGCGGTCGCCAAGGATGTCGAGGGTCTGAGCGATGAGACAGGGGTGATTATAGGTCTTGCGCCCGGAATCGGGGTCCCGCAGCGATCTCTTCAGGGTTCCGGAAGCCACCCAGTCCAGCGCTTTACCCATTCGATAGCACCATGACTATTGACTTGATAGTGGCAGATGCTACTATCTGGGAAACGGCACTACGGAAGCGATAGTGCCAGTGCTCGCCCAATGCAAGCGTAGTCCACGCGGCGCGGGGGAGTCAACAAAGGAGAGAGGGCGATGGCCGAGACGACGACCACCAACCAGGCCGAGGCAGCGCGGCCGGACCACTACCACCGCTGGCGGATCGAGGAGCCGAACGGCCCCGTAAGCACGGGTGTGTGCAAGATCTGCGGGCAGACGAAGCAGTTCAAGAACTGGCTGAGCGATATGGACTTCATCACGAACGAGGAGCACCGGATCGCCGCCTGACGACGAGCGCGCACGCGGCGGCAGCCTCTCGCCACCGTGATGCAGCCCGAGCCCCGACGCCTGGCCCTCAGCAGGCGTCGGGGCTTTTTGCTGCCCGGAGTCGACGGCGGCGGGCGAGAGTCCGGCTCAGGGCGGATACTGGCGCAATGCCTGAACGCCCGGGGCGCCCGACATTCTTCGCGGCGGTCCACGCGTTGGTCGCTCAGGTGCCCCGTGGGCGGGTGGTGACGTACGGTCAGGTGGCCGTATTGCTCGGCGCGCCAGGCGCCGCGCGGGCTGTCGGGTATGCGCTCCACGCGCTCGACGGCAGTGAGGGCGTGCCATGGTGGCGAGTGATAAACGCACGGGGCGGCGTCAGTCTCCGGGGGCGTGGGGCTGTCGCAGATCTGCAGCGCGCGTTTCTGGAGGCGGAGGGCGTCGTCTTCGACGGTGAAGGGAGGACGGAACTGCGATGCTTTCGCTGGTGGCCCGGCGAGGGCTGAGCCGTTTCGCTTCACCGTTCTCACCCTTCACACCTACACTCGTAGGACAGAAAACGTCAGCGATGGGATGGTGCGGCGATGTCCGGACACTCGAAGTGGTCGACTATCAAGCGCCAGAAGGGCGCGAACGACGCGAGGCGGGGAGCGCTCTTCACGAAGCTGTCGCGGGAGATCATCATCGCCGCCAAGCAGGGAGGCGGCGACCCGGCGATGAACTTCAAGTTGCGACTGGCGGTGCAGCGGGCGAAGGCGAACAACATGCCGAACGACAACATCGAGCGGGCGATCGCCAAGGGCTCGGGCAGCGGTAGCGACGACCAACTCGACGAGGTCACCTACGAGGGGTACGGTCCGGGGGGCACGGCAATCCTGGTTGCGACGCTGACGGACAATCGGAACAGGACGGTGGCGGAGGTGCGACACCGCTTTTCGCGTGCGGGCGGGAACCTCGGTGAGTCGGGCTCCGTCGCCTGGCAGTTCGACGCCCGGGGGTTGATCACGATTCCGGCGAGCGGCCATGACCCGGACGACGTTGCGCTGCAGGCGATCGACGCTGGCGCCGCGGACGTTGAAGTCGACGGCGACGCGATCGAAGTGCAGACGGACCCGGCGAGCCTGGAGGCGGTGCGCCGCGCGATGGAGGCGGCGGGGCTTGAAGTGGAGAACGCGGACTTCGCGATGGTGCCGAAGACGCTGGTTGTGTTGGACGAGAGGACGGCCCACCAGGCGCTCAAGTTGATAGACGCGCTGGAAGATCTGGAGGACGTGCAGCGCGTCTACTCGAACGCGGACTTCAGCGACGCGGCGCTTGCGAGCTACGAGGGCTGACGGCGACGGCCGGGTTGCGCGACCCGGCCGTGCCGCAGGGAGAGAACCGGGCGGGAATCAGACGTGGTGATGGTCCACCCGGTCGACGTCGACGTCTTCGTGTCGGCGCCAGGTGAAGGGTGCGAACGAGGCGAGGAAGAGAAGCCAGAAGACGAGGCCGATCGCGCCCACGACCATGAGGATGACGCCGACGGCGTTAAGGTCGACGCCGGACGCGCTGTAATCGACCGCGTAGGCGAGGATCGCGCCGGCTGCTATCAGGATGAGGCTGATGCCGATGCCCATAAGGGCCTCCTTTGTTTGCAGTTCGCCCTTCGACAGTAGGAGGGGGCAGTCGGCCGCGGTAGAGGGGCGGCGGGCTTCGCCAGTGGGCTGCAATCTCGCCTGCGTGCGATGCGACGGGCGCGCAAGGAACCGGGTCAGAGGGGGCCGGGAACGCGGTCCCAGATGAATCGGGCACGGAAGCGGGTGAGGGCGCGCAGGAGCGGACCGCCGAGGACGGCGAGGACGGCTGCGTTGCAGACGCTGCCGACGAGGTCCCAGCCGAAGCTGGTGAGGAGGTAGAAGTTCCAGTAGCGCCGCCCGGCCTCCGCGGCGCCGAGGCCGGGCTCATAGGTGACGTCGGGACCACCCACCCAGAAGGGCCAGGACCAGAGGTTGATGACAGCGCCGTAGAAGACGGCGGCACAGGCGCCGAATGCTGCCAGCAGGCCGACCTCGGCGCGGCCGCCGACGCCCAGCCGCCCGACCAGTGGGCGAAGCAGGCCGGCGGCGGTGGCCAGCCAGGCGCTGGCGAACATCTGGAAGGGGAGCCAGGGCCCGATGCCGCCGGTGACGACGGCGCTCAGGAAGAAGGAGAGGGCGCCGAGGAGAAATCCCATCCGTGGCCCGAAGACGTAGCCGCCGAGGATGACGAGGAAGAAGTAGAGGTTTGCGCCCGCGGGAAGGGTCACCGTGCGCATCACGGCGGCGAGGGCGGCGAGGACACCGAGTACGGCCAGCGACTTGCTGTTCAGGCCGCCGCCGGTCAGCTCGGCGATGACGAGCACCAGGCAGAGTGCCGCGACGGCGGCGAAGACGAGTGGGGCGTCGGTGCCGTGCAGGTACCAGCCACTGGCTTCGTCGCGAGCACCGAGGGCGAAGAACGGGTGGAGATAGGCGACTAGCCCGAGGCCGTTGAGCGCGATGAACGTGAGGTCGCGCAGGGGTGGCCGGGGAAGGCGCGCGAGGCGTGGCAAGGGGCGATCAACGGCCACCGGCGACCTCCGGCGAGGAGAACAACGGCGCGTCCAGGAGGAGTACGTCCTCGGGGAGGATGGCGCCAGGGACGAGACGGGCGGCCTGTGTTGGCACGGGGCCGTCACGATGGAAAGCGGCGGCAGCCAGCATGTCGAAGCGCACGAGGCCGGCCTGGAGGCCAACGACGCGCGTCGCGTAGCGGGCGGCCGACTCGACGTCGTGGGTGGCGACGAGGGCGGCACCTCCGGCTGCTGCATGCGCACGGAGGCGAGCGGCCAGCTCATCCCGGGCGGCGGCGTCGACGCCCCGGGTGGGCTCGTCGAGCAGCCAGAGGCTCGGCTCGTGGGCAAGCATGGCACCAATCGCGGCACGCTGTTGCTGGCCGACGCTGAGGTCGCGCGGATTCCGGTCGGCGAGCTCTGCCAGCCCCCAGCGCTCGAGGACACGGTCGGCGGGGCGGGCGAGGTGACGGTGACGGAGGGTCTCGGCGATCTCGTCGCGGACGGTGTCGCGGTAGAGGGCGACCGCCGGGTCCTGGGGCACGAGGCCGGCGAGGACGGTGCGAGCCTGGACGGAAGGCGGCGCGGCACGGCCTCGAAGGAACACCTGGCCGGACGTTGCGGGCACGAGGCCGGCGATTGCCCGGAGGAGAGTCGACTTGCCGCTGCCGTTGGCGCCCATAAGCGCCACGATCTCGCCCTCGGGGAGGGAGAAGGAAGCGTTGGCGAGCGCGGGCACGGCGCCATAGCGCACGATGAGCCCTTCGACGCGCAGCAGTTCGTCGCCGGGCACGGCCGGGCGCGGGCGGGCGGCACTGGTGAGATGGCGGGCAGCGAGCGCCGCCCGCGCTTCGGCGAGCGAGAGCGGCAGCGGCTGGAGCTGCAGGCGGCGGCCGATGTCACAGACTGGTGGAACCGCCCGGAGGTGGGCGGCGGCGACACGCGGCGCCATCGGCTCGACTCTCCCATTGTCGACCCCTAACACGGCGTCGACGACGGGGAGAAGCCGCTCCAGGCGATGTTCGGCAGCGAGGACGGTAAGGCCCCGTTTCCGATGGAGGGCGGCGACAACGCCGAGCACCGCCTCGGCACCGGCCTGGTCCAACTGGGATGTTGGCTCGTCGAGGAGCAGGAGACGTGGTTCGAGGGCAAGGACGGCGGCGATGGCGACACGCTGGCGCTCGCCCCCCGAGAGCGTGGCCAGTCGTCGGCCGCGGAGGTGGTCGATACCGCAAGAGGCGAGAAGTGCGTCTATGCGTTGCCGCATCTCCTTCGGAGGGAGGCCCTGCTGCTCCATGCCAAAGGCGATCTCGTCGTCCACGGAGTCGGTAACGGCCTGGGCTTCGGGTTCCTGAAAGACCATCCCGGCGAGCGTGGCCAGGCGGCGGGTGGGCGTGCGTGTGGGGTCGAATCCGGCGACGCGGATCGCACCTGTCAGGCGGCCGCCGTGGAACTGGGGCACGAGGCCGTTAAGGAGGCGCAGCAAGGTGGACTTGCCGCCGGCGGAGGGCCCGGCCACGAGGGTAAAGCTGCCGGCGCGGAGCTCAAAGGAGACGTCTCGGAGCGCCGGCAACGAGGTGCCCGGGTACGCGTAGGCGACGTCGGTGAGCGTGACGATCATGGCCGGACCGGCTCGCCCACGGGGGTGGCCTCAGCGGCCGCTGCGGCGCGGGACGGCGCGAGGGCGAGGGGCAGAGTCGGCCAGGCGCAGGCGAGCGCAATCAAACCGCCGGCAAGGGTGAAATCGGGTGGCAGCAGGCCGGCGAACGGGTTGTAACGGAGGTCGACCCAGCCGGTCACCTGACCGCCGACGGCGCTCAAGGCGAAGAGCAGCGCGGCCGCGACGCAGAGGCGGTCGACGAAGGTGAGCGGTTCGGATTGGAGCCGCGTGGTATGTCGGCCGCGAGCAGAGAGCGCCAGCCAGGCGGTGAGAGCAGCCACGCCGGCGAGAGCGGCAAGACCGGCGAGAGGGCGAGAGCCGGGATAGTAATACCATCCCCAGGCGCCGGCGAGGAGCAGGGGGGCGCTCAGGGCGCCGAGCAGCGCCGGCAGGCGAGCAGGCGGGCCGCCGGCCGCATAGCCGCGCGCCTCCATGGCCTCGGCCAGGCGCATGGAGCGCTCCAGGCCGCCCGTGACGGCGGGGACGACGAGAGCGGGCAGGTGGCGAACGCCGCCGGGGGCACCACGCAGGGCGCGCATCTCTCGCAGTCGCCGAATGTCGTCGACGGTGGCGGGGAGGAGCGTGAGCCCGATGGTCACCACGAGGCCAGCATGGAAGAGCGCCGCGGGAGCGGTACGGAGCACACGATGAGGGCTGACGGCACCGTTGAAGACGCCAAAGGCGAGGACCACGCACAGGATGGCGAGACCGCGGATGGCGGCCGCGACGAGCCCCTCGCCCGTCACCGGGCCGCCAACGCGGAGGCCCCCGAGCCATTCTGGGACGCGCGGGCCGGGGATGGTGAAGAGGACGTGGCCGCCGCCGCTGCCGTTAACCAGGGCGACGACCAGGGAGAGGAAAACGAGCGCCAGCCCGCCGACGAGCAGCATGCGGAAGCTGGCAACGGCGGCGTTACTGGTGCGGGGGGCGAGGGCTGCCACGAGGAGGACGGAGAGCAGCACGATCCCCAGGTAAAACGGGTTGCTGGCGGTCAGGGCGACTGCCATGACGAGCACGACCCAGGCGACCCAGGCGAGGGTGTGCATGGGGTGCCTCAGCGACAGCGGCGGAACGTCACCGTCCCGGCGCCGATCGCCAGCAGGGCGGCTCCCACGATTATGAGCTCGAGCCGGCGAGGCTCGCTCGCCGAACCCGAACCGGTGTGCGGTGGTGCGGGAGCCGGCGCGGTCGGGCCCGACGCGGTGGCCGTCGGCAAGGCGGTTGCGGGCGACGGGCTGGCCGTGGCAGGCGCCGGCGTGGCGGTCGCGGAGATTGCGGGGGTCGCCGTCGGGGCGGCCCTGACCCTGGTGACGGGGGTGTCGGGCGCGTTGCAGAAGGTACGTCCGGCAAGGGCGGGCAGGGCCTGGTTCGTGGCGAAGAGCGCGTCGAAGCCCTTGAACGAGCCGTCGGCGTTCTGCTGGGAGAGGAGGAATTGGGAAGGCGTGGCGCCGTCTCTGGTGTACGCGGCGGAATCGGGTAGTTCGCCCAGGGCGAGCAGCGCCTGGACCATGTAGGCGGTGGACGAGACATTGGAGGCCGAGGGGTCGAAACCCCAGCCGCCGTCGATTCCCTGCGACGAACGAATGTAGGTGAGGGCCCTGGCGAGCGCCGGGTCGGACTTCGAGAGGCCAGCGGCGCGCAGGGCCTGAACGGCGATGGCCGTGGTGTCCGGGTCGCCGGCGCCGTCGAAGCCCCAGCTGCCGTCGGCATTCTGCGAGCGCTGGAGGGCGCCGAGAGCGTCAGCACCTAGGCCGTTGTCGGTGCAGACGAGGCCGAGCACGGCAACGGAGTGGCTGAAGTCGTCCTCGGCATAGCGGCCGGTCGTCGCCGTGTAGGCGGCAGTGACGCGGGCGACCAGATCGACGCCGCCGACGGCCCGCGGGTCCAGCCCGAGAGCGCGGGCTGCGAGCGCCATCTTCGCGGCGGCAGCGGGCTTGTCCTGCGCGGAGGCGTTGGCGCGCAGGTAGTCGGCAGGGGTCTTGCCGGCGACCACGTCCTTGTTGGGGTCGAAGCCGGCGGAACGGAGGGCGAAGACCGCGTCGGCGACGGCGCCGGCGCCAGCGGTGCCATAGCCGCCGTCGGATTGCTGCTGGGACTGGACATAGGTGGCCGCGCGAGTGATGGCCTCCGGCGTCGGAGGGGCGGCAGCGGCCAGCAGGAAGGATGCAGCCGCGGCACCGGCGGCGACGAAGAGGGCGTAGAGCCTCACTGTGGTCTCCTGGAGGTGATGGCCTTGCGGGCGATGACGTGCGGCGGGATCGCAAAAACCCGCCTTCGGGGGCGGGTTTTCAGTCTGGCGAAGCCATCAATCCGTGCCCTTTCTCGCGAAGGTGTCGGGATGCGGCAAGGGCGGGTGACCTGGCTTCGCCCCGAGGCGGGGCGTCACAGTTGCGGGACAGCGCCGGTCTTGCACCGGCTTCCCCCAGTTTCCCTCCGAGGAGGGACCCTGCCGCTATTCAGTTGTCCACGGCGAACGATGCGCGCTTCGGCGGGCAGGGTCAAGGGGCTTTGGCTGCCGGTCTTAGTTCTAGCGTGGGGCGTAGGCGAGGCCGGCAGCGGCGAGGTAGGCGACGAGCTCGTCGGCGTGGACCTGGCCGGTCTTCATGGCGGAGAGGACGCCCTCGCGATCGACGACGAAGGTGACCGGAAGGCCGGCACCGACGCGATAGTGAGCGGCGACGGCGGCGGTGGCGTCGAGCACCGCGGGGTACTTCGCGTGGAAGACGTCGAGGATGCCAGTGGCGCGCTCGCGCGATTCCTGGTAGTTGACGCCAAGGACCACGAGGTCATCGGGGAGGGCAGCGTAGGCGTCCTGAAACTCGGGGATCTCGGCCCTGCACGGGCCGCACCAGCTGGCATACCAGTTAACCACGACGACCTTGCCGCGGTAGTCGGACAGGTGACGAACGGTGGTGCCGTCGCGGGCGTCGAGGAGGGCGAAGTCGGGAGCGGGCTCACCTATCTTGGGGCGCTGAGGGTCGAGGGGACCGAGGCCGCGACTGTCCGCCCTGGCGGAGGGAGTGGAGAAGGCGCGGACGAAGGCGGCCTGGGTGGTGATCAGCCAGCGGCCGCCGACGTCCTGGAGGTAGACCGTCTCGTCGAACCCCCTGACGAGGCCGCCCTGGTCGAGCGTGCCTGTGGCGCGGACCGTGGCCCAGCCGTCCTGGTTGTTGGTCTCTTTCAGGGCGAGGGCCTTGATGGGGACGGGGGCGGCGGTGTCGCCAGGGCCGAGGCTGGAACCGAAGGGCAGCGTGGCCCTGGCCTCGGGGTCGGTGCGGACCGCGGGGGAGAGGGTGGCTTCAAAGGCGACCGCGTCGCCGCGTTCGAGGGCGCGGTACATCTGCTCGGCAACGTCCTTGGGGCTGGAGGGAGCTGTGGCTTCGTCGTCGCCGGCGAGGAGGAGGGTCGCCCCTACGGTGACGGCGATGGCGACGGCGGCCCCGAGGGCAAGGAATTCAAAGAGCCTGCGCCGCGCGAGGGCGGGGGTGCGGGTGGCCATCGGTGCTCCCGAGGGCATGGACGGAGAGCCACCCCTCACGCAAATGGTAGCAGGGGCGGGTTCATCGCCTGTAAAACAGGACATGGCGGTTGGCCGGGTGGCGGCGCCATCCCAGAATCGACCGGAGACCGGGCAGCGGCCCGGACGAGGTGCGCGATGTCGTGGGAACGAGAGGTCGAGGAGCTGGACGAGCGGCGCAGGCTGGCGGCCGCGATGGGCGGGCCGGAAAGGGTGGCGCGGCAGCGGGTGGCGGGCAAGCAGACGATCCGGGAGCGCCTGGACGCGTTCTGCGACGCGGGTAGCTTCGAGGAGGTGGGTGCACTGGCGGGGGTTGGGCAGTATGACAAAGAGGGACGATTGCTGGCCTTCACGCCCAGCAATTTCCTTTGCGGAATGGCCCGCGTCGATGGCCGGACCGTGGTGGTGAGCGGCGACGACTTCACGATTCGGGGCGGGTCGTCCGAGGCGACAATCCCGGCGAAGCGGGCGTTTGCCGAGCAGATCGCGCTCGAGCTGCGGCTGCCGCACGTGCGGCTGGTGGACGGCATGGGCGGGGGCGGGTCCGTGAAAGCGATCGAGCAGAAGGGAAGGACGCTCGTGCCGCGGGTGGCGGGGTGGGAAACGGTGGTGCAGCACCTGGGGGTGGCACCCTCGGTGGCGCTGGCGCTCGGCTCGGTGGCGGGCATCGGCGCGGCACGGGTGGCGACCGCGCACTATTCGGTGATCGTGGCCGAGACGGCGCAGCTGATGATCGCCGGTCCGGCACTCGTCGAGCAGGCCGCACTCGGCACCGTGAGCAAGGAGGAGCTGGGCCATGCACGCATCCATGCGGCGAACGGCAGCGTCGACGACATGGTGGCGACGGAGGAGGAGGCGTTCGCGCGCGCGCGCCGTTTCCTCTCGTATCTGCCCCAGAACGTGGACGAGCTGCCCGCCCGGACGGTCTGCGACGACGACCCCGAACGTCGGGATGAGCGACTGCTTTCGGTCGTGCCGCGGGAGCCGAGGCGGACCTACAAGATGCGGGAGGTGATCGAGGCGGTCGTGGATCGCGGGTCCTGGTTCGAGATGGGGCGCAACTGGGGGCGGTCGGTTGTCACCGGGTTCTGCCGCCTGGACGGCTGGCCCGTCGCCCTCTTCGCGGAGGACCCGT
Organism: Dehalococcoidia bacterium; assembly: GCA_020847765.1. Taxonomy (GTDB): domain Bacteria; phylum Chloroflexota; class Dehalococcoidia; order Tepidiformales; family Tepidiformaceae; genus JADLBJ01. Next base: position 17,491 of record JADLBJ010000118.1, read on the forward strand.
ACGTCTATGGGGGAGCGTGGACGGCGGGCGCGTCGCGGAAGGTGGCGCGCTTCATCGATCTGGCGTCGACCTTCCACCTGCCACTGGTGCACCTGGAGGACTGTCCGGGGTTCCTGATCGGCAAGCAGTCGGAGGAGGAGGGAACGATCCGTTTCGGGGCGCTCGCACTGGCGGCGCTGGGGCAGTCGACCTCGCCTTTCTGCGCGGTCATCGTGCGCAAGGCTTTCGGGGTAGCGGGGGCGGCGAACGCGAAGCCCGGGGCGACTCACTTCCGCTACTGCTGGCCGTCGGGCGACTGGGGCTCGCTGCCGATAGAAGGTGGGCTCGAGGTTGCGTATCGGGCGGAGCTGGCCGGGCTCGGGGCGGAGGAGGCGGAGGCGGCAATTGCCCGCATTCGCGAGCGCCTGAATCGCTATCGCAGCCCGTTCCGATCGGCGGAGGTCTTCGAGATGGAGGACGTTGTCGATCCGCGGGAGACGCGGCCGCTGCTCTGCCGCTGGGCGAACCTCGTCGCCCCGGCACGTCGGGCGGGCGCGATGGCATGGACGTTTCGGCCCTGATGGAGAGCGGTGGCGAGGGTGGCAACAAGACGCCGGCGGGGTCGCGGACGGTGCTCGTCGTGGAGGACGACGAGACGCTGCGCTTCACGGTCGCCCACAACCTGAGGCGCGAGGGGTACGCCGTGCTGACGGCTGCGCGGGGTGACGACGGTCTGCGGCTGGCGCGGGACGCGCGACCCGACCTGATCGTCCTCGACCTGATGCTGCCGGGGATCGACGGTGTACAGGTGTGTCGCTTGCTCCGGCGGGAAAGTGCCGTGCCGATCATCATGCTGACGGCGCTCGGGGGCGAAGGCGACCGCGTCGCTGGACTGGACGTGGGTGCAGACGACTACCTGGCGAAGCCGTTCGGCATGCGTGAGCTGCTGGCGCGCGTGCGGGCGCTGCTGCGTCGGGCGGGCCGCGTGCAGCAGGGAGGCGAGGGACCTGGACAGACCGTCGAGGCCGCCGGGCTGGTCGTGGACGCCGAGCGACGGGAGGTGACGCAGGCGGGGCGTCATATCCACCTGAGGCCTAAGGAGTTCGACCTTTTGTTATTCTTGCTGAAGTATCGTGGGCGTGTGCTGGCCCGGCAGCAAATTCTCGACGAGGTCTGGGGGTACGACTTCAATGGCGGCCCGCGGACGATCGACGTGCATGTGCGCTGGCTGCGGGAGAAGATCGAAGCGGACCCCTCGCGCCCGGAGCGGTTGCGCACGGTCCGCGGAAGCGGCTACCTGTTCGAGGGCTAAACGGCGATGAGCGGCGCTCTCGTGCTGCGTGGCGCGGTCGTGGGCGTGCTAAGCGTCGCAGTCGGGCTGCTGGTGAGCGTGGTGGCGGCGACATCCGGAGAGCCGGCGTGGGCGTGGGTGGCGGAAGCGGCCGCGGCATTGGTGGCCGGAGCGGTGGGCGGCTACCTGACGTTTCGCAACTCGAGCCGGGCGCTAGCCGACGTGGCCCGCGCGGCTGAGCAGATTGGCGCCGGCGAGCTCGGCCGGCGCGTGGGTCTCGCCGGGGGCCCGGCGGAGGAGTTAACGCGCACCTTCAACACGATGGCGCGTCGCTTGCAGGATCTCCTCGACCGCCTCGCCGCCGAGCAGGCGCGGCTGGAGGCGCTGTTCGACGCCTCGGCGGACGCGACGATCGCGCTTGGGGGGGACCAGACGGTGCGCTTCCTGAACGCGGCCGCCTGTCGACTGTTCGCGACGAGCGCGGCTGCTGCCCTCGACCGGCCGCTGATCGAGACAGCGCGCGACTACGAGCTGGAGGCACTGGTCCGACGCGCGGCAGCGCGTGGCGGTCATGGCGAGAGCCAGACGGTAACGTTCGGCGCCGCGCGGGTGCCGCTGCGGGCGACAGCGCTGCCCATTCCGGGCGGCGGGGACTGGGCGATCCTCCTCACGCTCAGCGACCTCACGGAGGTAAACCGTGTCGATCAGATGCGTCGGGATTTCCTGAGCAACGTCTCCCACGAGCTGCGGACGCCACTCGCCTCAGTCCGGGCGCTGGTGGAGACAATGGAGGCGGGAGCCGTTGCGCCCGGCGCGGAGACGCAGGATTTCCTGGCGCGCGTTCGCCAGCAGGTGGACCGGCTGACGACGCTCGTGAACGAGCTGCTCGACCTGTCGCGGATCGAGTCGGGCGCGCTCGTTCTCCATCCTGAGGCGCTCGACCTGGCCGCGGTGTTCGACGAGGCGGCTTCGCTGCTAGGGGCGCGCGCCAAGGAGTGCGCAGTCGAGGTCGAGCGCCCGACCGGCCCAGGGCCGGTGGTGGAAGCCGACCGGGCGGCGATGCTTCGGGCGGTCAGCAACCTGCTCGACAATGCGATCAGGTACAGCCCGCCGGGCGGGACGGTGCGCGTGGCGCTACAGGAGACGGAGGAGCTGGGCACGATCGCGGTGAGCGACGAGGGGCCGGGCATCCCCGGGCCCCAGCAGCAGCGAGTATTTGAGCGCTTCTTCAAAGGCGACGACTCACGCGCGGAGGCGGGTGTGGGACTGGGGCTGGCGATCGTCAAGCATCTCGTCCGCGCGCACGGCGGCACAGCGTCGGTGGAAAGCGCACCCGGGGAAGGAGCGACCTTCAGGATCGCGGTGCCGAAGCGGTTCGTGGGACCACGGCCGCCCTTGTCTCGTTGAGGAGGGCGTAGGATGACGACAGGAGAGCGGGGAGGCTGGCGATGAGCTACGAGCAGATCCTGGTCGCGCGCGAGGGCGCGTTCGTCACGATCACGATGAACCGGCCTGAACGGCGCAACGCCCTCTCATTGAGTCACATGCAGGAGCTGACGCATGCATTCAGAGAAGCCGGGGAGAGCGACGCGCGGGGCGCGATCATCGCCGGCAACGGCCCGGTGTTCTCGGCAGGGCACGACTTCGCGGACATGGCCGGGGCCGACCTGCCGTTCATGCGCCGGCTGCTGTGGACTTGCACGGAGCTGATGGAGACGATCCAGTCGATTCCGCAGGTGGTCGTCGCGCGGGTGCACGGGCTGGCGACGGCGGCAGGGTGCCAGCTGGTGGCGACCGCCGATCTGGCCGTGGCAGCGGAAGGCGCGGGCTTCGCGACGCCGGGTGGCAAAGGGGGCTGGTTCTGTCATACACCGCTCGTGGCGCTGAGCCGGAACGTGGGGCGGAAGCGCGCGCTGGAGATGGCGCTGACGGGCGACACGATCGACGCGGCCACTGCCCGCGAATGGGGTCTGGTGAACCGGGTGGTGCCGCTCGAGGAGCTGGAAGAGGCAACGAACGAACTGCTGGAGCGGGCGACGCGGGGCAGCGCGCTGTCGAAGGGAATCGGCAAGCGGGGCTGCTATGCGCAGATCGACCTCGACCAGCCGAAGGCCTACGCCTACGCGGTCGAGGTGATGGCCGGGACGAGCCAGACCGCCGACGCGCAGGAGGGGATGGCGAGCTTCCTGGAGAAGCGCCCGCCGCGCTGGCAGAATCGCTAGGCGGGTAAGAGGGAGGCAGCGTCGCCGGGCGACGGCGTCTCAGCTGCCGCCGAGCGCGAGGGAGCGGGCCTGGGCCTGGCGTATCATCTCGAGCTCGACGCGGGGCAGGCAGACGTCGCAGATGCCGTGGCTCGCGGCCTCGCGGCGACCGTCGTCGCGAACGACAGCCTTGCACCATGCGCAGACGACCATGCCGCCACCCCCAGGGCCTTCGCCATGACCACTATCGATCCGCCGGACCGGCAGGAACCATGAGTCGAGCAGTCGCGTGCATTGCAGATCCGTGACTGGACGGTCCCGAATGGGAACGGGGGCGTTACTGTCCTCCGGCGGGCGCGGTGAGTGGCTGCTCGACCTGCACAGGCCCTTCAAGGTGGAGGTGGGGGAGGACGCGGTCGAGCCAGCGCGGTAGCCACCAGTTGGCGTCTCCCAGGAGCTCCATGGTGGCGGGGACGAGGACGAGGCGAACGACCGTGGCGTCGAAGAAGATAGCGGTGGCGAGTCCGAGGCCGACTTCCTTGACGATGCGGTCTTCGCCGAGCAGGAAGGCGAGGAACACGGCGACCATGATGGCGGCGGCGGCGGTGATGACGCGGGCGGTCGCGGCGAGTCCATTGGCGACAGCTTCGGCGTTGTCGCCGGAGACGACGTAGTACTCGCGGATGCGGGCGATGAGGAAGACTTCGTAATCCATGGAGAGGCCGAAGAGGATCGCGAAGAACATCATCGGCAGGAAGACTTCGACGGGGCCGGGCTCGACGCCGAGGAGATCGGCGCCCCAGCCCCACTGGAAGACGGCTACGATCGTCCCGTAGGCGGCGCCGATGGAAAGCAGGTTCATGAGCGCGGCCTTGATGGGGATGGCAACAGAGCGGAAGACGGCCATGAGCAGGAGGAAGCTCAGCCCGATGACGCCGACGAAAAGGAAGGGCATGCGTTCGCCGATGCGGTCTTCGATGTCGATGCTCGCCGCCACGCCGCCGGAGAGGTAGGGACGGGCGCCGGTGGACGCCGTGGCGGCGGGGAGGACCTCTTCGCGCAGGCGATGGGCGAGGGCGCGCGTCGCGGGGTCCTGTGGCGAGGTGGCCGGATAGGCGAGGATGATGGCGGTGTCGCCCGTCGGGTTCAGGACCGGCGGAGCGACTGCCGCGACGCCTGGTGTGGCGGCGATGGCGTTGCTCACCGCGGTGACGCTGTCCGTGCTGCCGTGGGCGAGGTCGAGGACGGTGCTGAGCGGGCCGTTGAAACCCTTGCCGAAGCCGTCGGCGAGCAGGTCGTAGGCACGGCGGCTGTGGTAGCTGCTGGGTTTGTTGCCCGCGTCCGTGAAGCCCATTTCGAGGGAGAGGACCGGCGCAGCAATGAGGAGGAGCAAGCCGGTGCCGGCGATCGCGTAGGGTAGCGGGCGCCGCTGGATGGCCCGGCTGAGGCGATACCAGCCGCTGGCCGGGTCGACGCCCTCGCGGGTGTGGAGGAACGGCACATGCAGGCGATCGATCTGGCGGCCGATGAGCGAGAGGAGGGCAGGGATGAGGGTCAGGGCGACGAGGACGGCGGCGGCGACGACGATGGCGGAGGCGGTGCCGACGGCAGCGATGAAGGGCAGGCCCATGGCCCAGAGTCCGAAGAAGGCGATGGCAACAACGGAGCCGGCGAATATCACGGCCCGGCCGGAGGTGGCGACAGCCATCGCCACGGAATCTTCGATCGAGTGGCCGGTGTGGAGCCCTTCGCGGTAGCGCGTGACCACGATCAGGCTGTAGTCGATGCCCACGCCGATGCCGATCATGAGCACGAACTGGGAAGTGAAGCCGGGGAAGGTGTACACGCTACCGAGGAGGATGACGGCGGCGACGCCGCTCCCGATCCCGAAGAGCGCGGCGCCAATCGGAAGCCCCATGGCGGCGACCGAACCGAAGGCGAAGAAGAGGATGACGACGGCGGCGAGCAGTCCCACGATCTCCGATCCGAACTGGGGTTGTTCGACGGCCTGCACGGCGCGGCCACCCGCTTCCACGCGGAGGCCGCCCCCGTTTGTGGCGTCCGTGAGCTTCAGGAACTGGTTAATAGCGGAATGAGGGAGGTTGACGCCGAGGCGGTCCCAGTGGACGACGCCACGGGCGATGGTCCCGTCGAGGGAGACATAGGACGGCTGGCTGTAGGGCGATTCGACGCTGACGACGCCAGGCACCGTCGCGATGTCGGCGAGGAGGGCGTCGATTCGCTGGCGCACCGCCGGGGTCTCGACGCCGCCGGGGGCCTGGAAGACGAGGTCGGAGGCGTCGCCGGCGCGGGCAGGGAAGCGCGACTTGAGGAGGTCGAGGCCCTTCTGCGCTTCGGACCCGGGGAGCTTGAAGTCGTCCTCGAAAGAGCCGCCGAAAGTGCGGGCGAGAGCCACGAGGGCGACGAGGGCGACAGCCCAGCAGAGGATGACCCAGCCGCGACGACGGTGTGAGAGGCGCCCCCAGCGTTCGAGCAGGGAGGGCTGCGGCGTGGGCGTGGGCCGTGACATGCGCGGGCTCCGCAGGGACGGGGGTTCTCACCGAGTGTGAACCGGAATTCCGCTTCCAGTCAAGGGTGGCAGCAGGTATGCTGGCGAAAGGAGGGTCCCCCGATGGTTGCCAGCCCCGGCCGGAGCGACGCCCTGGCCAACAGGAGCCGACTGATCGAGGCGGCGCGACAGGTCTTCGCCGAGCGTGGCTTCGAGGCAGAGATGAAGGAGATCGCCGCGCGCGCGGGGGTGGGGGTGGGCACGATCTACCGGAATTTCGCCACCAAGGAGGATCTGGCCGAGGCGGTGGTGGAGCGCCTGCTCGACGAGGCGCCCGCGCTCGCAGCCGAGGCGCTGGCGACAGAAGCGCCGGCGGATGGCGTACTACTCCTTCTGCAGAGCATGTGGGACGGCTTCGAGCAATACGGATGGCTGTTCGACATGCTCTTCGTGCGGTCGGGTCGGGAGCTGGAGCAAGAGCCGGCTTTCCGGGAACGGCTTGCGGCATTCGTGCCTGTCTTCGCGCGGGCGCAGGCTGCGGGGGCGCTGCGGTCGGACCTCGATCCGACGGCGATGGTTGTCTGCCTGCGGAGTCTGTTCTACGCCTACCGTGTGCTTCGCCAGGAGCGCGGGCCGGAGTACGCGCGCAAGCAGCTGCAGGCGCTCTTCCTTGTGGGGGTTGTGAGCGCGGACGAGGGCTCGGAAAACCGTCAGACGCGGCTGAGCGGTGCATAGGCGCGCTTAACCCGGGCGATATCCACGGTTGATATAATCCCGACGCGGCCGGGGCGGTCTCAGCGCATCCTGATAGCCGTCCTCCGACCTTTCAGTTGGGAGCAGGGCCTTGGAAGACCCGAAAATCGTCGCCGAGCGGATCGTCGCGAATATCGAACAGGTGATCATCGGGAAGAAGCGGGAGCTGGAGCTGGCGGTGACAGCGCTGCTCTGCGGCGGGCATATGCTGATCGAGGACGTGCCGGGTGTGGGCAAAACGATGCTCGCGCGCGCCATCGCGATCTCGACGGGGTGCAGCTACAAGCGCATCCAGTTCACGCCGGACCTTTTGCCCAGCGACATTACCGGGGTGTCTATCTACAACCAGAAGACGGGCGACTTCGAGTTCCGCCCGGGCCCGATCCTGGCGCAGGTCGTGCTGGCCGACGAAGTGAACCGCGCGACGCCGAAGACGCAGTCGGCGCTGCTGGAGGCGATGGAGGAGCACCA
>JADLBJ010000119.1 GCA_020847765.1 Dehalococcoidia bacterium
CGGGCGATCCGCCCATGCGCTCCCCTCGACGGCGGACCCTACCCTCCCCTCTCGCCGCGGCTCGCGCCCTGGCTCCCCGGAGGTAGACCCTGGGCGCCCGTTCGACCCTCGCTCCCATCCTGGACCGCTGGAACCAGCTGCCGCGCGCGCGACAGTTCGCCCTCGCCGGGATCCTCGCCGGCACGATCGTCGTCCTCTACTTCGTCTTCATCGCCTCCAGCTCGCCCAATCTGGTGGTCGCCTATAGCGGCCTACAACCCGAAGACAGCGCCGCCATCGCCGACCAACTCGAGAAGGACGGCGTTCACTACGAGATCGGGGGCGGCGGCTCGACCATCTCCGTCCCCGCCAATCGCGTGGCCGAGACCCGTATCAAGCTTGCCCAGGCGGGGCTCCCGAAAGGCAGTGCCTCCACCGGCCTCGAGATCTTCGACAAGACGAACTTCGGGGCAACCGACTTCGTCCAGCAGGTCAACTACCAGCGCGGGCTCGAAGGCGAGCTCGCCCGTTCCATCAACACCCTCGACGGCGTCAAGGCGAGCCGCGTGCACATCGTCATCCCCAAGGAGGCCATCTTCAAAGAGGACCAAGCGCGGGCGACGGCGAGCGTGCTCCTCCAGCTCAAGCCCGGCGCCCGCCTCACCCAGGACCAGGTGCGCGGCATCACCAACCTCGTCGCCAACTCCATCCAGGGCCTGACCCAGGCCGGCGTCACCATCATCGACGAGACCGGCCACGTGCTCTTCGACGGCGCCTCGTTGGATTCGCCGTTCTCCACCGGCGCCAGCGCCAGCCAGCTCGAGCTCCAGCGTCAGTACGAAACGGCACTCCAACGCGACGTCGAGCAGACCCTCGCCCGCGTCGTGGGCCAGGGTCGCAGTGCCGTCACCGTGCGCGCGAAGCTGAACTTCGACACCGTCAAGACCAGCGCCGACACCTTCGGTAGCGCCTCCTCCGTCGTCCCCCGCAGCACCACCTCCACAACGGAGACGTTCAGCGGCAGCAACCTGAACGTCGGTGGTGTGCCCGGCACCGGCACGAACGGGGCGACCACTGCCGGCTCGGCCGCCAACGGCAACAGCACCTACTCCCGCACCGACACGACCACCAACAACGAGATCCCGAAGACGACCACCACCACCATCAAGGCCCCGGGCTCGGTCGAACGCCTGAGCGTCTCCGTCGTCCTCGACGACAGCGTCACGGGCGCCCAGGAGTCAAGCCTGACGAGCGCCGTCGCCGCCGCCGTCGGCCTCGACCAGACGCGTGGCGACACCCTCAGTGTCACGCGCCTCCCCTTCGACCCGAGCGTCAAGGAGGACCTCGTCCCCGCCGCCGGCGAGGGCGTTGGCCAGTATCTCTCGTACCTCAAGCTCCTGCTCCCCATGCTGGCCGTCGTCCTTGGCTTCATCCTCGTGCTCCTTCTCCTCCGCTCTCTCGCACGGCGCCAGGCAGGCTTCCCGCCCGCCTACCAGCGCGCTCTCGCCGCCGCGGCGGTGCCAGCGGCTCTTCCGCCCAGCCAGCCGCTCCCCGCCCTCAACGCCGCCCCCGACCCATCGGAAGAGCGCATCTTCCGCCTGGCCGAAGCCAACCCCCGCGCCGTGGCCGACGTCGTTCAGACCTGGATCCGGGAGGAGGAGCACTAGGCCCGCGCGATGACACGCGACGAAAAGCTCACCGGCCGGCGCAAAGCCGCGGCGCTTCTCATCACTCTGGGCAAGGAGCGCTCGGCCGAAGTGCTGCGCCACCTGAGCGACGACGACATCGAGCGCCTCACGTGGGAGATCTCGGCCATGGGCGAGCTCAAGCCCGAGCAGCGCCGCGTCGTCGTCGACGACTTTCAGGAGACGGCCGTCGCCCGCAACGTCATCTCCCTGGGCGGCTTCGAATACGCCGAAGAGCTCCTCCGCCTCGCGCTCGGCGAAGACAAGGCCACCGAGCTCATCGATCGTCTCTCCGCCACCTCGCCGACCGTGCCCTTCGGCTTCATGCGCCATCTCAACGTCCAGCAGCTGGTCAACTTCCTCGGCAACGAGCATCCGCAGACCGTCGCCCTCCTCCTGTCCTTCCTCCAGGCGGAAAAGGCCGCACAGGTGCTTTCCGCCCTCGAGCCGGAGATGTCGGCCGACGTCGCCCAACGCATCGCGCTCATGGACCGCGCCAACCCGGACATCGTCGCCGAAGTGGAAGGCGTGCTCCGCCGCAAGCTCAGCGCCGTCCTCCAGCCCGCGCGCGAGACGCAGTCTGTCGGCGGCCTCGACGTCCTCGTCAACCTCCTGAAGAAATCCAGCCGGATGACGGAGAAGACGATCATCGAGGCGCTCGAAGACAACGAGCCCGAGCTCGCCGAGCAGGTCAAGAAGCGCATGTTCGTCTTCGAGAACATCGGCACCCTCGACGACCGCTCGATCCAGCGCATCCTCCGCGAGGTCGAGGTTCGCGACCTCGCCCTCGCCCTCAAGGCCACCCCCGAAAGCGTGCGCGACGCCATCCTGCGCAACATGTCCCAGCGCGCCTCGGCCATGTTGAAGGAGGACATGGAGGCCTCCGGCCCTGTCCGTCTCCGCCAGGTCGAAGAAGCCCAACAGCGCGTCGTCGAAGTCATCCGTCGGCTTGACGAAGCCGAGGAGATCGTGATCGCACGGGGAGGCGACGATGAGCTCGTCCAGTAGAGCGCGTCGCATCCTTCCTGTCGCCAGCGATGAGGAGGACCTCTTTGTCGTCGGCGGGGGACCCGCCGCCGCTCTCCCCGCCACCGGGCCGGTCGCGACCGCATCGGGGCTCCTTGAGGCCGCTGAGCGCCACGTCGCCGTCGTCCTGGCCCAGGCCGAAGAACGAGCGCGCGCTCTTCTCGCCGCCGCCGAGGCCGAGCTCGCCGAAGCGCGCCAGGCCGGATACGCTGCCGGCCTCCTCGACGGCCGCCAGGAAGCGCTGGCGGAGTTCGAAAGCCTCCTCGCCCTGGTCCGCGCTGCCGCGGCCGAGGGCAAGCAGATCCGTGACGCCATCGCCGACCAGTCCGCCGCCGTCGTGGCGCGCGCCAGTGCCCTGGCCACCCGCCGCCTCGTGGGCGAGTACTATGAGGCCGAACCAGAGCGCACCGCCTTCGCTTGCGCCGAGGCCGTGCGCGCCGCGGCCGGGCAGGAGATCCTCGCCGTCCGCGTCGCGCCCGGGCTCGTCGCCGCCGTGCAGGCCCATCTCGGGGAAGCAGCCTCCTACTTGCGCCCGGACGAGGCAGTCCAGGTCGGCGGTTGCCTCGTCGATCTGCGCCACGGCACCCTCGACGCCACCCTCGACGCCCGGCTGCGGCTGATGGAGACCGCGCTCGGCCAGGCCGGCGGGGAGCCCGCGGCATGAGCGCCGCGCTCGACGCCGTCCTCGAGGCCGCCGCCGGTGCCGACGTCCACGCGCGCACCGGCACCGTCCTCCGCTCGAGCGGCGAGATGGCCGTCGTCGGCGGCGTCAACCTCCGGCCCCAGGAGCTCGTCTTCGTCGACGATCCCGCCGGCCGCCCCCTCGCCGGGGAGTGTGCCGGCTTGGCGGGTCGCACTGTCCACGTCGCCATGCTCGATCGCGGCACCGTTGCAGTCGGCGCGCGCGTCCGCGCCGCCGGACGCCAGGCGGCTGCGCCCGTCGGTCGAGCCCTCCTCGGCCGCGTCCTCGACGGCCTCGGCCGCCCGCTCGACGGCGAGGGCGACCTTCGCGGCGTGCGCTGGACCCCGATCCACGCCGAGCCGCCGCACCCTCTCAAGCGCGAACCGATCAGCCGTGCCCTGCCCTCGGGCGTGCGCGCGATCGACGCCTTCCTCACGCTGGGTCGCGGGCAGCGCGTGGGCATCTTCGCCGGCTCGGGCGTCGGCAAGAGCACGCTCCTCGGCATGCTCGCTCGCGGTACGGCTGCCGACGTGACGGTCATCGCCCTTATTGGCGAGCGCGGCCGCGAGGTGCGCGACTTCATCGAGCACGACCTCGGCCGCGAGGCTCTCGCGCGCTGCGTCGTCGTCGCCTCCACCGGCGACAACCCGGCCGCCATGCGCCTGGCCGCGGCCCGCGCCGCCACCGCTATCGCCGAAGCCTACCGATCCGATGGCAACGACGTCCTCCTGCTCTTCGACAGCCTCACGCGCGTTGCCATGGCGCAGCGCGAGGTGGGTCTCGCCGCCGGCGAGCCTCCCACCATGCGCGGCTACCCCCCTTCCGTCTTCAGCCTCCTCCCGCACCTCATGGAGAGGGCGGGGCCGGCCGCCGCGGGGAGCGTCACCGCCGTCTACACCGTCCTCGTCGACGGCGACGACATGGACGAGCCGATTGCCGACATCTCCCGCGCCACGCTCGACGGCCACGTCATCCTCCGCCGTCAGCTGGCCAGCGCCGGCCACTATCCCCCGATCGACATCCTCGGCAGCGTCTCGCGCCTGATGTCCCGCGTCGCCTCGCCCGCCCACACCGCGGCTGCCACGCATCTGCGCAGCCTCCTCGCCGCCTACGACGACGCCCGCGACCTCGTCAGCATCGGCGCCTACGTCCGCGGCGCGGATCTCCAGGTCGATCGTGCGCTCGACCTGCTGCCTGCAATCAACCACTTCCTCCGCCAGCGACCGGAAGAGGCCACACCGTTCGAGGAAGCGATTGCCCGCTTCCTCGCCGTCGACCCGCAGAGCCCCGCTGACTTCCAGGAGGTGACGCTCGCATGACGATGGACGCTCGCCGGCTGCGACGCCTGGTCCGCTATCGCGACCGCCTCCAGCGCCTCCAGGAAGGCGAGCTCGCCGCCCAGCTGCGCCTGCACGCCGTGCGCGAGGCCGCTCTTGCAGCGAGCACGGGGGCCCGCGCGCAGCTGCTCGAGGCCGGTGCGCCCCCGACTGGCCCGGTCGAGCCCCTGCTTCTCGCCTCTGGCACGGCCTACGCACGTCGCCTCGAACGCGACATCGCCGCCCGCCGCGCCGCGCTCGCACGCTCCCGCGAAGACGTCGACGCCGAACGCGACGCACTCATGGAGCGCCGCCGCGACCGCCGCGCCGCCGAGGTTCTCCTCGACAAGCGCCTCCTCGCTGACCGCGAGCGGCGCGCGCGCGCCGCCGTCCATGCCCTCGACGAACAGGCAGCCATGCGCTGGCTGCGCCGCCGCCCCGACACACCGGAGAGCACACATGACGATTGACCCTCTTGGCGACACCACAACCCGCACGGCGACCGCCTGGCTGCACGGCCTTAGCCGCCGGCAGGAGGCGATCAGCAACAACATCGCGAACATCGACACCCCCGGCTACCAGCGCGAGGAGGTCAGCTTCGAAACGGCGCTCGGCCGCGCCCTCGCCGGCCACCCGTCGCCGCTCCGCGTGACCGACCCCCGCCACTTCTCCGCGAGCCCTCAAGCAGCGGGCGGCCTCGGGCTCGAGCGCACCCAGCAGCTCGCGTCGGCGCGACGTGACGGCAACACCGTCGACGTCGACCAGGAGATGGTCGACCTCGCCGAGACGCAGATGCGCTACCAGGCGGCCGCCAGCGCCATCAGCACCCACCTCGAAACCATCCGCACCGCCATCCGCGGCTAAAGGAGCACTGTCATGGGCTTGATCACCGCACTGTCCGCCTCGGCGTCCGGCCTCGCCGCGCAGCGCGTGCGCATGGACACCGTCAGCGCCAACGTCGCCAACATCGACACAACGCGTACGCCCGAGGGCGGGCCCTACCGGCGGCGCGTCGTTCACTTCGCCGCTGCCGGCAACGCCATGCCGTTCGCCGACGTCGTCCGGCGCTTCACCGGCGAAGGCAGCGACGGCGTCGTCCTCACCCAGGTGGACGTCGACGCCGCCACTCCCACGCGTCGCCAGTTCGACCCCACCCACCCCGACGCCGACACCGACGGCTTCGTCGAGATGCCGAATGTCGATCTCGTGACAGAGATGACGGACCTGACCTCCGCGAACCGCTCCTACCAGGCGAACGTCACAGTGCTCAACGCCGTCAAGCAGATGGCCCTCAGGGCCCTCGACATCGGGAATAGGTGATCCCCGCCCCGCCCCTACGGCAGAGGAGAGCACAGCCATGGGAATCGAACCAATTCAGGGACTCGGCGCTCTCGCCCAGACTGGGAGTGTCACTGCCAAGCCGGCCGCCGGCTTCGCCGACCTCCTGGGTCAGGCGATTGGCCAGCTCCAGGCGATCAGCGACAACGCCAACGAGAAGGTGACCGCGATGGCCGCTGGCCAGAACGTCGACCTCGCCGACGTCATGCTCGCCCTTCAGGCCGAAAGCATGGCCATGAGCCTTGCCACCACCGTCCGCAACAAGGCCGTCGAGGCCTACCAGGAAGTCTTCAGGATGCAGATGTGATGGCCTTCGCCGTCGACGCTCTGGCCAACCTCCTGCCGGCGGCCATGAACATGGCCAGCGCCGCCGTGGACACGCCGCTGCCGGGCGCCTTCAGCCGGCTCGTGCAGTCGCTGCTCGTCTCGCCGGCCGGCGACGAGGCCGCGGCTGCCACGTCGGACGAGGCGCCGCTTCCGGAGCCCGCGTCCTCCACCTCAACGGCAGGCGACCCGCCAGTGCGCGGCCTCCTCGCCGCTTTTGCCGCTCTCCCCGTCTTCATGCCGCCGGCGGTTTCCCCTTGGGAGGCCCCCTCGCCTTGCACGGGAGCGCCTGACGCGCCGGCCCCGGGCGGTCAGCTGGTCGCCCCCTCCGCAATCGTGCGGCTCCCGGCGAGCGGGCCGCTCGACCTCCCTGCCGTCGAGCCCGTCCGCCTCCCTCGCCCGGCGGTACCGGTCGGCGCTCCGCAGGCGACCGCGATCGTTCCCGACCACGCAGCGGTGTCCAGCGCCGCGGCCGCCGAAGCGGCGTCGCCCGACGGCATGCTCGCCGGGGTAGCGGCGCACACTGCCACACCCCGCCGATCGGTCGAGACGACCACGAACGGCCCGGCGGCCCCGGCCGATCCTCAGCTCACGTCGCTGCCGCCAGATCGCCCGGCTGTCCCCCGGTCGGCAGCACCGACAGCGCCTGTCGCCTCCGACTTCGCGCCAACAACCGGCGAAGCTCCGCCTCAGCCCGCCTCTGGTCCCCCGCCGGGAGGAGCCGAGCCGTCTTTCGCTGGCGTGGTCCGCTTCGACGGGGACGCCCCTCACGAAAAGCCGCGCGCCGCCGGTGCCCCGGTGTTCGCGCCGCCAGTGCGCTCATCGCGGCCGACCGACGCCCCGGTCACGGCAGCCCCTGCGTCGCTCGCCGATACCCTTTCCGCCGCACCGGACAACGCCTCTCTCACCGCTGCAGCGCCCATCCGCCAGCCCGATCTGCCCCCGGCGGTCCATCAGCTCGGGCGGGTGGTGCTCGAGAAGGCAGCCGACGGCGGCGGCGAAGCACGCATCCGCCTCGACCCGCCCGAGCTCGGCTCCGTGACTCTCCACGTTCGCCTCCACGGCGACGCCGTCCAGGTCGACGTCCACGTCGAGCGACCCGAGGCCCTGCACCTCCTCCGCGAGCACACTCCCGACCTTTCGAACCTGCTCGGACAGCACGGTCTCGACCTGGCTGGGCTCTCCGTGGGGCTGGGTGCCCGCGACGACGCGGGGACGGACGCCGGCCAGGGCCAGTTCCCGGCCTTCGCGCGCCGACTAGCGCCCAGCGACCTCGCCGCCGCCCACGGCCTCGATGCCTCGGGGCCGACGCTCGCCCGCGCCCTCGTCGGCACCGCCGCCAATCCCGACGGCCAACACCTGTACCGCGTGTAGGAGCAGCGCCATGGCACTCCCAGTCGACTTCGTCACCGGCCTGCAGAACAGCACCTACAGCCCGCCCAAGTCCACCTCGCAGGACCTCAGCTCCATCGACTTCATGAAGCTGATCATTGCCCAGATGCGAAACCAGAACCCGCTCGACCCGCAGAAGGACTCTGACTTCATGGCCCAGATGGCCCAGTTCGAAAGTCTCAACCAGATGCGCGCCGTGGCCAGCGGCATCAAGGTCATGCAGGGCGTCACCGAGCTGACGAGCGCCGCCGCCATGCTCGGGCGCACGGTCACGGGCAAGCAGGTCGACGCTGTGGCCTACGCGCGCGACATCGTCGCGCGCGACCTCTTCGGCACACCCTTCGCCCAGCTCTCCAGCCCTCAGCGCCTGCAGGTCAACAGCGACGAGCGCGTCCAGCAGGCGGCGGCCGACCTGCCGAACGCCGGGCGCGAGGTCACAGGGCGGGTCGACCGCGTCCTCGTCGGTGCCGACGGCATCCCCATGCTCTTCGTCGGCGACCGTGTCCTCGACCCGTTCACCGTCGTGGACGTGCACTAGCCATGGAGGTCGCGCGCACCGCAGCGAGCCCGGCCGTCGCGGCAGCTGTTCCGGCCGCACGCCTTCCGGGCCCCGGCTTCGGCACCGCCCTCGACTCGGCCGCGCGTGCGCTCGCCCTTAGCCGCCATGCCCAGAAGCGTCTCGACCGGCGCGGCCTCGACCTCGACGCCGCCCGCCTCGACAGGCTCGAGTCGGCCGTCAGCCGGGCGGCCGAAAAGGGCTCCCGGAGCAGCGTCGTCGTGCTCGACGATCTCGCGGTCGTGGTCGACGTGCGTGACCGGAGGGTTGTCACCGCCATCAACGCCACAGGAGGTCAGCAGCGCGTCTTCACCAACGTCGACTCCGTCGTCATCGCCTGAAGCCAGGCGCCGCCCCGGGCCGGTCCGCAACGCCGGAGGCCCGATCCCCACGCCAGCCCCGCTGGCACCAGGAAAGGATCGAACCCGCCATGATGCGCTCTCTCTTCTCGGCGATCTCCGGCATGCGCAACCACATGTCGTTCATGGACGTCGTCGGCAACAACATCGCTAACGTCAACACTATCGCCTACAAGTCCAGCCGCGTGACCTTCCAGGACATCCTGGGCCAGACCATAAAGGGCGCGAGCTCTCCCCAGAACGGTCGCGGTGGCACCAACGCGGCCCAGATCGGCCTGGGCATGAACCTGGGCGGCATCGACACCGTCATGTCCCAGGGCTCGCTCCAGTCCACCGGCAAGCTCACCGACTTCGCCATCCAGGGCGACGGCTTCTTCGTCGTCTCCGACGGCCAGCGCAATTACTACACACGCGACGGCGCTTTCGACATCGGCGTCGACGGTGGCCTCGTCAACCCCGTCACCGGGCTGCGCGTCCTCGGTTGGGCCGCCGACGCCGCCGGTGCCGTCGACACCCAGAGCCCGCTCGTTCCGCTCGACATCCCCTTCGGCACCCGCATCAGCGCGCAGCCCACGGCCAACATGTACATGGCGGGCAATCTCGACGCCGGCACCCCAACCTACAGCGCGGGCCCGCCTCCTGTGGGCTTTGTCACCACCACGGTGACCGCCTACGACTCGCTCGGCAACGCCCACTCCGTCAAGATCGACTTCCAGAAGGCGGCGGCAGCCAACACCTGGACGGTCGTGGCCAACTTCGACAACAACGACGCCGACACCCTCCTGAACAACGCCGCCACCGTGACCAACGGCACCGTCGTCTTCACCTCCAGCGGCCAGCTGGACACCTCGATCGCCAACAACGGCAAGGTCAGCGTCAGTCTTGCCTCCCTCGGCACCGGCGCCACCGACCCGCTCACCTTCACCTTCGACGTCACGAAGTTCACCCAGTTCGCCGGCCAGAGCCAGCTCAACCTCTCCAACCAGGACGGCGCTCCTGCCGGTGCTCTAGTCAGCTTCGCCGTGGGCAGCTCCGGCGAGATCTCCGGCATCTACTCGAACGGATCGAGCCGCGTCATCGGGCAGCTCGCCCTGGCGACCTTCGTCAACCCCGGCGGCCTCATGCGCGCCGGCCAGAACCTCTGGACCCCCAGCGCCAACTCCGGTGACGCCATCGTTGGCCAGCCCAACTCCAACGGCCGTGGCACTGTCAACACCGGCACCCTCGAGGGCTCCAACGTCGACCTCGCCCAGCAGTTCACCAGCGTCATCCTCGCCCAGCGGGGCTTCCAGTCCTCCTCGCGCGTGATCACCGCGAGCGACCAGATGCTCCAGGACCTGGTCAACATCATCCGCTAAGGAGTCCCCGGGTGGCGGCGGGCAGCGCGCCCTCCGCCACCTCTCGTCATGACCCCCGTCGGCCGCCTCAACCGCGTCGCCATGCTGGCCATCCTGCCGGTCATGGCCCTCACCGTCGGCCTCGCTGCCGGGGCCCTCGGGCACACCGGGCGCGCGCCAGCACCTGCCACCGGCCGACTGGTCGTTGCCAATCTCCGCACAGAAACGCTGGCTGTCCACCGCCTGGGCGAAGGCTCTCCGCCCAGCCTCCTCGCGCTCCCAGGCCCCCCACACGAGCTCGCCTTCGCCGGCGGGCGCCTCTACGCCACCCTCGGCCGTGCCAACACCGTCGTCGAAGTCGAGCCGGGCGCACCCGGAATCCTGCGCCTTCTCCGCCTCGACGGCGCACCCCATGGTCTGGCCGTCGCGGCTGACGGGTCGGTCCTGGTCGGCCTCGATATCGCCGACCTCCTCGTGACCGTCGATCGCGCCTCCTTCGCCGAGGTCGCGCGCGCCCCGACGGGGTCCATTCCCCATGCCGTGGCCGCCGCCGGCGGCGAAACGTATGTCGCCGGCGCAGGCGACGGCAGCCTGCGCCTACTGGGCTATCCGTCTCCTGCCGCCGCCGGGACGGGCGCCCTGCCGGAAAGCGTCGCCGTTGTCGGCGCCTACGTGGTCACGGCCGACGCCGGCTCCGGGAGCGTGTCCGTCTTCGCGCGGCGAACGCTGGCGCCGCTCGGTCGCCTCGTCGTCGGCGGACACCCGGTCCGCGTGCTCGCCCTCGACGACAGCCGCGCGGCCGTCGCCCTCAACGACGCGGCGACGGTCGCCGTCGTCGACGTCTCCCGTCTGCGCGTCGTTCGCCGTCTGGTCGTCGATCCCCATCCGGACGGCCTCTGCCTCTCCCCCGACGGCCGTAGTCTCGCTGTTGTCTCCAACGAGACAGGCGCCACGCAGGTCTTCGAAGTCGTCTCCTGGCGCCGGACGGGAAACCTCGCGGGCGAGGCTGGCGGTGGCGCTTGCGCCTGGCTCCCTGGCCATTGACCCCCCTGCACCGTCCTTGCCACCATCGAACAGATGAGTACCGGGCAGGAGGCAGCCGTGGCCGTTGCACAGTGCCAGATCGGCGGTCGGTTCTCCCGCTGTCTCCATCCCGCCGCCGAAACCTGCCAGTATTGCGGTCGTCCCTTCTGCCAGAGCCACGCCTTCTACGTCGTCGGCCACGACGCCGTCTGCACGCGGAAGCCCTGCCAGCGCAAGCAGGAGGACCTTGCCGCGCACCTCGTCTATCGCGAGCGCGTTCGCCAGCGGAACGGCGCCGGGCTCTGCGGTGTCGAAAACTGCGGCCCTCATCCCGGTTTCGAATGCTCCCTCTGCGAAGGCCACTTCTGCGGGAAGCATGTCCACCACCGCTACTACCCGTTTCGCGACGGTTTCACGGTCGTCGAGCGTCCCGTCAGCGCCTGCGGCTGGTGCTGGCAGCGACGGAAGATCTGGCGTCACTGAAAAGCGCCACTCTGACCACCGCCCCGAACGCCGACAGTCCCTTCGCTATCCAGAGGACCGCCCCGCGCAGCGCCGGCCCGTGCCAGCCGGGTGGCCGCCACGACCCCGTCTCCACCCCCAGGCGGGCGTAGAGCGTCGCTCGCGCCTCCCGAGCTTCGTGGCGGAGCCGGCCGATCCGCAGTGTGCTTTCGGGGTCCAGCATGGCACGCCTCCTCTAACCATTAAGTTGCCACTAGGGAGTTAGGAGGATCTTGGCACCGCTGGCGTAACCTGTCAAGATGGAAAAACAGGTTAGTGATGGAAGGCCACCACCCCGATCTCTGGGCCGCCGACGTCTTCTCGTTCATGGCGGGCAACCTCGCCCTGGACTTCGCGAACACGGCCGGCATGCACGAGCCCCTCAACGACGAGCACCTGGTTGACTACGAGGCGCTTGCTGCCTGGGCCGCTGCCGCCGGTCTTCTCGACGAGGCGGCCGCCCGCGGCCTCGCCGCCCGGGGGCGCGCCCGCCCCGAAGAGGCCAGCGCCGCTCTCGCAGCCGCCCTTCGCCTCCGGCTCGCCGTCTATCGCCTGGCGGCCGCCGCTGTCGCTGGGAGCGCGCCCCCGGCGGCGGCGGTCCAGGTCCTCGACGCCGCCCTTGGCGACACCTTCTCCCGCCTGCGCGTCGTTCCCGCCGCCGAGGGCCTCGCCTGGCAGTGGCAGGGCGCGGCCGAAGACCTCGCCTCGCCGCTCTGGCCCGTCGCCCTCTCCGCTGCCCGCCTTTTCAGCGCCCCGGAACGCCTGGCGCGCGTGCGCGAATGCGGCGGCGACCGCTGCCAGTGGCTCTTCCTCGACACGAGCCGCAACGGCACCCGCCGCTGGTGCAGCATGGCGGCCTGCGGCAACCGCGCGAAGGCGAAGCGGCACTACCAGCGGAGCCGGGGACAGCCCACCTGATAGCGAAATCGTCGTCGCCGCTTGCCTCGGCCTCGCAATAGCGACGCCTTCGCGCACCGCGCTTTACGGCATGGCAAGATGGCGCCGTGCAGGAGACGCCGTCCGCCCCTGTCACGGCCGTCTCGCTCGCGAGCATCCGCGCGGCGCGCGCGGCCATTGCCTCCACTGTCCGCCTCACGCCCGTCTGGCCGTCCGCCACGCTCGAACGGATAGCCGGCGTGTCGACGTCCCTGAAGTGTGAGCAGATGCAGCTCACCG
The DNA here is from genome assembly GCA_020847765.1 of Dehalococcoidia bacterium. Taxonomy (GTDB): domain Bacteria; phylum Chloroflexota; class Dehalococcoidia; order Tepidiformales; family Tepidiformaceae; genus JADLBJ01. The sequence continues at coordinate 12,695 of JADLBJ010000119.1, forward strand.
GCTCCTTCAAGATCCGCGGCGCCGCCAACTTCGTCAGGCGGCTTTCGGCCGGCGCGCGGGCCCGCGGCCTCGTCGCCGCCAGCGCCGGCAACCACGCGCAGGGCGTCGCCCTCGCCGGCACGACCGCCGGAATCGACGTCACCGTGGTCATGCCCGCCTCGGCGCCCCTGGCCAAGGTCAGTGCCGCCCGCGGCTACGGTGCGCGCGTCGTCCTCCACGGCGCCTCGCTCGAAGAGGCGCGTGCTCGCGCCGTCGCCATTGCCGAGCGCGAAGGCCGCCTTTACGTCCCGCCCTTCGACGACGACGCGATCATCGCCGGACAGGGGACGGTCGGGCTCGAAATCCTCGAGCAGGCGCCTTCCGTCGCGGAAGTCCTTGTCCCCACTGGTGGCGGCGGGCTCCTGGCCGGCGTCGCTGCCGCCGTCAAAGAGCAGCGTCCCAGCATTAGGATCGTCGGCGTCCAGGCCGCCGCCATGGACGGCGTGGCGCAGTCCCTGGCCGCCCATCGCCCCGTGACGACGCCCCCCGCACGGACCATCGCTGACGGCGTTGCGGTCGCTGGCCCGTCTGCTCGAACCTTCGCCCTCGTCGAGCGCTATGTCGACGACGTCGTCACTGTGACCGACGAGGCGATCGCCCATGCCATCGTCCTTCTTATCGAGCGCTCGAAGATGATCGTCGAAGGCGCGGGCGCTCTCGCCGTGGCCGCCATCCAGTCGGGCGCCTACCGCCCGCGCGGCGAAACGGTCGCGCTCCTCTCCGGCGGCAACATCGACGTCAACCTTCTCGGCTCCATCGTGCGCCGCGGCCTGGTCGACGCGGGCCGTTACCGTCACCTCACCGTCGAAGTGAGCGACACACCGGGCGAGCTGGCGCTCGTCACGACCGCAATCGCGGCCGCCGGCGGCAATGTCCTCGAAGTCGACCACAACCGCGAAGCGCCGGGCATGCCCGTGGGTGTGGCCGTGCTCGACCTGCTCCTGGAAGTCAACGGCGCCGAGCACTTCGACCAGGTCATTGACACCCTGCGCGCCCGCGGCCTCCGCGGCGTCCCGGGTAGCGCCGCCCGGCTCGCCACGGAAGACGCCCGTCGGCGGCATCAGGCCTGAGGGCGCCGACCCGCCGGGCCCGACTCGTCGCCGCGCGGCACGTCCTTCAGCCGGAGCGCGTCCAGGACCACCAGTGCGACCGCCCCGGCGATGGCGACGATGGCGGTTCGCAGCGCCTTCACGCCCAGCCGTTGCAGCCCGCGCCCGGCCCTTGTTGCCAGTTGTCCGAAGAAACCGGTCACAGCCTCTTGCCTTCCCTCATGCCAGCTGCCCGCCGTCAAGGATCAGCGTCTGCCCGGTCGTGAACGACGCTGCCGGGCTCGCGAAGTACACCACCGCCCCAGCCATCTCCTCCGGCAGCCCGATCCGCTTAAGCGCGCTGGCCTGCGTGGCGTTCGTCAGGATGTCCTCGTTCTCCCAGAGCGCGCGCGAGAACTCGGTCTTGATAAGCCCCGGTGCGATGCAGTTGACGCGGATGCCGTCTGTTCCCCACTCCTTGGCGCACACCTTCGTCAGCATGATCACGGCGGCCTTTGAGATCGAATAGCCACCCAGGCCGAGCGAGACGCGCACGCCGCCCGTCGAGCTCACGTTGACGATGCTGCCGCCGTCGCCCTGGGCCACCATGACCTCGCGCGCGAGCTTCGACAGGAAGAACAGCGACTTCACGTTCGTGTTCATGATCGTGTCCCACGCCCGCTCGTCGATATTCTTGACGGGACCGAAGACGGGGTTGGTGGCCGCGTTGTTGACGAGGATGTCGATCCGGCCGAGCTGTCGCTGCGTCTCCTCGACCAGCCGCTCCAGCTGCCCCATGTCGCGGACGTTCGTCGCCACGGCGAGGCCCCGCCGGCCTGTCGCCTGCACGGCCGCGGTCGTTTCTGCCAGCGCCTCCGGCTTCCGCGCCGCCACGCAGACGTCCGCGCCCGCCTCCGCGAGCGCCAGCGCGATCGAACGGCCGATGCCGCGGCTCCCGCCCGTCACGAGTGCAACTTTTCCTTCGAGCGAAAAGTCGGCCACTGCCATCGTGCCTCCTGCCGTTGTCGCCGTCTCCGCGGCCGATTGTGACGCGCTCTGCGCCTCAGTGCACACTCCCGGGTTCGCGGCCGATCTACACTCCCCGCCATCTGCTGCCCGCGGAGGCCCGCCATGCTCGATCGCGTCACCCACCTCCTTCCCCGTTTCGCCGAGCGCGACGCCCGCGATAGCGAGGCCTACCCCGCCGAAAACGTCGCCGACCTGATCGCAGCCGGAGTGCTCGCGGCCCCCTTCCGGCCCGCGCTCGGCGGCGCCGATCTCTCCCTGCCCGACGCCGTGCGGCTCACCGAGGCGATCGCGACCGCCTCGCCCTCGACGGCCCTCCTCCTGTCGATGCCGCTCGGGCTCGCCGGCATCCTCGCCCTCGGCGCGGAAGCCGCCCCGCCGGTGCATCGCCCCACATGGTCGGCGCAGATAGAACGCCTCGCGGCCCGCTACCGGGCCGGCGAGATCTACGCTGCCTGCAACTCTGAAAAAGGCGCCGGCGGCTCGCTCGCCGCGACCACGACCGTCGCCACCCGGGCTCCCGGCGGCGGCTTCGTCCTGACCGGGGAGAAGATCCTCGCCTCGTCGGGCCGTTTTGCCCGCCACTTCTTCTCGACCGCCAAGGTGGACCCGGTCGACCTCCCCGGCTGCGGCGTCGTCGAGCTCTTCCTCGTCGACACAGCAGCCCCAGGCGTCACCATCCTCGCCGACTGGGACGGCTTCGGCATGCGCGCCACCGAAAGCCAGACCGTACGCTATCAGTCCGCCCCTGCCGAGGAGCTCTTTGGCTTCCCGAACTTCATCGCGACGGTTCAGCCCCTTCAGTACTGGTTCTGTCTCTTTGCGGCCATCCCGCTCGGCTGCGCCCGTTCGATCCTCGAGGCCCTCGCGCGCCCGGCACCCGCCTCTCCGGCGCTGCGCCTTCGCTTCAGCGAAGCGCAGATGCGTTACGAGGCCCTCCGTGCCTATCTCCTCGAGACGGCCGCCGGATTCCGCGCCGCCGCCGGCCCCGACTACGCCGCACGCGTGCTCAGGACCAAGACGTACGTCACGCAGGAGGCGACGCGCCTCTGCGCCGAGCTCTTCGCCCTCAGCGGTGGCCGGCACTACCGTCGCAACGGCGCCGTCGCCCGCGCCTTCGCCGACAGCTTCGCCGGCACGGCCCTGCGCCCGCCGCTGCCGCTGGCGCTCGACACCCTCGTCGAGCAGTTCGACCTGTGAGAGGGCGACCGCCTACCTTTTCCCCGTCGCCGCCATCATCTGTGCGATCGACTTGCTGAAGTTCTCCAGCCCGGCGTCCAGGTCGGCGAGCGGATAGACGTCGATCTGTGAGAACGGCCCGAACGGGAAGCCGCTCATGATGGCGTCGAGCTCTTCGTGTGAGCTGACGTTCAGGACGCCGCCGCCCCCGCCCATCCCGGCGAAGCTCCAGATCTGCTCCATCTTGCCCGAAGAGCGATGAGCGCTGGCCCACTGCTTCATCGCTCCCACCAGCGTCTGGGCCATCTCCGGCGGCAACGGCGCGGTCGCCCGCGTGACAACGAGGAACTTCACGGCTGTTCTCCCTGCGAGATCTGCGCCCATGGGCGTCGCATTCTTGATACGAATCTCGCAGCCCTGCCGATCACCCGTGGCCAGCGGCCCTCAGTGGCTCACGAAGCTCTCCGCCGGTGTCACCAGGTGGTGCACGTCGTTCAGGCTGTGCACCGCTCGCACACCGCCTCCGGCGGCGACCACGCTGATGGAGGTGTGCGCCGGCCGGAAGAACAGGTCGTCCCTCGTGCCGATGACGTGCCCGACGTAGGCGTTGATGACGCCCCCATGGCAGGCCACCACCACCCGCCGGCCCTCGTTCGCGGCGATGATCGCCTCCACCGCGTTCACTGTCCGTCGGCGGAACTCCGCGCTCGACTCCGAATACGGATAGACGTCCCAGTTGCGCTCCCGCAGCATCCTCTCCCGGATCGCCGTCAGCAGTGGCTCGCCGAGAAAGTCGGCCGCCGAGCGATCGGCCGGGATCTCGCGGAAGACCTCTACCTCGCGCAGGTCGCCCATGATCACCGGCTCCAGGCGATGGTGGCGCGCGATCGCCTGCGCCGTTTCGAACGCCCGGCGCAGCCCACTCGAATAGACGGCATGGATTCGCTCGGTCGAAAGACGGGCGCCCACCAGCTCCGCCTGTCGCTGGCCGCGGGCCGTCAGGGGCGGGTCGACCATGTCGCCGACGGGTCCCCGCCGCCAGTCGGCCACGTCCTGTTCGCCGTGCCGCACGAAGATGAGCTGCGTGACGTCCTCGACGCCGGTGAGGAAGGCGCGGTCGAAGATCAGCGGCGGGCGGGCCTGACCGTGGCTCATGCATTGCTCCGGGCAAGAAGGCTCGTCAGTAACTATCTTCGAGGCGGCGGGCTCGCGCCAACGCTCCCCGCTAGAATCCCACTATGTCCAGCGCTGCTCCGGCCGTCTCCGTCATGATCCGCTCCTGGGATATCCGTACCGGCACCACCGGCGCCCTGGTTCTCGCTGCCGCTCGCCGCGCCGAGTCCCTGGGTCTCGACGGCGTCGTGGCCGGCGACCACGTCACATTCCACGGCTACGGCAACGACGGCCTGATCACCCTCACCGCCGTCGCTGCCGCCACCGAGCGGATTGCCCTCCGCACGAGCGTCTACCTCCTGCCTCTCCGTCACCCCGTGCCCGTCGCCCTCCAGGCGGCGCAGCTCGACCAGCTCAGCCAGGGCCGCCTCGTCCTCGGCGTTGGCCTCGGTGGCGAGGACCCGCACGAGTTCACCAGCTGCGGTGTCGACCCCCGCGCCCGCGGTGCCCGCACGAATGAGGCGCTCCAGATCCTTCGGCGCCTCTGGGCCGAGGACCACGTCACGTTCCAGGGGCGACACTTCGACCTCCATGACGTCACCGTCTACCCGAAGCCATGGCGCCCGATTCCCCTGCTCGTTGGCGGCCGTAGCGACGCCGCCCTCCGCCGGGCGGGTCGTTTTGGGGACGGCTACACGGGCATCTGGCAGTCGCTCGACCGCTTCCGCCAGGCGGCCGACGTCGTCGCCGACGCTGCGGGAGTTGCCGGCCGCGACCCGGCCGCAATCGAGCTCGGCATGCAGTTCTGGATGAGCGTTGCGCCCGACCGGGCGCGCGCCCGTGCGGCCCTCGCCCCGGCGATGGAGGCGATGTACCGCCTGCCCTTCGAACGCTTCGAACGGTACACTCCCTGCGGCACGGCCGCCGAAGTGGCGGACTTCATCGCGCCCTATGTCGCAGCCGGTGCGCGCCACGTCAACCTCGTCGCCGTCCAGCCCACGCCCGAGGAGAACGTGGAAGCGGCCGCCGAGGTCCGCGACGCCCTCCGCAAGCTCTTCCCCTGAGCAGGTCCTATCCCGTCTCCATCGGCAGCTGCGCGTCCCCAGCCCATTCCGAGAGCGACCCATCGTAGACGGCCACGTCTTCGTAACCCAGCAACGTCAGCGCCAGCGCGTCGCTGGTCGCCGCTATCCCTCCGCCACAGTAGGTGACCACGCGGCGGCCCCTCTCCACGCCGGCGGCGACGAAGCGCTGTTCCAGCTCCGTGGGGGGCAGGTAGGCGCCCGTCGCTGGATCGACGAGGTGCGCTGCCGGGACGTTCACGCTGCCGGCGATCCGCCCCGGCCGTCCGTATGGCGAACGCCCTTCGCCCCGGTGCATCTCCGGCGCCAGGGCGTTGACGACGCAGGCGTCCCCGCGCGTCACGGCGGTGAGCACCTCGTCGGCCGTGGCCCAGCAACCGGGCCGCGGCCGGGCGACGAAGGCCGCCGCTCGCGCTTGCTGCTCAGTGCTAACGGGCCGACCCTCGGCCAGCCACTTCCGCCAGCCGCCGTCGAGCACCGACGCGTCGTCGAACCCGAACGCCCGCAGCAGCCACCAGACACGCGCTGCCCACATCCCCAGGCCGTTGTCGTAGCACACCACCCGCGTGCCCGGCCCGACCCCGAGGCGCGACATGGCCGTGCCAAACTGCGGCGCGCTCGGCGCGGTGAAGGGTAGCGGCGCCTGGCGGTCCGAGAGATCCTCGACGAGGTCCGCGAAGGCGCTCCCCGGGATATGCGCGCGCTCCCAGTCCGCCCGGCCGCTCTCGACCCGCCACGCACGACGCTCGACGTCAGCGTCTGGCCGCCTCAGGTAGACCGTGCAGTCGAGGACGCGCAGGTCGGGGTCGTCGAGGGCCTCTGCCAGCACCCCCGTCTCGATCAGCACCCGTCGGCCCGTCACCGCCATCGCGCACCTCCGGCAGTTTCTGCTGGCATCTTGCGCCGCGGCAGCGGCGCGCATCAACCCGGATGCACCTCGGCGGCTTCCCTGCTGTTCCGCACGCTCCACTTTCCGCCCACTTTCTCGTCACGAATCCGCCCTTCAGGCCGCGTCCCACACGCCGACTGGTCGCGTACGATGGGTGCCGGGAGGCAGGGCGATGCTGAGCTTCAGCTGGGGCGCTTTCCTGGTCTATGTCGGCGCCCTCATGTTCATGGTCTTGGGCGGCCTCTGGGGCCTCTACCAGAGCCACCATCCGGCGTTCCTCGCGCCCGTCCTCATGGGGCTCTTCTTCTTCTACCTCTGCTGGGAAGCCGTCGTCGGCCGCGAAGACGATCTGTCGCCCCCCGGCCGCCAGCGGTAGTCCACAGCGCCCGTTCCCCGCTTACCGGCTCACCGGTCCGGGCCGTGTACACTGGGGGTCACCGGTGAACCATGCGTAATATCCGCGTCGGTGCCCTGCTGGGCATTCCCATCCTGGTCAATCCAAGCTGGTTCGTGATCCTCGCCTTCACGACGGCCATTCTCGCCACCGACATCTATCCCGGCATCGTCGGCGGGCTTTCCACGGCCACCTACGTCGCCATGGCGCTGGCGAGCGTCTTCGTGTTCTTCGGTTCGATCGTCGTTCACGAGCTGGCCCACAGTCTCGTCGCCCGCGCCTACGACATTCCTGTCAAGAGCATCACCCTCTTCATCTTCGGCGGCGTGGCCCACATCACGCGTGAAGCGCGCCGACCCCTTGCCGAGCTGCTCATGGCCGCGGCCGGCCCGGCCACCAGCCTTGGCATCGGCCTGCTCTTCCTGGGGCTGTGGGCGGCCCTCGGCACGAACTCCCACCGTCCGATCGACCAGGTGATCGTCTGGCTCGGCGTCACGAACATCGCCCTCGCCGTCTTCAACCTCATTCCCGCCTTTCCGACCGACGGCGGCCGCATCTTCCGCTCGCTCATCTGGCTGCTGACGGGCAACTACTTTCGCGCCACGGCGATCGCCGCCTGGACAGGTCGCGTCGCCGCCTGGCTGATGATGGCCGTTGGCGTGCTCGCCGCCCTGCGCCTCGACGTGGCCGTCGCCGACAGCCCCGTCGGCGGCTTCTGGCTGATCCTCATCGGCCTCTTCCTCGAAAACGCCGCCCGCCAGAGCCTCTTCCAGAACCGCGTCGTTCGCGAGCTGCAGCGCTATCGCGCCGGCGACCTCATGTACGCCAACCCGCCTGTCGTCGACGCGAGCATGACGGTCGCCGCCCTCTCCCGCGGCGTCCTCGACATCAACCCCCGTGTCTGCTACTTCGTTGAGAATGACGGCCGGCTGGCGGGCATCGTCAGCGCCCACCAGTTGCGCGCCGTCCCCGAGGCCGCCTGGGACAGCACTACCGCCGCGCAGGCGATGGTCCCCAGCGACCGTCTCCACGCCGTTCCCCCTGAGCGCCCCGCCGCTGAGGTTCTGCGTGAGATGGAGCACGGCGACCTTACCCATCTGCCCGTCGTGCGTGAGGGCCAGGTGATCGGCGTCATCGGGCGCGACCGCATCCTCGGCGTCCTCCGTCAGGCCGGCTTCCTCAAGTCCGCGCCCGCATGAAATGGGGCGCCCGCCTGGCCTACCCCCGTGGCACGAGCGGAATGTCCTCCACCAGGGCCGCATGCGCCGCCGCGCGCAGGACAACGGGCACCGTGCGGCGTAGTGCGCGTTGGGCCGCGCGTGCATGGAGCGCGAACCGACCGTACTTCGGCCAGTCGAGCGGGTTCCGAAGGGCCGCCGCGGCCACCCGCTGGTCCGTCGTCCCCGGGCTCCACGAACGCAAGGCGCGTGGCAGGCTCGTGCCTGCGGCGTCGATCACGGCCCGGATGGCGAGCCAGGGCACCCCGGCCGCGCTCGCTGCTGCCGCCACGCCATAAGTTTCCATGTCGACGCCGGCTGCCCCGTACTCGTTCCAGAGGTCTGTCTTCTCCGCGCGCGTGGCCACTGGCCCGGGCGTCGTCAGCAACCGTGCCGACACGAACGGCCGCCGCTGCGCCCGCAATGCCTTTCGCACGGCCTCGAACTGCGCGCGGGGAGCCTCTATCTCTTCCGCGCCCGGCGCCGTCACCCGCCGACAGAGGACGACGCTCCCCGGCGCCAGCGAGGGGTCCAATCCGCCGCAGAACCCGGCCAGCAGGACGAGCGTCGGCCGTGCCGTCGCCAGCCGGTTCTCCAGCAGCCGGCTGGCCGCCTCTCCCGCTCCGCAAACGAGAGGCTCCCAGCGAGCGAGGGCTGCCGCCTCGCGCGCCGTCGGTGCGAGCAGAAGGACCGTCATGCGCTTTTTCGCCCCGTCAGCGTGGCCATCCCGGCCTTCAGCCCTTCGAACGGGCTCTTCATCGTCGCCGTGACCGCCGTCGCCTCATAGCCGCAGTGGGCCATGCAGTTCGTGCAGCGTGCGTCGCGCCCATAGCCGTAGCGGTCCCATTCGGTCTCTTCCAGCAGCTCCCGGAACGTCTGCACGTATCCCTCGTTCATCAGGTAGCAGGGGCGCTGCCAGCCGAGCGGCGTGCGCGTCGGATTGCCCCAGGCCGTGCATTGCATGGGCAGCTTCCCCTGCAGGAAGTCCAGGAACATCGGCGTGTGGTTGAACCGCCAGCGTGCCCGGTCGGGCATGGTCAGCAGCTTCCGGAACGTCTGGATCATCTGGGGCCGCTTGAGGAAGACCGACTGGTCCGGCGCCAGCGGATAGTCGTACCCCGGCGAGATCTGCATTCCGTCGATCTTCAGGTCGTCCATCAGGAAGTTGAAGAACCGCCGCATCTCCTCCGGCGAGCTGTCGCCGAAGACCGTCGTGTTGGTGCTCACGCGGAACCCCAGGCGCTTCGCCTCGCGAATGCCGGCCACCGCCTTGTCGAACACCCCTTCGCGGTCGACCATCTCGTCGTGCAGCTCACGCATGCCGTCGAGGTGCACCGTGAAGGTGAAGTACTTCGACGGCTCGAGCTTCGGCAGCCAGCGGTTGAGCAGGATGGCGTTCGTGCAGAGGTGCACGAACCGCTTCCGCTCCACAAGGCCCTGCACGATCTCGTCTATCTGGGGGTGCACCAGCGGCTCGCCGCCGGCGATCGAGACGACGGGGGCCCCGCATTCCTCCGCCGCCGCCCAGCATTCTTCCGGGCTCAGGTACGTGCTCAGAATCGACTCCGGGTGCTGGATCTTGCCGCAGCCCACACAGGCGAGGTTGCATCGCCACAGTGGCTCCAGCATGAGCACGAGCGGGTACCGCTTCTTGCCCTGAAGCTTCTGCTTCACCAGATACCGGCTGACTGCCATCGCCTCGCTCATCGGGATGCCCATGGCCTGCTACCTCCCCGAAGTCGCTTCCGCCGGCGCTCGCCGGCAGCTGTCCGAATGCAACGTGCGGGCCGCGGCAAGACCGCTGCGTACGGCGGACTCCATCGTGGCCGGCCAGCCAGTGGCAGTATACGCGCCCGCGAGGTAGAGGTTCGCCAGTGGCGTCCGCGCGCCTGGCCGGCGAATGCCCGGCGCTGGCACGAAGGTCGCCTCTGGCTCCTTGAGGACAACGCATCGCCGTACTTGCGCTTGGCGCGCCTCCGGGAACGCCGTCCTCAGCGCGGCCACGAAGTGCCGTTCCAGCGCCCCCTTGTCGAGCGCCATCCAGCGTTCGGCCGCGCTCAGGGAGACGACAACGTGCTGCCCGTCGCCCTGCCGGCCCTCGAGCCGGCTGCGGTTGAACAGCCACTGCAGGTCGCCCTCGGCGAAGGCCGCGAACGGCAGCGCCGTCACCGACCGATCGAACCAGACGTGGACGTTGACGATCGGCGCCGCCGGGATCGTCGCCAGCTCGGCGAAGGGCGACGCCCCGGCCACCTGCTCTGGCAGAAGCGCCGCCACCTGGCGGTGGGGCACCGCGCACACGACTGCGTCGAAGGGTTCGGCCCCACCAGAGCTCACGACGCTCGACACCTTCTCTCCTTCGGCCTGCAGACGCGTCACGGTGCAACCCAGGCGCACACCCCCGCCTCGTGCGGCCACGTAGGCCAGGGCCGGCTCGACGTGCAAGGCGCTCAGTCCTACCGTGGGGATGCCCAGGGCCCCGGACTCGGCCGACTTCAGGAAGCCTTCCTGCAGGACGAACAGCGCCGCCGCCGCGCTCACCTCATCCGCGCGTGCGTTCAACGTCGGCACGAGCACCAGGTCCCAAAGGGCGCGGATCGAGCTCTCCGACTGACCATGCAGCCGCAGCCACTCGCCGAACGCGACCCCGTCGAGGGTGTCCCGCGCGGCCGCCGGCATGCGCGTGACGGCCGCCAGCAGACGTGCCGCGCGGAGCTTGTCGGCCAGCGCCAGATGTCTGTAGCGGAGGAACGAGCCGGCGAGGTGCAGGCCCCCGGGCAGGGCTACCGCCGTGATGTCCGACCGCCGCCCCTGCGCGTCGAACACGGGCACGCGCAGCCGGCGCTGCCGCTTCGTCAGCGCCAGCGTTCCCAGGCGCGCCAGGAATCCCGTGTACGCCGTCGTGCAGCCCATGAACACGTGCTGTCCGTTGTCGACGCTCTCGCCTGTCTCGCGGTCAAGGAACGAGTAGGTTTTCCCGCCCGCCCAGGGCCGCCGCGCGCAGACGACCCCGTGGTGGCCGAGGTCGGTCAGCTCACAGGCCGCGGCAAGCCCCGCCAGCCCGGCGCCGACGACCGCGACCTTCACCGCGCCCGGACGAGCGCCGCCTCGCCCCAGAGCCGCGCTATCGTCAGCAGCTTGGCCGGAGTGGAAAGGGCCACCCGCTCCGAGAGGACGTCGTACCGACGCTTCTCGATCCGCCGCAGGATCTCCGCGTATGTCCCCTGCAAGACGTTGACGCACATCCGCGAGCGCAGGTCGAGCAGCGGGAGCAGCCGTTTGCCGCGGGCCAGGTGTTGCCGGGCGCGCTTCCGCTGCAGCTGCATCAGCTGCACGAACCGCTCGTCGCAGCACCCGCCCAGGATGTCCGCGTCGCTCAGGCCGAAGCGGGCGAGCTCGTCCTGCGGGAAGTACACGCGGCCCCGCGCGGCGTCCTCGCGCACGTCCCGCATGATGTTGACGATCTGCAGGCCGATGCCCATGTCGATCGCGTACTGCCGGCCGCGCGGGTGCGCCCGCGTCCCGAAGATCGCCGTGCAGATGAGGCCCACCATCGACGCCACCCGGTAGCAGTACTGGTAGAGGTCTTGCCAGGTGGCGTAACGGTCGACCGTGAAGTCCATCTCGACGCCGTTGACGAGCTCCTCGAAGAAGTCCTCTGGGACGTCGAACTCTCGGAAGGCCCACGCGAGGGCCGTGAACAGCGGCCCCTCAGCCTCGCCACGCGCGGCCGCGTGCATGCGTTCCCGCGCCTCGCCCAGTCGCCGCACCTGCTCGTCGCGGTCGGACAGCTCGTCGGCGATGTCGTCCACCAGCCCGCTGAACGCGTACGCCGCGTAGATGGCGTGGCGCTTCGGCCCGGGCAGGATCGCGAAGGCGTAATAGAAGTTCTTCGCCCGTTCCCTGGTGTAGTCCCGACACCAGGCGAGCGCCTCCTCGAGCGGGACGGGGCCGGTCTCACGCGTTCGCTGATCGACGGCCATGGCTGCCTCCCTGCCCTACAGGCCTGTCTTGACACGGACTGCGTTGGCCAACGCCATCCATGCCCGCTTCACCCGCGGGATGGTCGGCCGCTCGTGCAGGACGTCGTATCCGGCCGCCTCGATCGCGTCCAGCACCGCTTCTCCGCCCAGCCGGAAGAGCCGCACGTCGAGCCGCGCCCGCCTGTCGACCAGCCGCTCCAGCCTGGCGCCCTCGGCGAACAGCGCGCGCGCCTTGCCAACCTCGAAGCGCATCAGCTCCCGAAAGGCGGGCGAGGCCCGCCGGCCGAACAGCTCACTCTCGTCGACGCCGAAGCGCGCCAGGTCTTCCTGAGGGACGTAGATCCGCCCCTTGGCCGCGTCGACGCCCACGTCCTGCCAGAAGTTCGCGAGCTGTAGCCCAAGGCAGGTCGCGTCGGCCAGCCGCTGTCTGCCGTCGTCCCGATACCCCAGGACGTAGAGCACCATCCGCCCGACGGGCGTGGCCGAATGCTCGCAGTAGAACAGCAGGTCGTCGTAGGTGGCGAAGCGGCTCTTGCGCTGGTCCATCCGGTTCGCCTCGATCAGCCGCAGAAACGGGTCCGACGGAATGGCGAAGCGGTCGATCGTCGCCCCCAGGGCCACGAACAGCGGCGAGTCGCGCATGCCCTCATAGCAGAGGCGCAGTTCCCGCTCGCGCCTGTTCAAGAGCGCCAGGCGGTCGCCCTCCGCCTCGTCGCCCAGGTCGTCCGTCGAACGGCAGAAGGCGTAGATCGCGTAGAAGTGCAGCCTTAGCTCGCGCGGCAGGAGCCAGGTGACGACCGCGAAGTTCTCCTGATGTGCACGTGTGTACTCACGGCACCACGCAAACGCCTGCCGCCGCGTCGGCCCCGCTGGCCGCGGCCGCGGCCCGCTCACGACCACGGGTCGTCGCCCGGCCGATGGATGGTCTGCCCGAGGCGCAACCGCCGGTAGCGGCCCAGCGCCCAGAGCGGCCAGTAGTCGCGGTAGAGGTGGTAGTTCAACATGAAATCACGCGGGAAGCCGGTGCCGGTGAACTCCGGCTCCTCCCAGTGTCCGTCGGCTTGCTGGGTCGAGACAAGGTAGGCCACGCCCCGCGCCACCGCCCGCGAGTCCGCCCGGTTGGCTGCCAGCAGGGCCAGCAACGCCCAGGCTGTCTGCGAGGCCGTGCTCGGCCCCTGCCCGCGCAGGCTGGGGTCGTCATACGAGGCGCAGCTCTCGCCCCAGCCGCCGTCCGCGTTCTGGTGGCGTTCCAGCCACTGCACTGCCCGCCGCATGCGTCGGTGCGACGGCCGGATGCCGGCGGCCGCCAGCGCCGGCAGGACGGCGCCGAGCCCGTAGACGTAGTTCACGCCCCAGCGCCCGAACCAGCTGCCGTCTCGCTCCTGGGTCCGCCAGAGGTAGCGCAGCGCCCGACGCACCGCCGGATCGCCCGAGCCGGCCCCGCCGAGCATGAGCCATTCGAGGACATGCGCGGTCACGTCCTCGCTTGGTGGGTCGAGCGTCGCCCCGAAGTCGCAGAAGGCAATGCGCGTCACGAGCCGCTTGGTGTTGTCGACGTCGAACGCCGCCCAGCCGCCGTTGCGCGACTGCATCGCGAGCAGCCAGCGCCGCGCCCGCTGCTCGGCGCCGCCGCCCCGGCCGCTGAGGTTCAGCAGGCGCAGTGCGATCAGCACTTCTGCCGTGTCGTCCGTGTCCGGGTACTTGTCGTTGAAGAACTCGAACGCCCAGCCCCCTGGCGGCGTGTCCTTCACCTTGACGCACCAGTCGCCGCGGGCGCGGATCTCCTTGTCGAGGAGCCACTGCCCGGCGCGCACCAGGCTCGGCTCGTCTGCCGGCACACCCGCCTCTCGCAGCCCCGTCACCGCCAGCGCCGTGTCCCAGATGGGCGACAGGCATGGCTGGACCGTGAACGTCTCCTCCGTCTCCAGGGCGAATTCCGTCAGCAGCCCGTCGACACCCTTGCGCATGACGGGGTGGTCGTTGGCGTAGCCGAGGCACTTCAGCGCGATCAATGAGTACACCCAGGGCGGCTGGATCCCGCCCCACGAACCGTCTTCCTCCTGGTGGTCGACGATCCACGCCTCGCAGGTGCGCAGCGCCCGCTTGCGCAGGGGCTTCCAGGGCGACCGTTCGGCCAGCTTCAGCAGCCGGTCGGTGGCGAGGAAGACATTCCGCCAGCTGAAGGGGTTTCGCTCCCTGCGCAGGTCCAACTCGCGTCGGTCTTCCTCACGCAGGTAGAGCTCGTCGATGGCCGCGCCTGCCGGTACCGACGCGACCGGCTTCTTCGACCAGATGACCAGGATCGCCACCATCGTCGCCCGCGCCCAGGACGCGAACTCGTAGATGTTCACCGGTGAGCGCTCGGGCAGCAGGATCGCCTCCGGCGGCATCGCCGGCAGCGCCTCCCAGTCGAACTGGCCGAACAGCGCCAGCCAGATCTTCGTGAAGATGCGCGCTCGGCGGGCACCGCCATGTGCCCGGACGAAGTCCCGCGCCCGCGTGATCGCCGGCGACTGCGGGTCTACGCCACCGACCTTCAGCGCGAAGTAGGCCTCGACCGTCACGCTGATGTCGCCGGGGCCGCCGTAATACACCGGCCAGCCGCCGTCCGCTCCCTGCTTGTCGAGGATGTAGCGGCAGATCTTCTGCTGGCGTTCCGCGTGGCTGATGCCCAGGAAGCGCTCGAGTAGCAGGTGCTCGGCCGCCATCGTCACGTTCGACTCCAGCTCCGCCCACCAGTAGCCCTCCGCCGCCTGCATCGACAGGAGATGGGCCGCCCCCCGGCGGAGCGCCTCGTCCAGGTCTCCCGCTGGCAGCCGCGCCTCCCGGAGCAGCGCGTCCGCGGCAGCGACCGTCTCTGCTGCCGTGGTCCGATCGTCCGCCAGGCTCGACATAATCACTCCTCGTCCATGTCGATCGGTCGGGCGGCGGCAACCGCCGACCCGGCCGGTATCTTAGCAACTTCGCCTCCACTGGAAAGCGACGACTCGTGGGCAAAGAGACGCAATTCACTGAGTGCTGGCTGCTGCAGCCCCTGGGCACCGATTCTCAAACTGCAGTCAGGTGCGTAGTATGCGCCCCAGTCACGCAATCCGGCAGGAGAGGCTATCGATGGTGAGAATCATCCTGGCGAACCCGCGGGGATTCTGTGCGGGCGTAAACATGGCAATCGAGACGCTCGATCAGGCCCTTCACCTCTTCGGCGCGCCTGTCTACGTCTATCATGAGATTGTACATAACAAGCACGTCGTCGAGCGCTTCCGTGCCAAGGGTGCGATTTTCGTCGATTCCCTCGGTGAAGTGCCCGCCGGCGCCACCGTCGTATTCAGCGCCCACGGCGTGTCCCCCGAGATCCGGCGTGCCGCCGCCGACCGCGACCTCCGCGTGATCGACGCCACCTGCCCGCTCGTCACCAAGGTGCATACCGAAGCCGTCCGCTTTGCCCGGCAAGGTCGCACGATCCTCCTCATCGGCCACGAAGGCCACGACGAGATTACCGGCACGATGGGCGAAGCACCCGAACGCATGCGCCTCGTCCAGTCCGTCGACGAAGCCGCCACCCTCGGCCTCGACGACGAGGACCACCTCGCCTTCCTCACCCAGACCACCCTCAGCGTCGATGACGCGAACCAGATCATCGAGCGCCTGCGCGACCGCTTTCCCGCCGTCGCCGCGCCCCCGAGCGAGGACATCTGCTACGCCACGCAGAACCGCCAGGAGGCCGTCCGCCAGCTCGCTCGCGAAGCCGACGTCGTTCTCGTGCTCGGCAGCCAGAACAGCTCCAACAGTCGCCGCCTCGCCGAGATTGCGGGCGAGATGGGCGTGCCCGCCCATCTCATCGACTGCGCCTCGGAGATCGAACCCGGCTGGCTCGCGGGCGTGGAGCGCGTCGCCATTACCGCTGGCGCCAGCGCCCCCGAGGAGCTCGTCGCAGAGTGCGTCGCCTACCTCGAGGCGCGCTACGGCGCCTCCGTGGAAGATCGCCGCACGCGCACAGAGGACATGCACTTCCAGCTCCCGGTCGAGCTCCGGCGCGCGCTTGCCGCTCGCCAACATCCCGCTGAACCGCCGGTAGCACCAGAGCCCGTGTGATCCCAGCTGAAGAAGGAAAAGGGGGCCAGGGTTGGCCCCCCTTCCCCATGGACGTCACTCAGGCCGGCGCGCCGTTACGCACGCCGCCGGAGCCCGAAGTAGGCGAGCCCGACGCCCATCGCCGCCAGGCCCATCGCCACGAACAGCAGTGGGCCGCGTCCAGCGGCGGCGACGCCGGAGCCGGTGCTCGGTGGTGCCGGCACGCCGGCCACCGCCGACGCCTGGCCACCGGTGCCGCCTGTGCCCTGCTGGCCGCCGACGCTCGTCGCCTGCGTGGGCGACTGAGTGGCTGTGGCCGTGCTCGTGGGTGTCGTCGCCGTTGCGGTCGGCGTCGTCGTCGTGGTGCCAGTCGGGGTGGCCGTCACCGTGCCCGTCGGCGTAGCGGTGGTCGTGCCCGTCGGCGTCGCCGTCGCGCCCGGGGTCCCGGCCACGACGTTGTTCACGAAGGTGCAGGTGACGCTTTCGCCGGCCTCGAGGCTGATGGTCGCCATTCCTGCCGCGACGTCGGTCGCCACGCTGCCGCCGCCACAGGTGATAGCGCCGAGCGCCCAGCCCGAGAGCGCGTTCTCAGACACCGTGTAGGTGCCCGGCGTCAGACCGGCGAAGACGCGGGTGTTCCCCACGCCTGTGCCGTCGTCCACCAGGCTGAAGTTCACCATGCCCGCTCCCGTCGTCGTGAACGAGGGCGACACCGTGCTCGGCGGGTTCGACTGCTTGACGATCGTGATCATCCCGGTGCTCTCCTGCTCCTGCACCTGGGTGTTGTAGAAGCAGAGCTCGGTCGTCGCCCCGCTCGTGACGCTGACCATGGCGCTGCTTTCGCCCGCGCTGCTGGTGGCAGCCACGGGACAGCTGCCGTCGCTGCCGAGCGCCCAGCCGACGACGGTGTAGTTGTCATTCGCCAGCTCGCTCACCGTGTGGCTGCCCGGATCGACGCTCATCGTCGCGGTCGCCCCCTGGCCGAAACCGAAGGGTGCGCCCGAATCCACCGTCGCCCGGAACTGCGTCGTGTCCTCGCCGTTGTTCGTCACGACCTTGTGCACTGCGAGCGTGCCCGGCTTGGGCAGCTGCTCGTTATAGAAGCAGACGACGACGGTCACGCCCTCCTTCACGTCGACGCTTGCCGTCGCCCCGCTCGTCGCATGCCCGACCGGACAGCTCGCGCTGCTCGTCCCGATCGCCCAGCCGAGCACCGTATAGCCCGCGATCGAGGTTTCCGTCACGGTATGCGTGCCCGCGTCCACGTCCTGAGGACCTGTTGGGCTGCCCTGGGCGAAGTCCAGCGCCGCCCCGCCGTCGACGCTGGCGCTGAATGCCGTCGTGTCCGACGCGTCGTTCGTCACCACCTTGGCCACGACAATCCGGCCGCCCGCCGCAGCCACCGCTTCGTTGTAGAAGCAGACGTCGACGGTCGCGCTGGCGGTGACTTCAATGGCCGCCACCGCGCCGGTGTTCGTCGGCGAGGCCGGGCAGGCACCGCCGTTGCCGAGCGCCCAGCCAAGCGGGACGTAGCCTGTCAGTGACAGCTCCGCCACCGTGTGCTGGCCGGCGGCCACCGTCATGGCGCCAGTTGGCGAACCCTGCGCGAAGCTGAACGCCGCGCCGCCGTCGACGGTCGCGCTGAAGCTC